>NZ_JBYSZX010000005.1:0-415580 GCF_058787615.1 Pseudomonas sp. FW305-3-2-15-C-LB1 | reverse complement strand
TCCACAACGCGATGAATCTGGTAATCCACCGCCACGATGCGGCCCGACACATAGCGCAACCACAACGAGCGCCCGACGCCGTTATCCACCCGCTCAACACGCCCCAGAAAATCCCGGGTAATGCGCAGGCGGTTGTCATACGCGTCGCTGATTGCTGTCAGCACACCGTCGCGGAAGTGGTAGAAACGTGACGCTTGGGCCAGCACCAGTTCATCAGGCACAGCACCCAAATAGATTGCGGCTTCGGCCAGACTGTTGGTGATTGCGGGGCGAGAAGTCGACGGCAAGGGCAGGGTGGTGGAGCGGTTTTCATGATCGGTCCACACCACCGCATCACCCACAACCACCAGCCGATGCGCCAGCGCGTGACTCCAGCCAAACCCCAGCCCGACATCCACTTCCACCGCACTGGTGCGATACAACCGCGTCCACTCAAACGGCAAGATCCCGTCCAGCGTCCCATCGGTGAGGGTCAGGAGTTCCTCGCCGGTGACCATCGACACCGGGCAGCCGTTGGTGGCGGTCTTGTCCGAAGAGGCGGCAGCATCCCCAGCCGGATTCTTCGCAACAGCCGGCACGTCATCCACATGCTCTTGCTGAACTAACACGGTTCGCTGGGACTTGCTGCGCACCACCGGCACCGCGTTGGAAACCACCTGATCCCCAGCCTTCAACGGCGCATTCGGAATCACCCGGATCGGCGTCGCGGAGCTACCCAGCAGCAACGGCCTGGCCGCCTCGACATGCGCCTCCAACCGAGGCCCGACCAACTGGTCCGCGAGCATCTCCAGCCACTGGCGAGCCCGGCCAGGCTTGATGTGACTCATCACTTGGGCACCCAGGCGCACGGTCACGCCCATGGCTCCCGCAACCCTCACCAACAGCAAAGCGATCAACACGTCGCCGGTGATTTCCCCCATCACCTCGCTCATCGCTTGCGGCGGCAACATCCGTATCCAACTGCAGATCGCCGACAGGTAGATAAACATCAGCGGCTCGTCGCAGAGCACCAGCAGGCCATGGGCGATGGCGTCCTTGCCCAGTTTCAGCAGGTCATCCAGTTCGGTCTGGGAGACGTATTGCAGCAACTTCTGGCTGTTGCTCTTGAGGTCCGCCAGCAGGTCGTACAGTTGTGTGAAATTGTCCCAAAGGCTGTAGAACGCCTTACCCATGCCATGAAGAAACGCCTTCTCCAGCAGCCTGCGTTGATCAAGCGGGCTGGCGTCTGTGTAGTCTTTCCACTGGGCTTCGAAGGTGTTTTTCCACTCTTCGCGCAGGCGAACTTCCAACCCATCAATCACCGATTGATAAGACGCATACAGCGCCTTGAGGTGATCCTCGGAAACGTTGGGATAGAAGCTGACCCGGTATTGCTGGTCGCGCTCACACTGGTCGATTTCGAGGATGCCGCTGGGGCCGATGGTCGTGTGGATCGGCTCGCCCAGTGGGCCGCCGTTGGGGTCGACACGCTGCACCATCACCGGCGTGTTGCCGATGGGTACAAATCGCGTGCTTTGGAACAGGTGCACCAGGGTCAGCTTGCCGTTGGCCTGGCAAGTCGCAACGGTGGTGCTTGGGTAAAGAGAACGGTTGATCGGCGCGACCAGCGCCACTTCATCCCCGACCTTGAAGACTTGCTCGACATCCAGCGCCGAAACGCTCCAAAAGCTTGAAGCCCACGCGTCAAAGGTATTCAGGCATTCCCGGAAATCGCGAAAGACGCGCTCGATATCGACCGTCTTCACATCCATTGGGGTCAGGGCCAGCCTGCCAATGGCCGGGTTCAAGAAACAGCTCCAACAACCAGAAAGTCCATCTGCAATCCCTCGCACTGTGTAGTCAGGCGAGGGACTTTGCGGACCTTTTCAGGGGAGGGGAGTAGAGCTTATCCGGCGCTTACGTGGGACGTTTCGACAACTCTCGTCTTCTCCCGCCCCAGCACCAGGCTGCACAGCGCCGGCAAGAACAACAGCGTCAACACGGTGCCCACCAGCACCCCACCGATCAGCACGTAGGCCAGGGACGACCAGAACACCGACAACGTCAGCGGAATAAACGCCAGCGCCGCCGCCAGCGCGGTCAGGATCACCGGCCGTGCACGCCGCACGGTGGCTTCGATGATTGCCTCGCGAATGGCCATGCCGTGGTCCTGGTTCTGGCGAATCTGGTCGGTAAAGATCAGCGTGTTGCGCATCAGTATCCCGCCAATCCCGATCAAGCCCAGGATTGCGTTGAACCCGAACGGCTGGTTGAACAGCAGCAAGGTCGGCACCGCACCGATCAGGCCCAGCGGCGCCGTGGCGAAGACCATGAACATCACGCCGAACGAGCGCACCTGGAACATGATCACCGTGAGGGTCAGCAGGATCATGATCGGGAACAGCGCGGCCAGGGCGACGTTGGCCTTGGCGCTTTCTTCCACCGGGCCGCCGATGTCGATCTGGTAACCGGCGGGCAGTGTGGCAATCAGCGGCTGCAGGTCTTTGTACACGGCCATTTCCACGTCGGGCGGTTGCACGCCGTCGATGATGTCGGCGCGCACTTCGACGGTGGTCGCGCGGTTGCGGCGCTTGAGGATCGGTTCTTCCATCACCGCCTGGAAATGCCCGACCTGGGCCAGCGGCACGGAGGTGCCGGCGCTGTTGGTGAGGGTCATGTTGTTGAGGTTGCCGAGGTCTTCGCGCTGGCTGCCCTGGGCGCGAGCGACCACGGAGACGGTACGGTTGCCTTCGCGCACTTCGGTGATGGGATTGCCGCTGAGCAGGGCGTTGAGCTGGGATTTGACCTCGTTGGGGGTGAAGCCCAGCAAACGCAGGCGGTCCTGATCCAGCACCAGGCGATAGCCGCTGGTGCGCTCGCCCCAATCGAGGAAGGCATCCTTGGTCAACTTGTTGGCGGCGACGACTTTGCGCACGGCTTCGGACACGCCACGCAGCACATCCACATTCGGGCCGGACACACGGAACACCACCGGGAACGGCACAGGCGGGCCGAACAGCAACTGCGTGACGCGCACCCGCGCCGCCGGGAACTCTCCGGCCGCAATCCGCTCGCGCATGCGCAGTTTCAATGCATCGCGGGCATGGGAGTCCGGGGTCTGCACGATCAGCTTGGCAAACGCCGGGTCCGGCAGTTCAGGGTTCAGCGACAGGAAAAAGCGTGGCGCACCGCCGCCCACATAGGTGTCGACCATCGTGGTTTGCGGCTCTTGCAGCAGGGCTTTTTCCAACTGTGCGGCTACCGCTTCGGTACTTTTAAAGGCGCTGCCTGGCGGCATGTACACCTCAAGAATCAGTTCGGAACGGTCGGAGTTGGGAAAGAACTGCTTCTTCACCACACCCATGCCCAGCCCGCACAGCACAAACGCCGCTACCACTAGCCCGGTCACCAGCCAGCGCCTGTGCACACAGGCCTCCACCAGCGTGCGCAGTTTCTGGTAGTAGCGCCCGGCGTAGATTGCGTCATGCCCGCCGGGCACCGGCTTGATCTGCGGTAGCAGCTTCACGCCCAGGTAAGGTGTGAACACCACCGCCACCAGCCAGGATGAAATCAGCGCAAAACCGACGATCCAGAAGATATTGCCGGCATATTCCCCGGCGCCGGAGCGCGCAAAACCCACCGGTAGAAAGCCGATGATGGTCACCAGCGTGCCAGTGAGCATCGGCGCCGCCGTGGAGCTCCAGGCAAAGGTGGCGGCGTGGATGCGGTCGAAACCTTCCTCCAGTTTCACCACCATCATCTCGATGGCGATGATCGCGTCATCCACCAACAACCCCAGGGAAATAATCAGCGCGCCCAGGGTAATGCGGTCGAATTCACGCCCGGTCAGCAGCATGATCACAAACACCACCGACAAGGTCAGCGGCACCGCAGCGGCCACCACCAGGCCGACACGAAAGCCCAAGGCCAACAGGCTGATGACCATCACCACGGCGAGGGCAACGAAGAACTTGAGCATGAACTCGTTGACCGCCAGGCTGATGTTTTTCGCCTGGTCGGAGACTTTGGCGAAGTTGACCCCGAGCGGCAGGTCGGCCTGGATTCTGGCTTCCTGGGCCTTGAGGCTCTTGTCCAGTTCCAGGCCGTTCCAGTGTTTCTCCATAATCACGCCGAGCATCAGCGCCGGGTCGCCCTGGTGGCGGATGCGGTAGCTGGGCGGGTCTTCATAACCTCGGCTGACGGTGGCCACATCGGCGATGCGCAGCACGCGGCCGTTGACTTCCAGCGGCACGTTTTCGATCAGTGACAGGCTGTCGAACGCGCCGTCGATACGGATGTAGGCACGGGCGCCGGCGGTCTCGACAAAGCCCGACGGCGCCACGGCGTTCTGCGCGGCCAACGCCGAGAAAATCTGATCCGGCTTGATGCCCAGGGTCGCCAGGCGCTCATAGGAAAACTCCACGAACACCCGTTGCGCCTGCTCGCCGAGGATATTGACCTTCTTCACCCCTGGCAGGTTGAGGAAACCCTGGCGCAGTTCCTCAGCCATCTGCACCTGCTGTCGATGGGGCAGGTGTTCGGCCTCCAGGGCGTACAGCGCAAAATACACATCGGAATATTCATCGTTGAAGAACGGCCCGCTCACGCCCTTGGGCAGTCTGGCGGCTTCATCGCTGAGTTTTTTTCGGGTCTGGTAGAACAGGTCCTGGATTTCGCTGGGCCGCGTGGACTCCTTGTACGTCATGCGCATCGACACGAAACCCGGCTGGGCGATGGTCTCGACGCGGTCGTAGTAGTCCAGTTCCTGCAGGCGTTTTTCCAGGCGGTCGGCCACTTGCTCCTGCATTTCCTGGGCGGTGGCGCCGGGCCAGGCGGCAGTGATGGTCATCACCTTGACGGTGAAGGACGGGTCTTCGGCGCGACCGAGCTTGCCAAACGAGAACACCCCGGCGGCCAGGATCGCAATGATCAGGAACAACGTGACCGCACGGTGCTTGACCGCCAGTTCAGAGAGGTTGATACCACGCATGCTCAGTTGTCCTGTTTGCGGTTGAGGGCCAGGACCTGGGCGGGCAGCAGGCGTACGGCGTCACCGTCGTGCAGCAGGTGCGCACCCAGGGCGACGACGATTTGACCGGGGGTTACACCACTGTCGAGCAGCGCGTCTTCCTGGCCGAGGCTGGCGACTTTCACCGGGGCGAAACTGACCTTGTCGTCTGTGCCGATTACCCAGACACCGGGGCCTTGCCCGGCATCCTGCAAGGCGCCGATGGGTACGCGGGTTTGCTGGGCCTGGCCGTTGCCTTGCAGGCGCACGGTGATGGTCGAGCCGAGGGCGAAGCGATCGACGGCGCCATGCAATACGTAGCGGGCGCGGTAGGTGCGGGTGGTCGGGTCAGCGCTGGCGGACAGTTCGCGCAAGGTGGCGGTCACCGCCTGGTCCGGGGCGCCGAAGGCGAAGGCCAGGGCTTTCTGCGAGGCTTGTTCGCGTTGGTTTTCCGGCAGGTTGACGATAGCTTCACGGGCACCGTCGTGGGCCAGGCGCGCGACGATCTGTCCTTCGGCGACCACCTGGCCGCGGTCTGCCCGCACATCGGTGATGATGCCGTCGCCATCGGCCTTGAGCACCGAGTAGGTGCGGCGGTTTTCGATCTGGCTGGCGTCGGATTGCGCCGCGGCCAGTTCGGCTTCGGCCACGCGCAGGTTGGTTGCCGATTGGTCGAAGATCTGCCGCGACACGGCGCCGGTGCTGGCCAGGCGCTGATAGCGGTTTTCGTCGTCACGGCGTTGGCGCAATTGTGCCTGGGCGGCGCTGACGCGGTTTTTTGCCGAGCGCAGGGCCAGTTCGAAGTCGCCGATATCCAGCACCAGCAGGGTGTCACCACGGGACACATGCTGGCCGGGGTCGACCTTGCGTTCGATGACCTTGCCGCCGACCCGGAACCCCAGGTCGCTTTCGGTACGCGCCGCGACCACGCCGGTATAGGCGCTTTGCTGGGTGCCGGCCGCTTCGACTTTGGCGGCCAGGACAGGGCGAGGTTGAGGAACTTCGGCGGCGGTGTCGGCCTTGCTGTTGCAGCCATTGAGGACGATCAACAGGGCCAGGGGCGTGAGAAGACGCAGGGGGAGAGGGTGCATGGCGGGCTCCGGGGTAACCATTGGGCAAAAAATTATGGACATAATTTTTTACGCATATTATGGTCGAAATATAAATTAATCCAGCCCCCGGATGCTCCCCATGACAAACGCCCCGCTCCCATCGCGAAGCCTGCTGTTTTTACTGGTGGCCCTGACGGCACTGGGTGAGGTCTCGACCCAATTGATCATTCCCGGCCTGGGCGCCATCGAGCAGGCGCTGGCGGCGCCGGCGGGTTCGGCACTGATGGCGCTCTCGGCATTTGTCGCCGCTTTCGGCCTTGGGCAACTGTTGTTCGGCCCGCTGTCGGACCGTATTGGCCGGCGCCCGGTGCTGATCGGCGGCCTGGTGCTGTACGTGCTGGCAACCTTGTCGATGCTGCTGGTCCACGACATCCACCAGTTCATTGCCGCCCGCGTGCTGCAAGGCCTGGGCGCCTGTGCTGCGCTGGTGCTGGCGCGCACGGTGGTGCGGGATGTGTGGAAGGCCGAAGCCGGGCCGGCCCTGGCGCTGACCATGATCGGCATGCTCTACGCCATCGTGGTGGCGCCGATGGTCGGTGGCCTGCTGATCAATCTGTTCGGCTGGCACGCGCCGATCCTCCTGGCGCTGGCGATTGGCAGCGTGGTGCTGTTGCTGGCGTTGCTGTTCTTTCGCGAGAGCAACCACTACCTAGACCCCAAGGCCGGTCACTGGCGTACCCTCGGCGGGCAATACCTGGACCTGCTCAAGGGGCGCCAGTACCGGGCGTTCGCCGTGGCATTGGCGTGCACCTATGGCGCCATGTTTGCGGTAATCGCCGGTTCGTCGGCGGTGTTCATCAACCTGCTGGGCTTCAGCAGCCTGGAGTACGGCATCAATTTCGGCCTGATCGTATCGATGCTGATCGTGGGGTCCACCTATACCCGCCGCAACATCATGCGTCTGGGGCCTCAGCGGATTGTGGCGATGGGCGTGACGATGGTCGCCGCCGGCGGGGTGTCGGCCGTGGTCATTTATGAACTGTTCGGCCTGTCGGTGCTCGGCCTGGACATCCCGATTGCGCTGGTCACCCTGGGCGGTGGCCTGGTGTTGCCGGGTGCGGTGACCGGTGGGGTAATGCCCAATGCGCATCGTGCAGGCCTGGCGGCGGGACTGATGGGGTTTGCGCAGATGTTCGGCGCCACCTGCAGCGGTGTCTTGTTGAGCCAGTTGCGGGACGGCAGTGCCGCGCCGATGATCATCATCCAGGCCAGCTTCGCGCTGACGGCGTTCGTGGCGTTTCACCTGCTGCGGCAACGTCAGGCCAAGGGATTGTCCTATACGTAGGACGAACAGGGCTGCTTTTGCCGGCTAGTGCTCAACCGCCAGCAGCCTTATGGTGTATGCACTTTGGAGGTACACCATGAAAAAGCTTATCGGCATCTACACCAGCCCCCGCGCCCATTGGGTCGGCGACGGCTTCCCGGTGCGCACGTTGTTTTCCTACGACGCCATGGGCAAGCACATCAGCCCATTCCTGTTGCTGGACCACGCCGGCCCGGCCGATTTCACCCCGACCGAGCAACGTCGCGGCGTCGGCCAGCACCCCCATCGCGGCTTTGAAACCGTGACCATCGTCTACGACGGCGAAGTCGAACACCGCGATTCCACGGGTGCCGGCGGCACCATCGGCCCCGGCGACGTGCAATGGATGACCGCTGCCAAAGGCATCCTCCACGAAGAGTTCCACTCCGCCGCCTTCGCCCGCCAGGGCGGCGCGCTGGAGATGGTGCAACTGTGGGTCAACCTGCCGGCCAAGGACAAAATGGCCGATGCCGGTTACCAGACGATTGTGGATGGCGACATCCCGGTACTGCCCTTGGCCGACGACGCCGGGCAACTGCGCCTGATTGCCGGTGAGTTTGCCGGCACCCAGGGCCCGGCCCGTACCTTTACGCCGATTGACGTGTGGGACCTGCGCCTGAACCCCGGCAAGCCCGTCACCCTGGACCTGCACGAAGGGCGCAACACCGCCCTGGTGATCCTGCGCGGCACGGTACTGGTCAATGGCGAGCAAGTTGCGCGGCAGGGGCAATTGGCGTTGTTCGAGCGCGAGGGTAGCCAACTGACACTGGAGTCCAATGATGACGCCAAGGTGCTGCTGCTCAGCGGTGAGCCGATTGACGAGCCGATCGTCGGGCACGGGCCGTTTGTGATGAATACCGAGCAGGAGATTCACCAGGCGTTCGTGGACTTTCAGTCGGGTCGTTTCGGGCAGATGTAAGCACACCCGCTATACCCTGGCGCGGCATTTCATGCGATCTTCACGGCATTCGCCCTGGAGTCGCCTGGATGCCCTCATTTATCGCTGATCACCCGATGCTGTGCGCCCTGGCGCTGATCTTGATCGACATCGCCGTGTGGCGCCTGATTTCCGCCAACCTCGCCAACTGGAAGCTGGCGGCGCGGTTGGTGATCTTTGCGGTGTTCAGCGCGGTGCTGTTCAACGATGGCATGAACCCCATGCAACTGGCGCCCTATGCGGACAACACCGCCTTGCACCTGGCCGCCACGGCCTTGCAGATCGGCTGGTGGCTGTTCGCGGCGCGTACGCTGACGGTGTTGCTCGGCACGCTCATGATGCAGCGGGTCGGGCATACCGGCCGCCTGTTGCAGGACCTGATGGGGGCGGTGATCTTCCTGATCGCGATCATTGCCGCCATGGCCTACGTGCTCGACTTGCCGGTCAAGGGTGTGCTCGCCACCTCCGGCGCGGTAGCGATCATTGTCGGCCTGGCGCTGCAAAGTACCTTGAGTGACGTGTTCTCCGGGATCGTCCTCAACACCACCAAGCCTTATCAAATCGATGACTGGATCTCCATCGACGGCACCGAAGGCCGGGTGACGGACATCGATTGGCGCGCCACGCGCCTGCAAACCTCCCAGGGCAGCATGGCGGTGATTCCCAACTCCCTGGCGGCCAAGGCCAAGATCATCAATTTCTCGCGCCCGGCGGACATGTTCGGCCTGGCGGTCAGCCTGCAGGTCAGCCCCCATGCGCGGCCGCAAACGGTGATCGAAGCCCTGGAGCGGGCGATGCAAGGGTGTCGGCCGCTGCTGGGCACGCCGGCGCCAAGTGTGGCGTTCAAGACGTCGGCCAGTGGTGGCGTCGAGTATGAAATCAGCGGATTCGTACCGGCCATGGCCCTCAAGCGCGAAGTGCGCAACCAGCTTTACGACCTGGCTTTCCGGCATCTGCAGGCGGCGGGCGTCGGCGTGCTGTCGGCCACTGAAAGCAGCGCGCCACCGGCCATGTCCGCAGCGCGCGCTTTATTGGAGCGTTCGTCGATTTTTTCCACCCTGCGCCAGGAAGAGAAAGACACCTTCAGCCAGAACATGACCCTGCACACCTATCGCGCCGGCGAGATGATCCTGCCGGCCGGGGAGGTCAGCGATCATTTGTTCATCGTTGAGTCCGGTGTGGTCTCGGTGATGCTGACCAAGGGCGGGCACAAATTCGAAGCCGGGCGCATGGGGCCGGGTGAGGTGATCGGCGAGGCCGGGATCCTGTCGGACCAGGCGACGCTGGCGGATTTCTCGGCCAAGACGTTCTGCACCCTGTACCGCATCGAGAAGGAATACTTGAAGCCGTGCCTGGATGCGCGCCACGACATCGGCGAAGCGATGAAGGCCTTGCTGGATTTCCGTGTGCACGCCGCGCAGGCGCTGACGCAAGAGGCACCGGTGGTGCCTGTCAAGAAAGGCTTTCTGCAGTGGTTGCGCCAGCGTGGTCTCTGACCGCACGCCTCGGGTACGGGCGCCACACTGAGGGGCAGGGGGTAAATTGACGCCCTGTCCAGGACTGGATATGTTGTCTTGCATGAAAACCACCTCTCCCGACGATACTCACTTGATCAGCCAGCTCGAACAGATCGCCGAAGGCCTGAGCAAGACCTTCAGCCCCTTCTGCGAAGTGGTCCTGCACGACTTGCGCGACCCCCGGCACTCGATCCTGGCCATCCACAACAACTTGTCCGGGCGTGCACCGGGCGACCCGACCACCGAGCTGGGCCTGGCGCGCATTGCCGACCCCGACTACCCGCAAGTCATCGCCAACTACCAGAACCAGTTCAGCGACGGCCGCCAGGTCAAGAGCACGTCGATCGGCATAAAGGGCGCCGGCGGCGAGTACGTCGCGGCCTTGTGCATGAACGTCGACCTCTCGTTGTTCCGGGGCTTGCAAGGCATGCTCGAACAATTCGGCTCGGTCAGCGGCGACAAGCTCATCGAGTCCCTGGACCCTTCCGGCGCCGACGTGATCCGTGCGCGCATCGACCAGTTCGCCGCACGCCTGGCCACCACTCCGCGCGCGCTGAAGACGGCCGACCGGCGTGTGCTGATGCAGGAACTCAAGGACTCGGGGTGCCTGGACATCCGCCGGGCCATGGAAACGGTGGCGTCCCATCTGGGCGTGTCGCGTGCGGCGGTCTACACCTACGCCAAGTAGCGCGCCATGGCCTCGATCTCGATCAGGTAACCGTGGTGCAACTCCGGCACCGGCACCACCGCACGGGCAGGGCGGTGCTCGCCCAGCGCGGCAGCATAAAGGCCATCGAAGGCCGGCCAATGCTCGACGCCGGCTACGTACACGGTGACCTTCACCAGGTCCTGCGCGGTTCCGCCGGCGGCGTTGAGGATGGCCAATAGATTATCCAGGGCAATTCGTGCCTGTTCGGCAAATGACGCTGCCAGGTTGTGCCGCCCATCCGGGCTCACCGGCAATTGGCCGGAGATATACAGCGTGTCGCCGTGGCGGATGGCTTGCGAGTAATGGCCGGCAGGCTGTGCCGCATGGGCGGTCTGGATGATGTTCATGAGGCCTCGCAGAGCAGGGCCGCGTACTTTTCGATATCGACGTTGCCACCGGTGACGATAATGCCCACGCGCTGGCCCTTGAAACGTTCACCCTCGTTGAGCAACGCGGCCAAGCCCAGGCAGCCAGTGGGCTCGACCACCATTTTCATGCGTTGCATAAAGAACTTCATGGCGCCGACCAACTCGGCATCCGACACGGTGAGGATGTCATTGACCTGGTCGCGGATGATCGGGAAGGTGCAGTTGCCCAGGTGCTGGGTCTGGGCACCATCGGCAATGGTCGCCGGCGTATCGATGTGCACGATGCTGCCGCTGCGGAACGAGCGCTGGCCGTCATTGCCGGCTTCGGGTTCCACGCCGTACAGCTGGCAATCCGGCGCCAGGGCACGGGTCGACAACGCCGTGCCCGAGAGCATGCCGCCACCACCCAGGCCAACGAACAATCCATCCAGCGGGCCGGTGAACTCCAGCAGTTCCTTGGCGGCGGTGCCTTGCCCGGCAAGGATATGCGGGTGGTCGTAGGGCGGGATCAGGGTCAGGCCCTGCTCGGTGGCCAGGTCGCGGCCGATCTGTTCGCGGTCTTCGGTGAAGCGGTCATACAGCACCACACTGGCGCCGTAGCCACGGGTCGCCGCGACCTTGGCCGCCGGCGCATCGCTGGGCATCACGATGGTTGCCGGCATGCCCAGCAACTGCGCCGCCAGGGCAATGCCCTGGGCGTGGTTGCCGGACGAGAACGCCACCACCCCGGCCTTGCGCTGCTGTGCATCGAACTGCGACAGGGCATTGAACGCACCCCGGAACTTGAAGGAACCGGCGCGTTGCAGGTTTTCGCACTTGATGAACACTTGGGCGCCGGTCAGTGCGTCGAGGGTGCGCGAGGTGAACACAGGGGTGTGATGGGCGACACCGTCAAGGCGTTGGGCGGCGGCGACGACATCTTGGTAAGTCGGCAATGGCATGGGACGGACCTCATTGACTGATCTGGATAAAATATCCATAACAAGACAAACAGTAAAGCCTGGTGTGCGCATGTTAGCGTTTTGCACTTCTCTGACCGCCGGAGGATTCAACATTGATCCGCCTCACCGACTATATTTCAGATTTCTCCCACTCTCCTCTTGCACCCTGGGCCGACCTCGCGCCCTGGGCGCTGGCCGCCCAGGCGCCTGCCGTTGTTCGCCAACTCCTGGCCGAACTGCCGGTAGACCAGTACGTCATCCAGGATGAGATCGCCATCCACCGTACCGCCACCGTCGAACCGGGCGCGCTGCTCAAGCCACCCCTGATCATCGGCGCCCATTGCTTTATCGCCAGCGGTTCGCTGCTGCGCGGAGGCTGCTGGCTGGAGGAACACTGCATCATCGGCCCGGGTGCCGAGTTGAAGACCTCCTTCATGTTCAGCGGCAGCAAGCTGGCGCACTTCAATTTCGTCGGTGATTCGGTGCTGGGGCACGGCATCAACCTGGAGGCGGGAAGCATCGTCGCCAACTACCGTAACGAGCGTGATGACAAGGAGGTGCGAGTGCGGGTCGACGGCACTTTGCAGCGTACCGGTTGCGACAAGTTTGGCGCGTTGCTCGGCGACCAGTGCCGTATCGGCGCCAATGGGGTGTTGGCGCCGGGTGCGGTGCTCAAGCCGGGGAGTGTGGTGGGGCGTGGGCAGGTGTTCGATGCTGAAGCCTCCCTATAAACACAGTGTTGAAAAGATCATGGTCAGTCAGCGCGATATTAAATAGAATGAATCTCATTTGAGACTCACTCGCGCCGCGCAGGTCGCTTGCCATGAATGATGCTGTTGTTCCGACCCACGCCCCCGAACTGACCTTGTCGAGCCTGTACCGCGACCATCGCAGCTGGCTGGAAAGCTGGCTGCGCCGGCGCCTGGGCAATGCCTGGGATGCTGCCGACCTGAGCCAGGATACGTTCCTGCGCGTACTCGCCAGCGCCCAGCCGATTGCGCAGATGCAGGAGCCGCGTGCTTATCTGGTGACCGTCGGCAAACGCCTGCTGGTCAATTTCCATCAGCGACGCAGCCTTGAGCAGGCCTATTTGAACGCCCTGGCGAGCCTGCCGGAAGCCTGCGTGCCATCGCCCGAACAGCGCTGGCTGGTGCTCGAGACCCTGCAAGCCCTGGACGAGTTGCTCGATGGCTTGCCGGTGCTGGTGCGCCGTGCCTTCCTGTGGAGCCAGCTGGAAGGCCTGGGCTATCGGGACATCGCCGATCGGCTCGAGGTGTCTGAGCGCACGGTCAAACGCTACATGGCCCAGGCCTACGAACATTGCCTGCTGGTGGACCTGTGAGCCGTGACGTCGCCCGCGCCGCTGCCCAATGGCTGGCGCTGCTCGAATCCGGCGCGGCCACCGAGCGTGACCACGCCGCGTTGCAGCACTGGCGAGACAGCCACCCCCAGCACGAGCAGACCTGGCAAAAAGCCCAGACCCTGCGCCAGCGTTTCAGTGACTTGCCCCAGGCCCTGGCGATGGCCAGCCTCGACCGTCCGCAACCGGGGCGGCGCGCGGTGCTCAAGCGTGCATTGGGTATCGCAGCCTTGGTGCCGACGGCCTGGCTGGTCAGCCGCCAGTTGCCCATCGAGGCGTGGCGCGCCGACCTGCACACCGCCACCGGCGAGCGCAGGCGCATGTCCCTGGCCGATGGCGGCAGCTTGCAGCTCAACACGGCGACAGCGGTGGACATGGACCTTGCACAGCGGCGCATCACACTGGTGGACGGTGAGCTGGCGCTGAATGTGCCAGGGCCATCGGCGATGACGGTGCAGACCCGCTATGGCGAGTTGCGGGTCAGCCAGGCTGAGGTGTGTGTCCGTCAGATGGCCAAGGGTTGTCTGGTGTCGGTGCTCCAGGGCTCGGTTCAGGTACGCGACTTGAACGGGCAAATGGTGACGTTGCCGGGTGGTCGGCAAGCCTCGCTGCAAGCCGACGGGCTCGGCGCCTGGGCTCCGTTCGATGTGTTGCAACCGGGCTGGCGCGACGGCGTGCTGACCGCACAGAACCAGACACTGGGCGACTTTTTACGGGAGTTGGAACGTTATCGTCCCGGTGTGTTGCGCTGGGATCCGAGCCTGGAAACATTGCGAGTGACCGGCAGTTTTCGCCTGGACGACACTGACCGCATCCTCAACCTGCTGGCCCAGACCCTGGGGCTCGAGGTGCAGGCGCGGACGCGGTACTGGGTGACCTTGCGCAAGATCGCCTAGATCACGTGTGCCTGCTGCAACGCCGTCAGTGACAGCGCCTTCAGTTGCGCCAGCCGCGGATCACGCCGGTCCCTGGGGTGTGGCAATTCCACTGCAAGCGCCTGGCGAATGCTGCTCGGCCGGTTATCCATCACCAGCACCCGATCACTCAAATATAACGCCTCGTCGACATCATGGGTCACCAGCAACAAGGCGATGGCATGGTGTTCGGCCAGTTGCAGCAGCAGGTCCTGCAGCTTCATGCGGGTAAACGCGTCCACCGCGCTGAACGGTTCATCCAGCAGCAATACCTGTGGGCGTGAGTACAAACCGCGTGCGATGGCCACTCGCTGCGCCATGCCGCCGGACAATGCCTTGGGCAACGCCTGGGCAAAGCCCTTGAGGCCGACTTCCTCTATCAGTTGCGTGACCCAGGCCCTGTCGTAATGGTTGTCGTCGCTGAAACCGATGTTCTGTTCCACCGTGAGCCAGGGCATCAGTCGGGGTTCCTGGAACACAAAGGCGACTTCGCCGTCGGGGCTGCGCAGTTCGCCCTGGAAGTCCTGTTCCAGGCCGGCGACAATGCGCAGCAAGGTGCTTTTGCCGCAGCCACTGGGCCCCAGCAGGCTCACGGCTTCGCGAGGTTGCAGGGCCAGGCGCACGTCTTTCAGCACGGTGGTGTCGGCGAAACGCTTGCGCGCTACATGAATATCCAACAACGCTCGCACGCTCATTGCCCTGCTCCCTGGAAGGTGTCGCGCCAGGCCAGGCAACGCTTTTCCAGCGCGGCGAGCAGGCCATCGCTGACCTTGCCCAGCAGCGCCAACACGATGATCGCCGCCAGCACGATGTCCGGCCGCGAGGTCTCCCGCCCATCGCTGAGCAGGTAACCCAAGCCTTTGGTGGCCGCGATCAACTCGGCTGCCACCAGAAACATCCACGCCAGGCTCAAGCCGCTGCGCAACCCGGTGAACAGGCCGGGCAGGGCGGCCGGCAACAGGATACGACGCACCAGGCGCCGCCGACTGAAACCGTACATCTGCCCGACTTCCACCAGCTTGCGGTCGATGTCGCGGATGGCCGCCACGCCGTTGAGGTACACCGGGAAAAACGCGCCGATTGCGATCAGTACGATCTTCGAGGTTTCGTCGATGCCCAACCACAGCAGCAACAGCGGCACCCAGGCCAGGCTGGGGATCGAGCGCAAGCCGGCGAAGGTCGGTTCCAGATAGGCCTCGGCTTCACGGCTCAACCCCACCCAGGCGGCAAACACCAACGCCAGGCTGGCACCAATGACGAACCCCAGCACTACCCGGCCGAGGCTGGCGCTGATGTGTTTCCACAGTGCGCCTTCGGCCAGGTCGGTGAGGGTCAGCGCAATTTCGCTGGGCGCCGGCATCTGGTAGGACGGCAGCCAGCCCACCCGAACCACTACCTCCAGCACCAGCAGGATCAGCACCGGCAACACCAGGCCCTTGAGGCGCCTCGGCCAGGCACTGCGATTGATCGCCAAGGGCGTGGCAAGAGGCACTGCTTGGGTTTTGCTGGTCATCACGTGCTCCTCAGTGGCCGAACGAAGTGTCGATCAACTGGTCGATCACCTGGTCCACATTCACGCCTTTGCGCACCAACTCTTCGGACACCAGGATCGGTGCGGCGGCCTTGGACGACACCACGTCCTTGCTGCTCAAGAACGGCGTGCTCAGGTCGGTACGCGAGAGTTGCAGCCTGGCCACTTCCAACGGCAGGCCGGACTCGTCGGCCAGCAGCCTGGCAAATTCATCAGGGTGCTTGACCGCCCAGTCCCGGGCCTTTTCATAGGCGCCGATGACCTTGGTGATGGTTTGCGGATGAGCCTTGGCGAACTTCTCGGTGACGCTCACCACACCGTAGCTGTTGAAGTCCTTGTTGCGGTACAGCAGGCGCGAACCAGCCTGGATTTGACTGGCGGCCATGTGCGGGTCGAGACCGGCCCAGGCATCCACGTCACCTTTTTCCAAGGCGGTGCGGCCGTCCGGGTGTTGCAGGTGCACCAGCTCCACGTCGTCCTTTTTCAGCCCGGCCTTTTGCAGGCTGCGCAAGGTGAACAGGTACGGGTCGGTGCCTTTGGTGGCGGCGATTTTCTTGCCCTTGAGGTCGCTGACGCTGTTGAGCGGTGAATCCTTGCGCACCACCAGGGCGGTCCATTCGGCGCGGCTGTAGACGTACACCGACTTGATCGGGCTGCCGTTGGCGCGGCTCAGTACCGCGGACAGGCTGGCCGAAGAAGCGAAATCCACGCCGCCACTGTTGAGGTATTCCAGGGACCGGTTACTGCCCTGGCTCAATACCCAGCCCACTTTGGAGTCCGGCAAGGCTTGTTCGAGCCAGCCGAAATGCTTGAGCACCAGGCTGACAGGCGAGTAGTAGGCGTAGTCCAGGTTGACTTCGACTGGATCGGTTTCGGTGGCGTGGGCCAGCGGTTGCAGGCACAGGGCAAGGGCGCAGGCGCCCAATAGACGTTGGGTGAGGGGGTTCATGGAACAGCTCCGGCAAGGCGTTGAGAGAAGGCTTTTCTTATATTCAGAAAAATAAAACCGCATGCTCCATCATGCTTTTAAAGAATATGCAGTCTCTGTGCCATTGGCTTCGGACGCGTAATCACGGGGGCTTCGAGGGGGAAGGGCTGTGGTGGGAGAGGGCAAACTGTTGATCAGCTGTTTATGGTGCAACAGCTTTTATATATCAATAAAGAATAAATAAAGAGATATATATTCCTTTTAATATGTTCGTCGATGGCGCATTTTGAGGGCCTGCGCATTCGTGCGGATTGACCCAACAGCCTGAAGGAAAGCCGACATGACCATTAAAGCCATCAATGTGCGCAACCAGTTCAAGGGCGTGATCAAGGAAATCCTGCAAGGGGAAGTGGTGTCGGAAATCGACGTGCAGACCGCGTCCGGCATCGTCACATCGGTGATCACCACCCGTTCGGTGCGTGACCTGGAATTGAAAGTAGGCAGTGAAGTGATTGCCTTTGTGAAGTCCACCGAAGTGTCCATCGCCAAGTTGTAAATGACAGCCCCCGCACTCAGGCGGGGGCTGGCATGACTCAAGCGATCTTCGGTCCACTGCCACCCGGTGGATGCGGCTGCGGTCTCTCCGGCGGCGCATCCGTCGGCAGGCTCTTGGGTTTCTCGTTCGGGTCCTTGTAGCCCTTGTGCAAGCCGCCATCCAGGCGGTTGCTCGACGAGCCGCCTTTTTGTGGCGTCTGGTCGAAGTGTTCCCACTCCGATTGCTGGAAGCGGAAGATGCTGTCGTCGGTCGGCGCGTCACGGCCACCGTAATGGTGGATTTCGTAGTGGGCGTATTCGACCTTGTCGGCCCAGTTGTCCTGCAACAGACCGTCGCCCGCCAGGTCGCGGTACCAGTCGTTTTCCTTCTCGGTGGCCTTCTGCTTTTTGTTGTGGTCGACAAAGTAGCCGATGATCCCGCCGACCACCGCCAGCACCACACCCACCAGGAACAACGGCCCGGTCAACGCCGCCGCCGTGCCCGCGCCAAACAGCGCCGCAGCCCCCAGTACCCCGGCCGATGCACCGAACGCACCGCCGGCCACTTGCAGGCCGCCGGCCGCCTGGGCCAAGGGGTCTTTGTCCTTCACGCCGCTCTTGATCGCCAGTGCGCCCAGTACGATGTCGGCAAAACCGCCGGCAATGTCCGTGGCCGGGCCCAGCACCTTGATCACGGAACCGGCGATCTTCGCCGATTTGGACGCGCCGAGCTTGGCCGCGCCCGCAGCGGCCAGGCCGTCGTCCAGGTGGGTGGCCAGGCCTTCGGTGGCTTCGGTGACGGCCTTGTCGCCTTCGCCGAACATCTTGGCGATGCCGTCGTACTGGCTGTCCGGCACCGCATCGAGGGCCGTGGCGATCTTGGCTTTGACATCCGAGGGCAGTTCGCTGACGCGGAATTCGAAGTTCGGCTCCTGCATGCCGGTCTTGCCCCAGATCTCCGGCAGAGTCTTGTCCAGCCCGAGGAAATCCACCAGGCCGCCTTTGCCCAGGCTCTCGCCGATCTTGTCGCCCAGGCGCACAAAGTGGCTGGAGCCGCCGGCAAAACTCAGGAAGTCCTTGGCGATGGTCATGCGTTGCGCTGGGGTTTCGCCGAGCTTGCCGCCTTTGCCCACCAGTTGGTAAATCCCGGAAAACAGGCTCACACCGGCGCCCAGTGAACCGAGGATGCCTTTGCTGTTGAGGGTGTTGAACACCTCGCCGAGCATGCCGCGATCAGCCACCGGAATGTAGGGTTTGCTCAGGGCGGTTTTCAGGTCGGCTTCGCTGATCACGCCGTTTTTCTGGTACACGGCGCCCAGCTCTTCCAGGGCCTTGGTGACGGCGGCGGATTTTTCCTTGCCTTGCAGGCCTTCGTTGAGGAATTTCTCCAGGGTTTCCTGGGTGCGGCGCGGCAAGTCCAGCACGTTGCCCTTGAGCACGCCTTTGAGCAGGCCGAACAGGTCCTTGGTCGCCAGTTCCTTGTTCTCGTCAGAGATTTTGCTCGGGTCCGACAGAATGGCATTCAGGTCGGTGGTCAAGCCGTCCGCCTGGATGTTCTGCGCGGCTTTGCTGGCGGCCGCCGGGTCGAACAGCGACAGCGACGTCAGGGTGTCGCTGAGGTCTTTCTGCGCCTCGTAGGTCTTGCCCTGGCTTTGCAGGTCCTTGAGGTACAGCACGTAGTCCGGGTTGGAGGTGAGGTCGAGCAGCTTCTGCTTGATCTCGTCCTTGTTCGGCAGCTTGTTGATCGCCTCGTCCATCTTCGACTTATAGTCGGCCTGCACGGTGGGGTCGTTGAACAGTTCGCCGATCTGCTTCTGCACGGCCTTGCCGTCGATGATGTCGTGCATGTCGGCCGAGGTCAGCTCGGTCTGCTTGTCATCGAACTCGCGCCAGGTCGTGCCGAATGGGCGCTTGGCTTCTTCGTAGCCGGTGATGCCATGGCCGTTCTGGTACGCGGCTTGCGCTTCGAGGGCCCGGACCAGCTTCGCACGCGGGTCGTCCTTGGGGATCGAGCCGTTCTTCACGCCTTCGCGGTAGGTGTCGATCAGTTGCGTGGTGGCCAGCTCGCTGACGCTGAGGGTCGGCGATTTATCGTCCTTTTCATCGGCGTGCACGCCGGTGTCCAGGTTCAGCACATCCAGGTCGTCGGCCTTGGGCAGGTTGTGCTTGGCGCGGGTGTCGTCCACCGAGCTGGCGCTCCAGGCTTCCCACTTGGCCGCCACGTCGTCGTAGAGCTGCGGGCTGAGCTCCTTGGAGACGATCACCTTGCCTTCGCTGGTTTCATAGCGGATCAGGCCGTCGCCCAGTTCATCCGGGGAGCCGAAGGTGATATCGGTGTTTTTCAGGAAGTCATTCGGCCCGGCCAGCTTGTAGCCTTCGCCCTCGCTGGTGTGGATCTTGGCCCAGGTGTCATTGGCGGTGGCGACGCTCTTGAACAGCTCGGGGCTGACGTCGGACGACACCACCACCTTGGTGCCGTCATGCAGCTCGTAGGTGAGGATGTGGTCTTTCTGGTCGTTGTTCCAACTGAAGTTCTTGTAGTCGTTCAGGCCCGGCAACGGGGTGTTGGCATCGGCCAGTACCGCGCCGTTGTTCAGTTCGCCTTCCACCACGGCTTTCTTGCCGGGGTCGGTGTAGACCGCGTGCAGGCCTGCCAGGTAGTCGAACAGCTTGGGGTTGTCGTCGCGGGCCACCACCATTTTCTGGCCGTTGCTTTCAAAGCGGATCAGGCCCGGGCCGACTTCATCCACAGGGCCCACCGTGGTGCCCGCGTAGGGCGGCCACACTTCATTGTCGCTGGCGCGCTTGTACCCGGCGTCTTCACTGCTGGACAGGCCGGTAAAGCTGGCATAGGCGTCCTTGGCTTTCTGGAAGGCTTCGGGGTTGTCACGCTGGCTGATGACGACCTTGGTGCCGTCCTGGGTCTCGTAGCGGATCACACCCGGTCCGGTTTCATCCGGTGGGCCGAGGGATTTGTAATCGGCGAGTTTGCCCGGCGCAGTGCCGTCGGCGCCGAGGCTCTGGTAGCCGGCATTCTGGCTGGCGACCACACCGGTCAGTGCCTTGAAATCCTGGCTGACCTGCTTGAACAGCTCGGGGCTGTCCTGTTCGCTGACGATGACTTTCTTGCCGTCCTGGGTTTCATAACGGATCAAGCCGGGGCCGACTTCATCGGGCGGGCCGATGGCCTTGTAGTCGGCCAACGTCTCTGGCGGCGTAGCTTCCTTGGCGGCCAGCTCATAGCCGTCTTTTTTACTGGCCTCCAGCCCCGATGGTGTCTTGTCCTGGACCTCGACCTTCTTGTTGTTGGCGCTTTGCTTGAGCAACGCATGGAACTGCGCGCCGTACTTGGGCGGCGTGCGGGGGAGGACTTTGGGGTCGGACGAGCGATCGAGGGGCTGGGTCGTCATGCCATGAAACTCCTGCTGTTACCGGTGGGGCGTATCGGCAAAAACAGTAACAGCAGGCGTTCGGCACGCGTTGCGAAAAATTGTGAATTAGGCCTGGCGGTGACGCAGGGCGCGCTCCATGCGCTGCAAGCCTTCCTCCAGCATCGCCCGTGGGCAGCCGAAGTTAAGGCGCACGAATTGCTGGCTGTCGTCACCGAATTCGATCCCTGCGCTCAAGCCAACCTTGGCCTGTTCCAGGAAGAACTGCTGCGGGTCATCCAGGCCCAACGCGCTGCAATCCAGCCAGGCCAGGAAGGTGCCTTGCGGCGCATGCATGACCACGCCGGGCAGGCGGGTCTGCACGGCGTCGAGCAGGTAGTCGCGGTTGGCTTGCAGGTACTGCACCAAGGCATCGAGCCAGTCGGCGCATTCGCTGTAGGCGGCGCGGGTGGCTTCCAGGCCCAGGGGGCTGACGCTGTCGACCATGCCGCACCGGGCCTGGTTGAAATGCTCGCGGATCTCGGCGTTCTGCACCACGGCAAAGCAGGTCTTCAGGCCGGCGACGTTATAGGCCTTGCTCGCCGACATCAGCGTGATGGTGCGCTGGGCGATCTCGGGGCTGAGGCTGGCGGTGGGGATATGGCGGCGACCGTCGAAGCACAACTCGGCGTGGATTTCGTCGGAGATGATCAGCGCACCCTGTTCCAGGCAGGCATTGGCCACGGCCAGCAGTTCATCGCGAGGGAAGACTTTGCCCATGGGGTTGTGCGGGTTGCTCAACAACAGCGCGCCGGCGCCGGTCAGTGCCTGGCGCATTGCTGGCAGTGGCGTGAGGTATTCGCCGTTGACCAACTCGAACGGCACTTCGATGCGCGGCAGGTTCCAGTGCCCCGGCGCCAGGCGGATCGGCCGGTAGTTGGGGGTTTGCAGCACCACCGGCTGGCCGGGCTCTACAAATGCATGCAGCGCCATATTGAAACCCGGCTCCACACCCGGCAAAAACAGCAGCTCATCCGGCTGCACGCGCCAGGCGTACTTGTTCCACAGGTCGGCAATGATCGCCTCGCGCACTTCCGGCCCCGCGACGCTGTAGCCCAGCACCTGTTGGTCGAGGCGTGCGTGCAGGGCCTTCAGCACGGCGGGTGGGGCGGCGATGTCCATGTCGGCGATCCACATCGGCAAAACGTCTTGCGGGTAGCGGTTCCACTTGGTGCTGCCGGTACCGAGGCGGGGGTGGATCGTGTCGAAATCAAAGCTCATGGGGGGCTCGTATCAGGGCGTCAGGCGCAGGAATGGCGCTGATTCTAGCGCCATTATTTTTATAGGCCAGAGCTGATTGCGAGCGACAGTTGCCGGTGCGCTTGTTCCAGCGCGCGATTGACCGCTTCTTCACCGCGCACCATGGCCGGCAGGTACACAAAATCTACCGACTCAATACCCACCGTCGCCAGGATCGCGGTCATGTACGGGGTAAGGAAGTCCGGTTCATGGCCTTTGCGGGCGTTACCCGAGCTGACCAGCACAAAGGTGCGCCGGTCCTCCAGCAAGCCGACCTTGGCCAATTGCGCATTCACCGTAAAGCTGCGCTGGATGCGCACCACGTGGTCGATCCAGGCCTTGAGCGCCGCCGGCACGGTGAAATTGTGCACCGGGGTGCACAGGATCAGCAGGTCGCAGGCTTCCAGTTCCACGATCAACTGTTCCGAGAGTGCCGTCGCCTTGCCGCTCAAGCCCCCCGCTGTGGTGAGTGCGTTGGCATATTCACGGGTCAGCGGCGGCAGCGTCTGGCCGCCATAGTCACGCTCGGTCACCTCGGCGTCCGGCACCAGGTCGCGCAGCAGGGCACGGGCCAGTTTGAAGGTCTGCGCGGCTTTACCGTGGGGGCTGAAACCGAGGAGCAGGGCGCGAGTCATTGGCTGAGGTCCTGGGAAAAGTGCATGCCCAGGGGCAACAGACCCTGGCGGAAATAGAAACGTTGGGCCAGGGCCATGTGCATGCCGGTGTCCAGCACCAGCCAGCGATAGCCGTGGGCGCGGGTTGCGTCACGCACGTGGTCAAGCAGTCGTTCACCGAGGCGGCGCCGCTGCAACGTGGCGTCTACCACCAGGTCATCGATGTAGATAAAGCGGCCATACAGGGTGTTTTCGGTCAACCGGTAGCCGGCCAGGCCGATCACCTGGCCGTGTTCCCGCGCGGCGAGCAGGCGATAGCCGTTTTGCCGTTGGCGCTGGACTTGCTCGGCGAACGCCTTGGCGTCGGTGAGGTGCGGGCGCAGCTGCTGCATCACTGCAAAGCTGGCGACGCAATCGGCCTCGGTTTCCATCTGGACGAACTCGACGTGTTCATTCATGGCCGTGGTTCTCCAGGTGAGCCTTGATTGCCGCCGGCACTTTGCGAAAGCTGATGGCGACACGATTGAGGGCGTTCATCAAGCCGATGGCCAGGGTCAGGTCGGCGAGTTCCTTGTCGCTGAACACCGCCGCGACCTGTGCGTAATCCGCATCCGGCACCTGGGTTTGCGCGACCGGCGTCACCACTTCGGCCCAGGCCAGGGCGGCCTGCTCACGCGGGGTGTACAGCGGCAGACCCTCGCGCCAGGCGGCCAGCAGCATGATTTTTTCCAGGCTTACGCCCAGCTTGAGCAGGTCGCGGGAATGGCTGTCCAGGCAATAGGCGCAGCCGTTGAGTTGCGAGACCCGCAGGTACACCAGGTCGATCAGTTCTTTTTCCAGGCCGCAGCCGTGGATATAGCTGTGCACCGAGCCCAGGGCTTTATAACCGGCGGGGGCGGCCAGGGCGTAGTCGAGACGGTGTTTCATGGGCGATCCTTATTGCGGTGAAGAGATGCGCCATTTTCGTGGCTGGCCAGGTGGCCTGACAGGGACATGATTGGACAAGTGGGTTGGGACATGATCAGACTTCGGCCTGTCTTCCCGCCGAGCCACTTGCGATGTCGTCACTGCCCAAATACCAGGAAATCTACCGGCGTTTTCGCCAGGCCATCGACCAGGGCCAATTGCGCGCCGGCGAGCGCGTGCCCTCGGTGCGGG
This sequence comes from Pseudomonas sp. FW305-3-2-15-C-LB1, assembly GCF_058787615.1. Lineage (NCBI taxonomy): Bacteria > Pseudomonadati > Pseudomonadota > Gammaproteobacteria > Pseudomonadales > Pseudomonadaceae > Pseudomonas > Pseudomonas sp. FW305-3-2-15-C-LB1. The sequence goes on along the minus strand of NZ_JBYSZX010000005.1, from coordinate 392,000 downwards.
CGCTGGCCCAGGAGCTCAAGGTGGCCCGGGGCACGGTGGAGGCGGCGTATCAACTGCTGGTCAGCGAAGGTTTCTTCGAGGCGCGCGGGCAAGCGGGGACCGTGATTGCCGAGGCGCTGCCGCAGGTGTCGGTGAAACCCATGCCGGTTGCGCTGCCGGTGACTTCAGGCCCTCGGCCGTTGCAAATGGGCCTGCCCGCCCTGGATGCGTTCCCCCGCAAATTGTGGGCACGCCTGGTGACCCAGCAAGTGCGCCGCACCGATGCGGACAGCCTGGCGATGGGCGACGTGCGCGGCACCCAGGCGCTGCGTGTGGCGATTGCCAGCTACCTGGCGTTGTATCGCGGCGTGGAGTGCACGCCCCAGCAGGTGTTTGTGTGTGCCGGGTATGCGGGCGGCCTCACCCTGGTCTGCGAAACGCTGGCGATGGCGGGGCAGCGCTGCTGGTTCGAAGACCCCGGGTACTTGCATGCGCGGCAGTTGTTGAGGCATCGCGGTGTGGAACTGGTGCCGGTGCCGGTGGATCGCGATGGGCTGGATGTCGCGCAGGGCATTGCACGGGGGCGTGGGGCGCGACTGGCGATAGTCACCCCGGCGCATCAGAGCCCCTTGGGTGTGGCGTTGAGCCCGCTGCGGCGGCAGGCCTTGCTGGAATGGGCGCGAGAGCAGGGCAGTTGGGTGGTAGAGGATGACTATGACAGTGAATTTCGCTATCGCGGGCAGCCGTTGGCGGCGCTCAAGAGCCAGGATACGGATGACCGAGTGATCTATGCCGGAAGTTTCAGCAAGATGCTGTTCCCGGGGTTGCGCTTGGGGTATCTGGTGGTGCCTGTGTCGTTGGTGTCGGCGTTTGAGCGTGCGGCCGAGGCGTTGCAGCAGCGTGGGGCGCAGTTGTTGCAATTGACTGCGGCGGATTTTCTCGAGCAGGGGCATTTCACCCGGCATTTGAAGAAGATGCGCCTGTTGTATGCGCAGCGCAGGGCGTATCTGGTGGAGGCGTTGCGCGTGCATTGTGCGGGGTATCTGCGGGTGGATGAGCAGGCGGGGGGGATTAATTTGCTGGCGCGGTTGGTGGTGGATGTGCCGGACCTTGTCGTGGCTGAGGCCGCTGGTAGAGCGGGGTTGGCGGTGCAGGCACTGTCTTCCTGGACGCTTGAGACTGGGCGGGGGCAGGGGGTGTTGATGGGGTTTACCAATGTGGCTTCTATGTCGGATGCGGTGGGGATTGTAGTGGTTTTGCGTGAGGTGATTGATAAGTGCATAACCGTTGACCAATAACGGATATGTACTCAACGCTGAGCAACTGAAAAAGAATGCGCTCCCACGCAAGGTGAGAGCGCCCGGCCGGTCAGTGCTTGACCGGCGTCGGCAGGGTCACGAGGTTGACGTAGCCATCCCGGAATTTCTTCTGGTCGACACCGAACACCACCTTGGCCTTCTGCGTGCCTATCAAGAAGCCTTGCATGGTGGTTCATCCGGAATAATTGGGGTTATCAGCGGTTCACCAGTTTCGCCGGCAAGGCGATGACCAGGAAGCTGCTGAGAATCAGGCAGCCGGCGAAAAACCACAAGGCACCCGCGCTGCTGCCTGTGACGTCAATCGCAACGCCCATCAACGAGTTGCTCACCAGACCGGCAATATTCGCCACCGAACAGGCCAGGGCAAAGCCGGTGGCCGCCGCGGTGCCTTTGAGGAACGTCGCCGGCAGGCTGAAAAACACCGGCACCGCGCCGATGATCGCCGCCGAGGCAATCGCGAACAGCGCCACGGTGGCCGCTACGTTATGGGTGAAGAAGGTGCTGGTGGCCATCGCCGCCGCGCCGATGAAGAACGGCACGATGATGTGCCAGCGGCGTTCGCGGTGTTTGTCGGAACTGGCGCCGATCAACAGCATGCCGAGCAGGGCGGCGACGCTCGGCAAGGCGGTGAGCACACCGATATGGAAGGTGTCGGTGACCCCGGCGTTGCGGATGAACGTCGGCATCCAGAAACCCATGGCGTAGGCGCTGAGCAGGATCGAGAAGTCGATACCGCCGAGCATCCACACCTTGAGGTTGAAGAACCCGTCGCGGAAACTGTGCTTGCTGGCGGTGCCATCGGCGTCGTCCTTGTGCAGTTCGGTTTCCAGCAGGGCCTTTTCCTCGTCCGACAGCCATTTGGCTTGCTGGTAGGTGTTGGGCAGCGCCCAGAAGGTCAGCACGCCGAGCAATACGCTGGGCACCGCCTCGATCAGGAACAGCCACTGCCAGCCGCGCAGACCGCCGATGTGGTCGAAGTGACCCATGATCCAGCCGGACAGCGGGCCGCCGATCACGCTGGACAGCGGCAGGCCAATCATGAACAGCGCGATGATGCGCCCACGTCGGTGGGTGGGGAACCAGGTGGTCAGGTAGTACAGCACGCCCGGCAGAAAGCCCGCTTCGGCCGCGCCGAGCAGAAAGCGCAGGATGTAGAACTGGGTGGTGGAGGTGACCAGCATGGTGCAGGCCGAGAGCAGGCCCCAGGTGATCATGATGCGCGCGATCCAGATCTTCGCGCCGACCCGTTCCAGCACCAGGTTGCTTGGCACTTCAAAGATGATGTAGCCGACAAAGAACAGGCCGGCACCGAGGCCGAACGCGGTTTCGCTGAACTGCAACTGGTCGAGCATCTGCAATTTGGCGAAACCGATATTGATCCGGTCCAGATAGGCGGCCAGATAACAGAAGCACAGGAACGGAATCAGTTTCCAGGTGATCTTGTGGTAAAGCGTGTTGACGGGATCGGCGACCGTGGTCGCCGGCGCTGCATTCGCAATGGGCATGGGGTGTCTCCTGGCGGTGACTTATGGTTTTTATACAGCCGCTTTTGTTCCAGCACTTCGGAGTGCTGTAGAAGCGACGTCCAAAGGCAGTGTCAGAAGACTGGGGCGTGTACCCCAGTTTTAGGCGAGACCGCACTCTATGGCGCGATTCTCGGTACCGTTTATTGCTCCCTGAATTTGCGCATTGCCTCCTGCTTGCTCACCACGTCGCCATACTTGCTGTCGATATCGAACAGATTGGCTTCATGGGGGGCTGGGTGCCGGTCGCCGACGCATTCGCGCACGACGATGGTGCGAAACCCGTGTTGCACTGCATCCACCGCCGTGGCGCGGATGCAGCCGCTGGTGGAACACCCGGCCAGTACCACGGTGTCGATGCCCTGTGCATGCAGCATCGGCGCCAGGCTGCTGCCGAAAAACGCACTGGCGTACTGTTTGGTGATCACCACTTCATCGGCCTGGGGCAGTACCTCGGCGCAGAACGCGGCCAGTGGGTTGCCTTCGACCATGTCTTTCATCACCGGGGCCTTCTTGACCCATATGCCTCCATCCAGGAAATGGCCGGGATGGTAGCGGATATTGGTGTGGACGACTGCAATCCCGTGCTGGCGCGCGCTGGCCAGCAGCTCCACGCTTTCAGCCACGGCTGTGACCACACCCGGCGCGAACAGCGGCGCGCCTTCGGTGGTATAGCCTTGCATGAAATCGATCATCAACAGCGCGGCCTTTTTGCCAAAGCCGATGCGGTTGCCCCATACGCCCTGGTAATTGGCGTCGGCGGATTGTTCGCTCATCGTTTAACCCCCTCATTCTGGACAGTGCACTTACCTTGTGGCGAGCGGGCTTGTCCCGCGTTGGAGTGCGTAGCGCTCCCGCTTTTTTTTGGGCCGCTTCGCAGCCCAACGCGGGGCAAGCCCGCTCGCCACAACTTGCCCGCTTGCCACAGAAGCCCGCTCGCCACACATTAATAGGCGCCGGAGAGCAGGGCTCCCGCGCCGGGTACGATGGGCTCCAGGTCCAGGGCCTTGAGCATGGCGTAGGTGGTGGCGATAGCGGCGGTGAGCACCGGCTTGCCGGTTTGCGCCTCGACCTTGGCCACCACCGGCAGCGACTGCATCTGCACGCAGGCGGACAGCACGATCACGTCGACACCTTCCAGGTTCATGCCGGCGACGATGGCCGGCAGGTTGGCCGGGTCGTGGCGGGCCACTTCGAGGTTGTCGGGGATCTCCAGGGCGCGCCAGTCCACCACATCAAAGCCTTCTTCGCGGATGTAGTTCACCACCAGTTCGGTCAACGGCTTCATGTACGGTGCAACAATCGCGATGCGCTTGGCGCCCATGACTTTCAGGCCTTCGATCAAGGCGCCGGCGCTGGTGATGACCGGGGCGTTGGCATCGTTGTCGGCAGTGGCCTTGCGCAGGCGTTGTTCGGAGTTGCGGTGATACCCCAGCCCCATGGCCATGATCGCCACCAGGCACGCATAACCCAGCACGTCTACCTTGGCGTCGGACAACTCGACGGCGCAACGGTCGGACTCACCGTCCATGGCCGCCAGTTCTTCCTTGCGCACCTGCTTCATGCGCATGCGGCTGGAGTGAAAGGTAAAACGCTCGGGACGGATCGCCTGGCGCGCGGTGAGCATCGCCGGGATTTCGGTTTCCATGGTGGTGTTGGAACTCGGCACGATCTGGCCGATGCGGTAAGGCTTCTGCATGGTGGTCTCCGTTTTTATTGTGTGAGGAAGTCGCCGAGGGCGTGGAAGAAACCGTCGAAGTCATCCCACGGAATCATGTGCCCGGCGTTGGGTACGCGGGCGACCTGGATGCGCGGTTGCAGGCCCTGGATTTCGGCAATGTCCTCATCGAGGATCACCCCGCCGCGACCGGCCACCATCAACAGGGCAGGGGCCTTGAGGTGGGGCAGGTCCTGGTGGAAATCCACGGTGTGGAAATCATTGAAGGCGCGCACGATGGCGGGCTCAAAACAGGTGTGCAGCCATTCGGCACGCAGTTGCAGTTGTTCGTCGGTCCAGGTGGCACAGAAGGCGCGCATCGCCTCGACATCCATGCCGACCAGGGATTGGCGGATCGAATCCACGTACCACGGCAGTTTGCTCGGGTACTCACGCCGACCCGGGCCAGACACCGGCGGGTCGATCAGCACCACGCGCTTCACGCCCTGCGGATGTTTGACCGCACTGCGCAAGGCAAAACGGGCGCCCATGGAATGGCCCATCAGGTGGTAGCTGTCCAGGTTCAGCGCATCGGCAAAGGCACCGATGTCGTCGGCGCAGGTGTCCGCGCTGTAGTCGAGTTCGGGGCCGGTGGAGGACAGCCCGCGACCGCGCACGTCCAGCACATAGGTGTCGAACTGTGCGCCCAGGCGCTCCGCGACGAACCCCCAGGTGATCGCCGGGCTGGTGATGCCCGGGATCAGGATCAACGCCGGGCCTTTGCCGCCGTAACGCAAGTAATGCTGGCGAATGCCGTTGGCCTGCACGTTGCCACCGTAGAGGAAGGTGCTCACGCGGCCACCCCCGATTTCAGTTCCTGGGCGTACAGGTCATAGCCGTAGACCCAGGCCGGGTCTTCCTGGGTGCGCAGCCAGGTGTTGGCGTTGGACACTGCCTGCACCCGGGAGGCACGTTCCTTGCGGTTGGCTTCGTACAGCTCGAAGGCGGTGCGGTAGTCGCTGATGCCGGTTTCCTGCAGGCAGCGGGTGAGCATGGCGGCGTCTTCGATGGCCATGCCGGCGCCCTGGGCCATATGCGGTTTCATCGGGTGACAGGCGTCGCCGAGCAATACCAGGCGACCACGGCTCCACAGCGGCAGTGGGTTGCGGTTGCGCAGCGGCCATTTGGTCACGCTGTCGGTGGATTCGATCAAGGCTTGCACAGTGGGGTGGTAGCCCTTGAAGGCGTCGAACATCTCTTCGCGGCTGCTGTCGACGAACGCGCCCTGGAAGTCCCATTCGGCGTGGGGTACGCCGGTCACGTAGTAGTACTCGTCGCGTTTGCCGGTGGTGTAGTAGACCATCATGTGGCGGTCCTCGGTCCACCACTTGATGCAGTCTTCGAACTTCAAGTCGTACTTGGCGAGTTGGTCGCCACGGATCAGTGCGCGGTGTGCGACCCAGCCGCTGTACAGCGGTTTTTCCACGCCCAGCAGTTCTTCGCGGATCTTGGAATTGATGCCGTCGGCGCCGATCACGATGTCGGCGTAGGTCACTTGGCCGTCGGCGAAGGTCAGGCGCACCTGGGTGTCGGTTTCCTCGAGGCTTTCCAGGCGCTTGTTGAAGTGCAGGGTGCCGGGCTTGAGGGTGGACATTTGCAGCGCATGCAGGTCGCCACGGTGCACCGTGATGTAGGACGCGCCGTAGCCGGTGAGCGGGATGCGCGAGAGGTAGTCGCCGGTTTCGCCGCAGCGGCTGAACCAGTGCTCGGGGTGCGAGCCCATCAGGTCCAACTGCTTTTCGATGCCCATGCGGCGAAAGATTTTCATGATATTGGGGCCCATGTGGATCCCCGCGCCCAATCGGGAAAACTCCGACGCCTGCTCATATACATCCACGTCGAAGCCGGCTTGCTGCAACAGGGTGGCAGCGGCGGCACCGCCCAGGCCTGCGCCGACGATGGCGATTTTTTGCGTGCTTCCCATGGGGCGTATTCCTCTGTCTTTGTGATTTTCGGCGGCGTCTGTCCGCAAGGTTTTTAAAGTGTATACGCTCATTTTTTGAAATGGGAAGCCTGTCTCTGAAAATTTATTTTCTGGCCGTACGGCTCCTGTGTAACGACATGTAGCCAATTAACATTGGAGTTGTTCCGATAGGTAACGTTGTGGCGCGCCGCTTGCAGTCTGTTCGTAATTCGGGTCTTATCGTTATTAAATGGCGTATACGCTATAAAAGTGCACTAGAGTGAAGCGCAGTGCCTGAACTTGGTGCGGGCCCACAGGAGACAGGAAAATGCCGGTAAGCGATTGCGAATTGACCCAGATGTTCGAGCACGTGTTGAAGCTGTCCAGGGTCGACCCGACCCAGAGCGTCGCCGTGCTCAAGAGCCATTATTCCGACCCGCGCACCGTGCGCGCCGCGATGGACGCCGCGCAGCGCCTGGGGGCCAAGGTGTATGCGGTGGAGTTGCCATCGTTCAACCATCCCAAGGCCATGGGCAACGACATGACCGCCTACTGCGGCGACACCGCGCTCACCGGTAATATCGCCGCCCAGCGCGCCCTGGAGGCGGCGGATCTGATCGTCGACACCATGATGCTGCTGCACTCGCCGGAGCAGGAGCAGATCCTCAAGACCGGCACGCGCATCCTGCTGGCCGTGGAACCTCCGGAAGTGCTGGCGCGCATGCTGCCCACCGAAGAGGACAAGGTGCGTGTGCTGGCGGCCGAGCAGTTGTTGAAGAAGGCGCGTTCGATCCATGTCAAATCCCGCGCCGGCAGTGACTTCCGTGCCGCCCTGGGGCAATACCCCTGCGTGACCGAATACGGCTTTGCCGATGAACCGGGGCGCTGGGACCACTGGCCCAGCGGTTTCCTGTTTTCCTGGCCCAACGAAGAAACCGCCGAGGGCGTGCTGGTGCTGGACATCGGCGACATCCTGCTGCCCTTCAAGACCTACACCCGCGAGAAGATCACCCTGGAGATCGAGAAGGGCTTCATCACGAAGATCCACGGGGGGTTCGAGGCCGAGTACCTGCGTGACTACATGAAGTACTTCAACGACCCCGAGGTGTACGGCATCTCCCATATCGGCTGGGGCCTGCAGCCACGGGCGCAGTGGACCGCCATGGGCCTGCACGACAAGAACGACGGCATGTGCATGGATGCGCGGGCGTTCTATGGCAATTTCCTGTTCTCCACCGGGCCGAACACCGAAGTCGGCGGGACACGCAAGACGCCGTGCCATATGGACATTCCGCTGCGCAATTGCGATGTGTACCTGGATGATGAGGCCGTCGTGATTGCAGGGGATGTGGTTGCGCCAGCAGGCTCCCTGGCCCGCTGATTAACCCGTGTGGGAGGGGGCTTGCCCCCGATGGCGGAGGAGCAGCTGGAAATTAGCTCGCTGATACACCGCCATCGGGGGCAAGCCCCCTCCCACATGTAGACTACATTCGAGCATGAGAAACTTGAGTGCATCCAACAACGAAGCCATCATGCTTCCCCATCGCCAGCCATCCACCGAGCCAAGCCGTGCCTGATTCCTACGTCTTTTCTGAACAAGTTGGCCACCTGCTGCGCAAGGCCTACCAGCGCCACCTGGCGATCTTTCAGCAGAATGTCGGCGACTCCCAGCTCACCGCCGTGCAGTTCGTGACCCTGTGCGCACTGCGCGATCACGGTGCAAGTTCGCTGACCGAGTTGGTCAAGGCGACTGCGGTGGACCAGGCGACCATCCGTGGGATCGTCGAGCGGCTCAAGGCCAAGGCACTGATCAGCCTGGAACCGGACCCGCAGGACAAGCGCAAGGTGGTGGTGGACCTGTCCCCGGCAGGCGCCGAACTGGTCGCCCAGACCACGCCCCGTGCCGCGCAGATCAGTGAATTGACCATGAGCAATCTCAACCCCGCCGAACGGGTGGCGGTGCTGTTCCTGCTGCGCAAGATGATTGACGATCCCCAGGACTGATTGGGGTGGGCGCGCCCCCCCCCTCACCACAACATCCTCTGGCACCGATCTTGCTCTAAGTTCGTGTAGTAATCACTTCACCAGTCAAGTGTGTCGCGAGGCCCCAGGTCCGCGACGCTTTTTTTTGACTGTTTCATGTAGTGGGTACTTCATCAACTGTTACGGGCGAAGCACATGATCAGCCAGCACATCACAGTAGCGCTTGAGGTCAACGGGCAAACACACGAAGTCAGCGCCATGGCGGACACGCCGCTGTTGCTGGTGCTGCGCAATGACCTGGAACTCAATGGTCCCAAATATGGCTGTGGCCTGGGGGAGTGCGGTGCCTGCACCGTGATCATCGATGGGGTGGCGGCGCGCGCCTGCGTGTTTCCGTTGTCGGGGACCGTGGGCCGCGAGATTGTCACCCTCGAAGGCCTGGGCACGCGCCAGGCGCCGCACCCGGTGCAACAAGCCTTTATCGACGAGCAGGCCGCGCAATGTGGCTACTGCCTCAACGGCATGATCATGACCGCCAAGGCCTTGCTCGACCGTAACCCCAACCCCAGCGAAGCCCAGGTGCGCAACGAGCTGTCGGGCAACCTCTGCCGCTGCGGCACCCATATCGAAATCCTGCGCGCCGTGCTGCGTGCGGCCCGCCTGATGACCGTGGAGTGATGACCATGCCGAACATTCCGCTTTCCCGTGACCAATGGCTGGCCAAGGCCGGTGTCCTGTTGATCGTCGATGATGTGCTGCCGCCCTCGGGGCCGGTGGCCAAGGGTGGCACGCCCACGGTCAAGCCCAAGGAGCTTGGGCTGTTTATTGCGGTCAACGATGACGGCCTGGTGTATGCGTTCAACGGCCATGTGGACCTGGGCACCGGCATCCGTACGTCGCTGGCGCAGATCGTGGCCGAGGAACTGGACCTGGCGATGGACCAGGTGCAGATGGTGCTTGGGGATACCGAGCGCGTGCCCAACCAGGGCGCGACGATTGCCAGCGCTACGTTGCAGATATCAGCAATCCCCCTGCGCAACGCGGCCGCCGAAGCCCGGCGTTTTCTGTTGGCGCGGGCAGCGGGGCGCTGGGGTGTGAGTACAGCCAGCCTGAAAGTGGATGCTGGCGTTATTCAAGCGCCGGATGGGCGCACCACCACCTATAGCGAACTGGTCAGCGGCCAGCACGACCAACTGCGCATCAGCGGCGACGCGCCGCTAAAGGCCACTGAGGACTATCGCTTGGTGGGCAAGGGCGCCGCACGGGTGGATATCCCCGGTAAGGCCACCGGTGAGCTGACTTACGTGCACGACATGCGCGTACCGGGCATGCTCCATGGCCGGGTGATCCGCCCACCGTATGCGGGGCTGGATTGCGGCGATTTTGTCGGCAACAGCCTGTTGAGCGTGGATGAGTCGTCCATCGCCCATATTCCCGGCATTGTTGCGGTGGTGGTCATCCGCGATTTTGTCGGCGTGGTCGCGTTGCGTGAGGAGCAGGCGATCAAGGCCGCCAGCGCCTTGCAGGTGCACTGGAAACCCTGGAACAACGCCTTGCCGGACATGCGTGATGTCGAGCAGGCCATCCGCGACAACCCTCGCGTGCGCCGCACCGTGCTTGACCAGGGCAATGTCGATGAAGCCCTGGCGGGTGCCAGCCAGCGCATGCCGCGCAGTTACCTGTGGCCATACCAGATGCACGGCTCGATCGGCCCCTCCTGTGGCGTGGCGGATTACTCGCCGGCCGGCAGCCGGGTGTGGTCGGGCAGCCAGAATCCGCATCTGCTGCGCGCCGACCTGGCGTGGCTGCTGGAGTGTGATGAGGCGTTGATCGATGTGATCCGCATGGAAGCCGCCGGCTGTTATGGGCGCAATTGTGCGGATGATGTGTGTGCCGATGCCTTGTTGCTGTCCCGTGCAGTCGGCAAACCGGTACGCGTGCAATTGAGCCGTGAACAGGAACACCTGTGGGAGCCCAAGGGCACTGCGCAGTTGATGGATGTGGATGGCGGCCTGAACGCCGATGGCAGCATTGCCGCCTACGACTTTGAAACCAGCTACCCCTCCAACGGCGCGCCAACCCTGGCGTTGTTGCTGACCGGCCGCGTGGAACCGGTGGCGGCGATGTTCGAGATGGGCGACCGCACCTCGATCCCGCCCTACGACATCGACAACATGCGCGTGAGCATCAACGACATGGCGCCCATTGTGCGCGCCTCGTGGATGCGCGGCGTGTCGGCGTTGCCCAACACCTTTGCCCACGAATCCTATATCGATGAACTGGCCTTCGCCGCTGGTGTCGACCCGGTGGAGTATCGCCTGCGCTACCTCAAGGACGAACGCGCCATCGACCTGGTCAAATCCACCGCCGAGCGCGCCAATTGGGCCCCGCGCACCGCGCCGATGCAGACCGCCAATGAGGACCACCTGCTGCGTGGCCGGGGCTTTGCCTACGCGCGCTACATCCACAGCAAGTTCCCCGGTTTCGGCGCGGCGTGGGCGGCGTGGGTGGCGGACGTGGCCATCGACAAGCAGACCGGCGATGTGTCGGTGACCCGCGTGGTGATCGGCCATGACTCGGGGATGATGATCAACCCGGCCGGGGTGCAGCATCAGATCCACGGCAATGTGATCCAGTCCACCAGCCGTGTGCTGAAAGAGCGCGTGACCTTTGAAGAATCGACGGTGGCGAGCAAGGAGTGGGGCGGTTACCCGATCCTGACCTTCCCTGAAGTGCCGCAGATTGACGTGATGATGATGCCGCGCCAGGACCAGCCGCCCCTGGGCGCCGGTGAGTCGGCATCGGTGCCCAGCGCGGCGGCGATTGCCAATGCGATCTACGACGCCACCGGCATTCGTTTTCGCGAGTTGCCGATCACCCCGGAGCGGGTGTTGGCGGCGCTGAATGCCGGCACCCTGGGCGAGGCGGCCAAGTCGCCGGAGAAACGGCGCAAATGGTGGTTCGGCGCGCTGTTCGCCACCCTGGGCGCGGTGCTGGCGACGGCCTGGCCGTTCCACAATGAAATCGCCCCGATTGCGCAGCCCAGCGCCGGCACCTGGTCCAAGGCCACCCTGGAGCGCGGTCGCTTGCTCGCGGCAGTCGGCGATTGCGCGGTGTGCCATACGGCGCCGGGCGGCGCGACCAATGCCGGTGGGCTGGCGATGCAAACCCCCTTCGGCACGCTGTACAGCAGCAATATCACCCCGGACGTGGAGACCGGCATCGGTGCCTGGTCGTACCCGGCGTTCGAGCGTGCGATGCGCGACGGTATCGGCCGCGACGGGCGCAACCTATACCCGGCGTTTCCCTACACGGCGTTCCGTAATATCAACGATGCGGACATGCAGGCGCTGTACGCCTACCTGATGTCCCAGGCGCCGGTGAGCCAGGCGCCGACGCCGAATGCCATGGGCTTTCCGTTCAACATCAGGCCGTTGATGGCGGGGTGGAATGCACTGAACCTGCGACGTGGCGAAATCACTCCGCAGCCGGAGCGTGGCGAGCAATGGAATCGTGGCAACTACCTGGTCAATGGCCTGGGGCATTGTGCGGCCTGTCATTCCCCTCGCAATGTGATGGGAGCGGAGAAGGGCGGCAAGGTGTTCCTGGCCGGGGGCATGGTCGATGGCTGGGAAGCACCGGCACTGACCGGCCTGTCCAAGGCGCCGACGCCATGGACCGAAGACCAGTTGTTCACCTACCTGAGTACCGGCTATTCCGACGCCCATGGCGTGGCCGCAGGTCCGATGGGACCGGTGGTGAGTGAATTGTCCAAGCTGCCCAAGGCGGATATCCGCGCCATGGCGGTGTACCTGGCGTCGCTCAATGGCGAAGCCGCAGGCGAGGCCCAGGTGGCGGCCGCCGTCAGCGTGCCGAATCCCAATGGCCGACGCGTATTTGAAGGTTCATGCAAGGCCTGCCATGCCGAGGGGCTGGGGCCGAAGCTGTTTGGGGTAAGCCCGTCGCTGGCGACCAATACCAATGTGCACAGCGACCAGCCGGATAACTTGATCAAGGTGATTCTGCAAGGCATCAGCCACCCGGCGACCAAGGACCTGGGGTATATGCCGGGATTCAAGGACAGTCTGTCGAACAGCCAGGTGGCGGATCTGGCGGCGTATCTGCGCGGGCAATTTGCGCCGAATGCGCCGCAGTGGAAGGGGTTGGAGCAGAAGGTGGCGCATCTGCGCGCCAACCCCGGCACCCATTGACGCAATGGGGTAAAAAATGTGGGAGGGGGCTTGCCCCCGATGGCGGTGCATCAGCCAGCCTATGTTTAGCTGACCCACCGCTATCGCGGGCAAGCCCTCTCCCACAGTTGGATTCGGTTCTTACAGGGAGGTCGGGGTGACGCCGCGTACCACTAAGTCGCTGATAAACCCCAGCCAATCCTGCTGCTGCCCTTTGTTCGCCAGGTCTTCACCGAGGAATGAGCTGAGGGTATGCCGGTTGGAGTTATAGAAGTAGCAGAGCGAGGCGATCATCAAGTACACGTGCTTGAGGTCGACATCCTGGCGAAACACGCCCTGGGCCTGGCCGGCTTCGATGATCGGCTTCAAGACGCCCACGGCTTCCCCCGACAACCTGCGCATCTCGCCGGATTGCTGGGCATGCTTGCCCTGGTGCAGGTTCTCGATGCTCAGGATCGCCACGAATTCCGGGTGCTTGACGTAGTAATTCCAGATAAACGCCACCAGGTCGCGCAGGGCCTGCTCCGGTGCGTCCAGGTCCAGCTTGAGCTTGCTTTCGGCTTGGTTGAACTGCTCATAGATGTGTTCCAGCACGCAGACGAACAGGTGTTCCTTGCTGCCGAAATAGTAATAAAGCATGCGGTCGTTGGAGTCGGCTTCCTTGGAAATGCTGTCGACGCGCCCGCCGGAATAACCGTCACGGGTGAACACCTTGACCGCCGCCTGGAGGATGCGCGCGCGGGTCTGGTCGGCCTGTTGGGCGCGAATGCCGGTCTTCTTGATCACCATGTCAGAGCGCCTTGCAGGACAGTCAGGGCGCGAAATATAGCATGGGCTTTTTCACGTCCGTTCCATGACCGACAAGTTCTGTAATAAAAACGCCATTGCGCTGGGGATTAAATCCGCAACGGGCTATTTTGGTGCGTCTCAATAACTAGAGTAGCCATGGATGAAATACCAACCTTTCAGCCGTACCTTGATTGCCACCGCCCTGGTGTTGACCGTCAGTGGTGTGCAAGCCGCTTCCCAGGCCCCGGTGGCCGGTGAAAACGGCATGGTGGTAACGGCCCAGCATTTGGCCACTCATGTGGGGGTAGACGTGCTCAAGGCCGGCGGTAATGCGGTCGACGCTGCCGTCGCCGTAGGCTATGCGCTGGCGGTGGTGTACCCGGCGGCGGGTAACCTGGGCGGCGGCGGTTTCATGACCGTGCAACTGGCGGACGGGCGCAAGACCTTCCTCGACTTCCGCGAAAAAGCCCCGTTGGCGGCGACCGCCGACATGTACCTGGACAAGGACGGCAACGTCATCGACGGCCTCAGCGCCAAGGGCCACCTGGCCGTCGGCGTCCCCGGCACCGTGTCGGGCATGGAACTGGCGCTGAGCAAATACGGCACCCTCAAGCGCGCCCAGGTCATCGCCCCGGCGATCAAGCTGGCGGAAAACGGCTTTGCCCTGGAGCAGGGCGATATCGACCTGCTGCACACCGCCACCGGCGAATTCGAAAAAGACAAGGACATGCGCGCAATCTTCCTGCACAACGGCCAGCCGATGCAGGTCGGCCAGAAGCTGGTGCAGAAAGACCTGGCCAAGACCCTCAAGGAAATCTCGGCCAAGGGCAGCGATGGTTTCTATAAAGGCTGGGTGGCCAAGGCGCTGGTGGATTCCAGCCAGGCCGGCAAGGGCATCATCACCCAGGCGGACCTCGACAAGTACAAGACCCGCGAACTGGCACCCATCGAGTGCGACTACCGTGGCTACCACGTGGTCTCGGCACCGCCTCCAAGCTCGGGTGGCGTAGTGATCTGCCAGATCATGAACATTCTCGAAGGCTACCCGATGGCCGACCTGGGCTATCACTCGGCCCAGGGCCTGCACTACCAGATCGAAGCCATGCGCCACGCCTACGTGGACCGCAACAGCTACCTCGGCGACCCGGACTTCGTGAAGAACCCGATCGAGCACCTGCTGGACAAAAACTACGCGGCCAAACTGCGTGACGCCATCGAACCGCAAAAAGCTGGCGATTCCCAGGCGATCAAGCCGGGCGTGTCGCCCCATGAAGGCAACAACACCACTCACTACTCCATCGTCGACAAGTGGGGCAACGCGGTGTCGGTCACTTACACCCTCAACGACTGGTTCGGTGCGGGGGTAATGGCGAGCAAGACCGGGGTGATCCTCAACGATGAAATGGACGACTTCACCGTCAAGGTCGGCGTGCCGAACATGTACGGCCTGGTCCAGGGTGAAGCCAACGCCATCGCACCGGGCAAGGCGCCGCTGTCGTCGATGAGCCCGACCATCGTGACCAAGGATGGCAAGGCGGTGATGGTGGTCGGTACGCCGGGTGGCAGTCGCATCATCACGGCGACCTTGCTGACCATCCTGAATGTCATCGACTACAAGATGAACATCCAGGAAGCCGTGGACGCACCGCGTTTCCACCAGCAGTGGATGCCGGAAACCACCAACCTCGAGCGGTTTGCAGTGAGTCCGGATACCCAGAAGATCCTCGAAAGCTGGGGCCACAAGTTTGCCGGTCCGCAGGATGCCAACCACCTGGCGGCGATCCTAGTGGGCGCGCCGTCCCTGGATGGCAAGCCGGTGGGTAACAACCGCTTCTATGGGGCGAATGACCCGCGTCGCAATACGGGGCTGTCGTTGGGCTACTGAGGCGTGAGGTGGTGATGCAGGTGGGCCAGGGACAGCGCCAGGCTGTCGTGGGATAACTGGATGGCGGCGGCTTCGGCGCTGCCCTGGGCCGCCGGTATCACTCGTTCGAACATGTGGTTTTCATAGGCCTGCACTGCTGATGAGCAGTCGGGTGTCTCCAGCAGGTGCTGCGCCAGTTCGGCCGCATCCAGCATCGCCGCGTTCACCCCTTCGCCGCCAAACGGCGACATCAGATGGGCCGCATCGCCGATCAGCGTCAACCCCTGGCGGTGGCACCAGCGATGGCCGACGGGCAGGGCGTGGATCGGTCTCGCCAGTACCGTCTCGTTCGCCGCATCAAACAATGCCAATACCTGCGGGTGCCAGCCATGGAACTGGGCTTTCAGTGCGGGCAGGCTGAGGTGATCGGCGCCCCAGTCTGATGGCACGCGAAAGATCGCATAGCCGCGCAAATGCGCGTTGGCGTTGCGCTGCACGATGATCGCCCTGGCTTCGCCGGCAACCTGCAGGGTGCCTCGGCCGACCAGTGCGGCGAGGTGCGGGTGCTGACGGTCTGCATCGTCGATGCCGAACTCGATGAAGGTCAACCCGCTGTATTGCGGCTGATAGGTCGACAGCAGCGAGCGTATTTTCGACCAGGCGCCGTCGGCACCCACCACCAGGTCGAAGGGGCCGTGGGTGAGGGCGCCTTGATGCAGTGTCCAACGTTCATCACCGGTCGGGCGAACGTCGGTGACGCTGACACCCCAGCTCACACAGTCTGGCGGCAGTGAGTCCAGCAGCGCCTGGCGCAAGGCGGTACGGTCGACTTCAGGGCGGTCGCCTGCGTCCGGGTTGGGGGCTTCGAACAGCAAGCGACCGTGCTGATCCATCAAGCGCGAGCCTTGGTCTTCGTAACGGGCGATGCGTTTGAATGCCTCCTCCAGGCCGGCACGCTGCAAGGCGAGTTGGCCGGATTCGGCATGCAGGTCCAGCGTGCCACCTTGTGGGCGCTCCAGCGGGCTGCGTTCACGTTCAAATACGCTGGCGTGGACGCCATGGCGGTAAAGGATTCGCGCCAAGGTCAACCCGCCGGGGCCGGCGCCGACGATGGCGATGCGCAATGACGTATTCATGAAATTGTCCTTGGCGATGTTTATAGGATCCTATACATTTTGTTCATAGGATCCTATGGAAAGTCAACGCCCTCATGAAGACTCAAACGCCTGCTCCAAACCCCATGCAACAGATCGGCCTGGCGAACCGCGGTTTCATCCGCCTCTACGAAGGTCGCCTGAGAGAGCTGGGCTTTGCTGTCGCGCAGATTCCGGTGCTGGCGGCGCTCAAGCACAGCGAGGGTTTACCCCAGGCCGAACTGGTGCGCATTGCCCGTGTCGAGCAGTCGAGCATGGCCCAGTTGCTGGGCCGTATGGAGCGTGACGGCATGATCGAGCGGGTGGCTGACCCGGCTGATAAACGCAGCCGCTTGATTACCCTGACCGACGCGGCGCGCGAACGCATGCCCGCCGCCCGCGCGATCATGCTGCAAGGCAGCGCGCAGGCGCTGGAGGGGTTCAGTGAAGAGGAGGAGGCGACCTTGCTGGCGTTGCTGCTAAGGGTGAATGCCAACCTGGAGCGTGCCAGCGAGTAGCTGTTCAACCGCGGCCAACGCGGTGGCGCGGCGCTGTGCCCAATGACCACGAATCACCAGGGCGGGCTGCTGATGGTGTTCGAGCCACTCCAGGCTGCCACGGAAGAACGCTCGGCGATCCGCCAGGTCCGGCTGGCAGCGCTGCCCGTCGGCGGTCCATTCCACATCCTCCGGCGATAATAACAAGTGCAGGTCGTAATGGCGGGCCAGCAGTTCGCTGTCGAGCCAGGCCGGGTAGTCGCCGAACAGGGTCTGGCTCCAGAGCTTGTTGGTCAGCAAATGCGTGTCGAGGATCAACAGCGCAGGCTGTTGGGCGCGGGCGGCGTCTTCCCAGGCCAGTTGACCACGGGCAATGGCCGGGATATCGGCCAGGGTGGTGTCGCGCTGATGGTGATCGATGAAATGGCGCACATATTCACCGACCATCAACCCGCCGAAATGCGCCTGCAACTCTGCGGCCAGCCAGCTTTTGCCGCTGGATTCCGGGCCGGCCAGTACCACCACCTTCATGCGTGCAACGCCGGATCGGCGCGCCATTCACGCCAGCCTTGCACGGCGATCACGGTAAACAGTGCATAGAGCGCGGCGGTAAGGTACAGGCCTTTGTAGAGGAACAGCCCGACGAAGATCACATCCACTGCGATCCACAGTGGCCAGCACTGCACGCGTTTCTGCGCCATCCACATCTGCGCCACCAGGCTGAAGCCGGTGAGGGCGGCGTCCAGCCAGGGCTGGGCGGCATCGGTCCAGTGCGCCATGGCGGCGCCGAGCAACAGGCTGCCCACTGCGCCCGCGGCCAGGCTGGCCATGATCGCCGGCACGCCCAGGCTGGTGACCTGGCGCCCTTGCTTGACCTCGCCGGCGCGGGTCCACTGCCACCACCCGTAGACCTGCAGCGCGGCGTAGACCACCTGCAAGAGCATGTCGGAATAGAGCTTCACATCGAAGAACACCCAGGTGTACAGCAGCACCATGACCAGGCCGATGGGCCAGCACCAGGGGTTTTGCTTGACGGTCAGCCACACCGCGATCACCCCGAGGGCGGCGGCGAACAGTTCAAGCCCGGACATGGTGGTTCCTTGGGAGAGTGGGAGAGGGCGGGGATTGTAACCAAAGAAGAATGCTGCGGGCATTATCTCTGTGGCGAGCGGGCTTGCCCCGCGTTGGGCTGCGTAGCAGCCCCACTAAATACGCCGCGTACTGTCTGACAGTATGCGGTGTCTGGTTTTAGGGCTGCTGTGCAGCCCAACGCGGGGCGAGCCCGCTCGCCACATTAAGCGGGCTCGCCACAAGCAGCATCAGATCTTGAATTGGCGCAGCAGGCCGTCGAGCTGGTCGCTCAGGCCACGCAACTGTGCACTTGCCAGACTCGACTGCTCCGCCGCCAGTGCCGTGCTGTGGGACAACCCGGCCGCCTGGGTGACGTTCTGGTTGATGTCTTCCACCACATGGGCCTGTTGCAGCGTCGCGCTGGCAATCGAGGCGTTGAGGCCGTTGAGGTTGCGCAATGCCTGGCCGATGGCGGTCAGGCTGGCCCCGGCCTGGCCGGCTTGTTCGATGGTCAGTTGGGAGGCGCTGTGGCTGTCGCTGATCACCTTGACCGCCGCTTCCGAGTGGCCCTGCAGGCGCTCGATCATGCCCTGGATCTCGGCGGTGGACTTTTGTGTGCGCTGGGCCAGCAGCCGCACTTCATCGGCCACCACGGCAAAGCCGCGGCCTTGCTCGCCGGCACGCGCCGCTTCAATTGCCGCGTTGAGGGCCAGCAGGTTGGTCTGGTCGGCGATCGAGCGGATCACTTCGAGCACGCTGCCGATCTGGGTGCTTTCGGCGGACAGGGTACGGATCACCTCCACCGCCTGGCTGATGGTGCCGGAGAGCTGGTCGATCTGTTGCAGGCTGCCGTCGATATTGACCTGGCCTTGTTGCGCCTGGGCCTGGGCGTCGCGCATTTCGCTGGCGGCGTGTTCGGCGTTCTTGGCTACGTCCTGCACGCCGTAGGTGACTTCGTTGATGGCAGTGGCCACCAGCTCCATCTGCTGGGACTGCTGCTGGCTGCGATCATGGGCCTGGGTCGCATTGGTGCCCAGTTCCTGGGACGACTGGCCCAAGGCGTTGGCGCATTCCTGCAACTGGCTGACCACCTGGCGCAGCTTGGCGGTGAAGCTGTTGAAGTGCCGGGCCAGTTGGGTGACTTCGTCCTGGCCATGGGTGTCGAGGCTGCGGGTCAGGTCGCTTTCGCCGCTGGCGATGTTGCCCATGGCGTTCACCGCATCCTGCAACGGCCGCACGATGCTGCGGGCGATCAGCGCTACCAGCAATGCCATGAGCACCGCGATACCCAGGCCGATAAACGAGGCTTTCCACACCTGGCCGCTGAACTCGGCCTGCACATCGTCCACGTACACGCCGGAGCCGATGATCCAGCCCCACGGCTCGAACAACTGGATATACGAGGTCTTGGCCACCGGCGCTTCGGCACCCGGTTTCGGCCAGCGATAGTTGACGATGCCGGCGCCCTTGGCCTTGGCCAGGCTCACGAATTCGTTGAACACCGCAAACCCGTCGGGGTCGCGGATGGCCGAGAGGTTCTGGCCGTCGAGCTTGGGGTTGGCCGGGTGCATGATCATCACCGGCGTGAGGTCGTTGATCCAGAAGTAGTCGTCATGGTCATAGCGCAAACCGCGCACGGCACTCAGGGCCTGTTTCTGGGCGGCTTCGCGGGTCATGACGCCGGTAGTTTCCAGGCCGTGATAAAACGTCAGGATCCCGCTGGCGGTCTGGACCACGTGTTGGGTCTGTTGGCGCTTGGCCTGGTAAAGGTCGTCGTGGATCTGCTTGAGCATCAATAAACCCAGGGCCAGCAGCATCAGCACGGCGACTATCAGGATCAGCCAGAGGCGCCGGCTGATCGACATATTGCGCAAACTGTTCATCGTCCTGTCACTCCGTGCTTTTTATAATTGTGGGCGCTGCATCGACTTTTCCGCCTTGTCTGATAGGCTTTCGGCCTGTATTCGGAAAACCTGAGTACTGTCTGATTTTTCACAAGATTTTTGCGTACCGGGTGTGAGAGTCACCCCCGGGTCTTGTCGTCAGTGAACCATTAAAAAGATCAACAAGGCTTGCCATAGAGCAAGACCTTTGGGGGAAGCATGGATTTTTGGACCGCCATACAGGCATTGATTCTTGGCGTTGTGGAGGGGCTGACCGAGTTCCTGCCGATTTCCAGCACCGGCCACCAGATCATCGTCGCCGACTTGATCGGCTTCGGCGGCGAGCGTTTCGAAGCCTTCAACATCATCATCCAGTTGGGTGCGATCCTTGCCGTGGTCTGGGAGTTTCGCCGCAAGATTCTCGACGTGGTCATCGGTTTGCCGACCCAGCGCAATGCCCAGCGCTTTACCATCAACCTGATCATTGCCGTGTTGCCGGCAGTGGTGTTGGGGGTGATCTTCGCCGACCTTATCAAGCACTACCTGTTCAACCCGATCACCGTGGCAACCGCCTTGGTGGTAGGTGGCATCATCATGTTGTGGGCCGAGCAGCGTCAGCACCGTAGCCACGCCAACACCGTCGACGAGATCACCTGGAAAGATGCGGTCAAGATCGGCTTCGCCCAGTGCCTGGCCATGATCCCCGGCACGTCGCGCTCCGGTGCGACCATCATTGGCGGCCTGTTGTTCGGCCTGTCGCGCAAGACCGCGACCGAGTTCTCGTTCTTCCTGGCCATGCCGACCATGGTCGGTGCTGCGCTGTACTCGGGCTACAAGTACCGTGACCTGTTCCAGCCAGCGGATTTCCCGGTGTTCGCCATCGGCTTCGTGACCTCGTTCATCTTCGCGATGATTGCGGTCAAGGGCTTGCTCAAGTTCATCGCCAGCCACAGCTACGCGGCATTTGCCTGGTACCGCATCGCATTCGGCCTGCTGATCCTGGCGACCTGGCAGTTCGGCTGGATCGACTGGACGGCGGTCAAGCCTTGAACATCCAGTATCCGCGTTTGAAGGCGGCGATCTTCGCGCTGTTGTGCGCGCCGCCGTTGATAGGGGCCGCGCTGGTCTGGTATCGCGGCGAGACGCTGATCCCGCTGGCCGCCTATGGTGTCGTCAGCGTGATCGCGTTTTTCCTGTACTGGAGCGACAAGCGCAAAGCGCAGACCGACCGCTGGCGCACCCCGGAAAACATCCTGCACGCCGTGGAGCTGGCGGGTGGCTGGCCGGGAGCGTTGATTGCCCAGCAGGTGTTCCGGCACAAGACGCGCAAGGTGTCGTACCAGGTGCTGTTCTGGGTGATCGTGCTGTTGCATGAGGTGTTCTGGTTGGACCAGTTGTTCCTCGGCGGCACCTTGCTCTCAGTCCTCTAGCCGCAACCCGACCTGCGTGCGCTTGGGCAACTTGCTCACCACCAACTGGTGGGAACGCTGCAACAAGCCGCGCAGTTCTTCGGCGCCCAGCGGGTAGGGCGTGTTCATGATGATCCACTGTGCACGCGCCAGGTACGGCGCCGGGTGGATGCCGGGGCGATCCACATGGCCGAGGAACAGCTCCTTGTCGACCTTGAACGCCAGCGATTCACCACGCAGGTTTTGCAGGGCGAACATCTTGTTGCCGGCAATCGAGAACACCCGCACGCCGCCCCATTTGTAGTCTTCGCGCGCGCCGGGCAGCGCCAGGCAGAACGCCGCGACTTGTGCTTCGGTCATCTTCATAGCAAGCGGTCTCCACAGCCTTTGAAACCTTCTTCGAGGTAGTCGATCCAGGCCCGGATCGCCGGCAGCACGCCGCGCCGATGCGGGTAGACGGCCTGGAGCCAACCGCCCGGCAACGACCATTCGGGCAACAGTTGCACCAACCGGCCGTTTGCCAGTTCCTCTTCACAGTACATCATCGGCAGTACGGTAAAGCCCAGGCCCATGATGGCGCTGGCTTTGCGCACGATAAAGTCGTCGATACCCAGGCGGGCTTCCATCGCCAGGTCGTGGGCGTTGCCCAGGGGATCGAGAATGCGCTGGTGCACCAGCCGGTCCGCCTCCAGTGCACCGAGGATCGGCAGCTGCTTGAGGTCGTCCAGGGTCGTGACCTGACGCCCGAGCATCAGTGCGGGGCTGGCCACCAGCACGGTCTGGGCCTGGCGCAGGCGTTTGGTCACCAACAGCGGGTCCTCATCGCCCAGCTCACGCACGCGCAAGGCCACATCGATGCCTTCGGCCACCAGGTCGACGCGGCGGTTGACCAGGGTCATCTCCAACTGCACCTGCGGGTGGGCGGCAAGAAAACCGGCGACCAGCTCCGGCAGGATGTGCTGGGCCATGCCCACCGGGCAGCTCACCCGCAGTCGCCCACGGGGCTCGCTGGACATGCTGGCCACGGCCTCATCGGCCATTTCCGCCTCCAGCAGCATGGCCTGGCAATGGCGCAGGTAGCGTTCGCCGACGGCGGTGAGGGTAAGCTGGCGGGTGGTACGTTGCAGCAGGCGTGCACCGAGGCGCTCTTCCAGCTCGGCGATGCGCCGCGACAGCCGCGACTTGGGAATTCCCAGCAGCCGGCCGGCGGCGGCGAAACCGCCGGCTTCGACGACTTTGGCGAAATAATAGAGGTCGTTGAGGTCTTGCATGGTCAGCCCATTGTCCTGTCAATGGGACGAACTATCCGCGCCTGACGAGGGCAAATCCACTACAAATGCGCACCGCCCATCAACACATACTTTACCTGCACATACTCTTCGATCCCGTAATAGCTGCCTTCGCGGCCATAACCGGACTGCTTGATCCCGCCAAACGGCACCGACGCGGTGCCGACCGAGCCTGAGTTGAGAATCACCATCCCGGCCTCCAACTGGCACGACAGGCGCAACGATCGCCCCAGCGCGCTGGTGTAGGCATAGGCGACCAGGCCGAACTCCGTCTGGTTGGCGCGGGCGATCACTTCTTCTTCGTCCTTGAACGAGTAGATGGCGAACACCGGCCCGAAGATCTCCTCGGTCGCCAGGGGGGAGTCGTCCCGCAAACCGGTCAACACCGTCGGCTCGTAGAACAGGCCGCCCTTGGCGTGGGGCCTGCCGCCCATCAGCACGCTGGCTCCGGCAGCCTTGGCGGCTTCCACCAGGCGCACGACCTTGTCAAAGCCCGCTTGATTGACCAGCGGGCCGACCACAAAACCTTCACGCAGGCCCTGGTCCACTTCGATCCCGGCCACTGCATGCTGCACGCGCTGGATGAAGTCCTCGAGGATGCTGTGCTGCACAAATATCCGGTTCGGCGAGATGCATACCTGGCCTGAGTTGCGCAGCTTGGCACCGACCAGTCCCTTCACCGCCTCATCCAGATCGGCGTCCTGGAACACGATAAACGGCGCGTTGCCGCCCAGCTCCAGGGTCATCTTCTTGATGCTTGCCGCGCATTGTGCGGCAAGCAATTTGCCAACGCCGGTGGAACCGGTAAACGAGATCTTGCGGATACGCGGGTCGCCCGTGAGGATCAGGCCGATCTCCCTGGGGTCGCCCGCTACCACCTCCAGCACGCCTTCGGGGATGCCAGCCTTGCGTGCGTACTCCAGCAATTTGAAGGCCGTCAGCGGTGTATCCTCGGCGGGTTTGATCACCATGGTGCAACCGGCGGCCAGGGCCGTGGCGACCTTGCGGGTGATCATCATGAACGGGAAGTTCCATGGGGTGATGGCCGCGACCGGGCCGATGGCTTCCTTGGTCACCAGCACATTGGCGTTGCGGTCATGGGTAGGGATCGTGTCGCCGTACACGCGCTTGGCCTCTTCGGCATACCACTCGATAAAGCCCAGGCCGTAGTCGATCTCGCCACGGGCTTCACTGAGGCATTTGCCGTTTTCGCGGCAGAGCAATTCGGCGAAGGCTTCCTTGTCGGCCTTGACCGCGTCATGCCAGTGGCGCAGGAGGTCGCTGCGCTCCTTGGCCAGCCTGGACGACCATGCGGGAAAGGCGGCACAGGCACGGTCGACGGCGGCCTTGACCTGGTGGGTGGTGTTCTGGGCGACGCGGCCGACTTCTTCGCCGGTAGCAGGGTTGTAGACGATAAGCATGGGGAGTCTCCGAGGGCTGAAAGTGCGGTTCCAGGCTACGCAGAGACAGTGTTTGAGCGAATATCCATTCCAATGTGCTGATTGCCTATTCCTATGAGGCCGTAGCCTGGATGCGGATTGCGCGCTACCGTGGCACTTTGCACAGAGGCCAGGATCCATGGACCGTACAGACAGAATCATCGCGCTGATGGACACCCTGGCGCCTGTCGAGGGCTATAACCTCAGCGCTCTGGATGACGTGCGCTTCCTGCGCTCCAACCGCCCCTTGCAGCGGGTGCCGGTGCTGTATGACCCCGGCATCGTGATGGTCTGCCAGGGGCGCAAGCGCGGTTACCTGGGGGAGGAGGTTTACCTGTACGACGCCCGGCATTACCTGGTGGTGTCAGTGCCGGTGCCGTTCACCATGGAGACCGACGCCAGCGAAGCCGAGCCCATGCTGGCGGTGTACCTGCGCCTGGACTTCACCCTCGCGGCCGAACTGATGGTGGCGCTGGATGAGTTTCCGGCGCTGGTCGACGCCAAACCGCGGGGCATGTATTCATCGCCCATGGATGACTTGCTCAGCGAGTCGCTGTTGCGCTTCCTGCAAGCCATGGGCACGCCGATGGACGCGCACATCCTTGGCCCGGCGTTGATGCGCGAAATCTACTACCGGATCCTCACGGGCGAGCAGGGCGGTTCGATGCGCGCCGCGTTGAATCGCCAGGGGCAGTTCGGCAAGGTGGCGCGGGCGATTCGCAAGATCCATGGGTGTTATGCCCAGCACCTGGACGTGGAGGCGTTGGCCCGGGAGGCGATGATGAGCGTGCCGAGCTTTCACGCGCATTTCCGCACGGTCACCGACACCTCGCCGATGCAGTACCTCAAGTCCACGCGCCTGCACCAGGCGCGTTTGCTGATGCTGCGCAGCGATATCAGCGCCGCCACGGCAAGTGCCAAGGTCGGCTATGAAAGCCCTTCGCAGTTCAGTCGCGAGTTCAAGCGCTTCTTCGGGCGCACACCCCAGGCGGAAATCCAGTGGATGAAACGCACCTATGCGTTGCCGGCGCCTGCGTCGGCGTCGATTTACGTGTCGTCCCATTGAACATTGTCCTGCTGGCGGGACAAACAGTCGCGTTTCAATGGTCTAATCCTTTATTCGGATCATCTGTAGGATGAACCTCACTCGAACGCCCCACGGCGATCCTCACTTGGAGATTCCGCATGAAACTGTTGCATATCGATTCCAGCATCCTCGGCGACAACTCGGCGTCCCGTCAGCTCAGCGCGGGCGTGGTCAAGGCCTGGCAAGCGGCTGAACCGGGTGTGGAAGTGACCTACCGTGACCTGGCCAGCGAAGGCATCAACCACTTTTCCGGCGCAACCCTCGGCGCCCTAGGCACCGCCGCCGAACTGCGTGATGCCGCGCAGAAG
This sequence comes from Pseudomonas sp. FW305-3-2-15-C-LB1, assembly GCF_058787615.1. NCBI lineage: Bacteria > Pseudomonadati > Pseudomonadota > Gammaproteobacteria > Pseudomonadales > Pseudomonadaceae > Pseudomonas > Pseudomonas sp. FW305-3-2-15-C-LB1. The sequence continues at coordinate 366,617 of NZ_JBYSZX010000005.1, read as the reverse complement.
CATGAGGCTGACCTGAGCGCTTCGTCGCTGGCTGAATTCCTCGCCGCCGACGCAGTAGTAGTTGGCGCACCGATGTACAACTTCACCATTCCAACCCAGTTGAAAGCCTGGATCGACCGTATCGCCGTCGCCGGCCAGACTTTTCGCTACAGCGAAGCCGGCCCTGAAGGCCTGTGCGGCAACAAGAAGGTCATCATCGTGTCCACCGCGGGCGGCCTGCACGCCGGCCAGGCCTCGGGTGCTGCCCATGAAGGCTACCTGAAGCTGCTGTTTGGCTTCCTGGGTATCACCGATATCGAAATCGTACGCGCCGAAGGCCTGGCCTACGGTGATGAAGTGCGCAGCAAAGCCCTGAACGACGCCAACGTGGTCATCAACGAACAATTGTTCGCCACCGCGTAAGGCTTGTGTAAATTCCGCCTTTGCTCGGTTTCATTCTGAAGCCGGGCGCCTAAACTCTGTATTCTGCTCGCCTCAAAGCGAACGGAGTACGGAGTTTTTTCGTTTGTGCGTTGTCATTACTTTGGCCCAGGTTGTGCAAGCATGGGTTTAACACCCTGGACTTTTTTCGATATGTCGGTTCTCACGCAGCAAAGGTGGACATCCCCATGATGCGTCTTTGTGCCGTTATGGTTCTTTCCCTGCTCGGCGGCCTGATTTCAGTGCACGCCGCACCTGCGCCGCACCCGCATTGGAGTGTGGGCTTCCATCGCATGACGTTTCTGGATCCGTTGGACCTGCAGCCGATGAAAGCCGTGGCGTTCTACCCGTCCACCGGCCTTGAGCACACCACGCAACTGGGCGCCTACCACGTCGCCGCTACCGAAGACGCCAAGATCGCCATCGGCCGTTTCCCGATGCTGATGCTGTCCCACGGCAACACCGGCACGCCGCTGGCGCTGCATGACCTGGCCACCTCCCTGGCGCGCAAGGGCTTTGTAGTGGTAGCGGTGCTGCACCCTGGCGACAACTACAAGGATCACAGTCGCCTGGGCACGGTGAGCAACTTGTACGGGCGGCCGATCCAGATTTCCGAAGCGATCACCGCCACCCTGGGCGACCCGATGCTCTCGCCGTTCGTCAACGTGGACCAGGTGGGTGTCATTGGCTATTCAGCCGGGGGTGAGACCGCGTTGATCCTGGCCGGCGCCAAGCCGGATTTCGACCGCCTGCGCCGGTATTGCCAGGAGCGTCCGGAAGATCGCGACGCCTGCACCACCAAGGGTGAACTGGTGGTGGACCGTGATGACCTGCAACCGCAATCCGACCCGCGCATTCATGCCTTGATGTTGATGGCACCGCTGAGCCTGATGTTCGGCCGTCACACCCTGGCCGATGTGCATGTGCCCGTGCTGCTCTACAGCGGCGACGGTGACAAGTTGGTGGCGGTGGACAAGAACGCCGCCGCGCTGGCGCGCAAACTGCCGGAGCCGCCGGACTTCAAGCTACTGGCCGGGGCAGGGCACTTCGTGTTCATGGCGCCGTGCGACAGCGATCAGTTGGCAACAATGCCGGCGATCTGCACGGATGCCGATGGGGTTGATCGCGAAGGCATTCACCGCGACCTGATCTCCGAGGCGGGGCGGTTCTTCAGTCACACCCTCGGCCAATCTACCCGGGCGGGCTTGCAGACAGCTGATCAGTAAGCGCGGCGCATAAGCAGCAGGGTCACGCCCAGGGCCGTGACCGACAACAGTGCGGCACAGAAGAAGATCCAGCCGTAGCCGAGGTTCAGCGCCACGGCGCCCATCAACGGCCCGGCAATCGCCAGGGCCAGGTCAAAAAACACCGCATACGCACTCAGTCCCGCGCCACGGCTGCTGTTGGGCACCTGCTTGATGGCTTCCACACCCAGCGCCGGGTACACCAGCGACAAGCCAAAGCCGGTCAGCCCGGCGCCGATCAATGCCACCCCGGTGGACGGCGCCAGCCACAGCAGGGTCAGGCCGAGGGTCTCGATGGTCATGCAGGCAACGGCTGCGCGAAAACCGCCGAAACGGCTGATGGCAGAGATAAACACCAGTCGCGACAGGATAAAGCACACGCCGAATACCGTGAGGCAGTAAGCCGCGCCGGCCCAGCCACGATTGAGGTAGTACAGGGTGATAAAGGTGGTGAGGGTGCCGTAGCCAATCGAAGCCAGGCACAGGCTGGCGCCAAACGGCGCGATACGTCCGAATACCGCCCAGAACGGCAGCCGTTCGCCACGTACCACCGGCACCGAGGGTTTATTGCGGATCAGCACCAGCCCTAGCGCGGACAATACCGTCAGTGCGATGCCGAGGCTGTGGTAGCCATATTCCGCGACCATCACCACGCCAAGCGGTGCCCCAATCGCGATGGCACCGTAGGAGGCAATACCATTCCACGAGATCGACCGTGCGGTGTGTTCCGCACCCACCGCGCCCATGCACCAACTGATGGTGCCCACGCCGATCAGCCCCTGGGCCACCCCCAGCAGCAGCCGCGCGACGATCAGGATGCCCAGGCTCAACGATGGCAGGCTTGCCACCAGCGTGGCGAAGAACGTCAGTACGCCACTCACTAGAATCCCGGCCAGGCCCAGCACGATCGCACGCTTGGTGCCGACGTTGTCTGACATGCGCCCGGCCATGGGGCGGCTGAGCAGCGTCGCCAGGTACTGCGAGCCGATGGTGATCCCGGCCACTACCGCGCTGAAACCCAGTTGTTCGTGTACATAGCCAGGAATCACCGCAATCGGCAGGCCGATGCAGATAAATGCGATGAAGGTGTAGAAGACAATGGAAACGATCTGCAGGGTGATCGATATCGAGCTGGGGGCGGCGGCAGGCATGGGCACTCGTTCGCGGGCGGGCGGTGCGGGCATGATGGCAAGGGCGCGGGGGAAAAGGAAGCTGGCTAACGACTTTGTCTGATGAATAGGCTTTGTGCGGTAAACGATGCTGTTGTGGCGAGCGGGCTTGCCCCGCGTTGGGGCGCGAAGCGGCCCTAAAAAACACCGCGCTCTGTCTGACAGAACTCGGTGTTTTCTATTGGGGCTGCTTCGCAGCCTAACGCGGGGCAAGCCCGCTCGCCACAACAGGCCCGTTCAATCACAACGGGCCCGCTTGGCACGGCTTTTTGGCGGAGTGCTTTAGAACACCACACCCTGGCTACGCAGGTAGTCGTCATAGCTGCCGCTGAAGTCGATCACGCCGGTGGCGCTCAACTCGATGATACGGGTGGCCAGGGACGAGACGAACTCACGGTCGTGGCTGACGAAGATCAGCGTGCCCGGGTAGTTCTCCAGCGCCAGGTTCAGCGCTTCGATGGATTCCATGTCCAAGTGGTTGGTCGGTTCGTCCATGATCAGTACGTTCGGCTTTTGCAGGATCAGCTTGCCGAACAACATGCGGCCTTGCTCACCACCGGAAATCACCTTGACCGACTTCTGGATCTCGTCGTTGGAGAACAGCATACGGCCCAGGGTGCCACGGATCATTTGCTCGCCCTGGGTCCACTGGCCCATCCAGTCGAACAGGGTTACGTCGTCTTCGAAGTCATGCGCATGGTCCTGGGCGTAGTAGCCCAGTTCCGCGGCGTCGGTCCACTTGATGCTGCCGGCGTCCGGGGTCAGTTCGTTGACCAGGGTGCGCAGCAGGGTGGTCTTGCCGATACCGTTCGGGCCGATGATCGCCACGCGTTCGCCAGCTTCGACCTGGAAGCTGAAGTCCTTGAACAGCGGCTTGCCGTCGAAGCCCTTGGCCATTTTTTCGACCATGACTGCCTGGCGGTGCAGCTTCTTGTTCTGCTCGAAACGGATGAACGGGCTGACCCGGCTCGACGGCTTGACTTCGGCCAGCTGGATCTTGTCGATCGCCTTGGCACGGGAGGTGGCCTGCTTGGCTTTGGAGGCGTTGGCCGAGAAGCGGCTGACGAAGGATTGCAGTTCGGAGATCTGCGCCTTCTTCTTGGCGTTGTCCGACAGCAGTTGCTCGCGGGACTGGGTCGCCACGGTCATGTACTCGTCGTAGTTGCCCGGGAACAGGCGCAGCTCGCCGTAGTCCAGGTCAGCCATGTGGGTGCACACGCTGTTCAGGAAGTGACGGTCGTGAGAGATGATGATCATCAGGCTGGAGCGCTGGGTCAGGATGTTTTCCAGCCAGCGGATGGTGTTGATGTCCAGGTGGTTGGTCGGTTCGTCGAGCAACAGCACTTCAGGATCGGAGAACAGCGCCTGGGCCAGCAATACGCGCAGTTTCCAGCCTGGAGACACTTCGCTCATCGGGCCGAAGTGCTGTTCCAGGGGAATGCCCAGGCCCAGCAGCAGCTCACCGGCGCGGGATTCGGCGGTGTAGCCGTCCATCTCGGCGAACTCGGTTTCCAGCTCGGCCACGGCCATGCCGTCTTCTTCGCTCATTTCCGGCAACGAGTAGATGCGGTCGCGCTCGGCCTTGACCTTCCACAGCTCTTCATGGCCCATGATCACGGTGTCGAGCACGGTGAATTCTTCGTACGCGAACTGGTCCTGGCGCAGTTTACCCAGGCGTACGTTCGGTTCCAGCATGACCTGGCCGCCGGACGGGTCGAGGTCGCCGCCGAGGATTTTCATGAAGGTCGACTTGCCGCAACCGTTGGCACCGATCAAGCCATAACGGTTGCCAGCGCCGAACTTGACCGAGACATTCTCGAAGAGCGGCTTGGCGCCGAACTGCATGGTGATGTTAGCTGTGGAGATCAATTACTTTACCTATCAATGGGTTGCGAGCGTGTTGGCAAGAGCCTTCAGGCATGCGTCAACAGCGACATCAAGGCGCGAAACCCGGTCGCTGAGCAGAAAATGGGGGATGTGTGTTGGAATTTGGCGCGCATTGTCGCATATGTCAGGCGACAGTTGTATGTCCGGCGAAGGAAGGTTTCTCCAAGGTCTCCGGCATCGCCAGCCATAACAACGCCAAGGCCAGCGCCGCAACGCCGGCAAGCGTCAGGAAGGCAGCGTTGTAGCCGGCTTGCTGCACCACGAAACCCGCCAGGCTGCTGCTCAACGCCGCGCCCAGGCCAAACACGGTGGAGAGGGCGCCCAGGCTGACGTTGAAGCGGCCGGTGCCTTGGGTCAGGTCCTTGACGATCACCGGGAACAGCGCGCCGAAGATCCCCGCGCCAATGCCGTCGAGCATTTGCACGGCCACCAGCCAGTAAGGATCATTGGACAAGGTGTAGAGCACGCCGCGCAGCGGCAGGATCATGAAGCCGATCATCAACAACGGTTTGCGCCCCCACAGGTCAGCCTTGAGTCCGACCAGCCAGGCCATCGGTACCATCACCAACTGCGCGGCGACGATGCATGCCGAAGTCAGCGGCGTGGCCATCTGCAGGTTGATCTGCGACAGTTTCTGGCTGACCAGAGGCAGCATGGCGGCGTTGGCCAAGTGAAACAGGGCGCAGCAAATGGCAAACAGCAACAGCGGACGATTGGCCAGCAGCACTTTCATCCCGGATGGTTGTTCATGGTCGGTGTGATGTTCCGGGTCGAAGCCGCGGGCCACTTCATGGTCGATGGCCTCGGCGGACACACAGCTGATCGCAATGATGCTGGCGAGCGCCATGAACGCCATCAGGTAAAACACCACCACCGGACCAAACAAGTAGGCCAGGCCGCCGGCCAACAGGGCAGCCACGGCATTGCCGGCGTGGTTGAAGGTTTCGTTGCGTCCGGTGCGGCGGGTGAACGCGCGCGGTCCGGTGATTCCCAGGGAAATCGCGGAAATCGCCGGCGCGAACACCGAGGCAGCGACAGCGCTGGCTGCCTGGGTCAATGCCACCAGGCTGAACGAGCTGACAAAGGGCAGCATCAGGCAACTGACGGTCACCACAATGGCGGCCAGCGCAATCACCGCGCGCTTGCTGCGGGTGCGGTCGATCAACGCGCCCGCCGGGCCTTGGGTGATCAATGCCGCGATGCCTGCCAGGGTCATGACCACGCCGATGCTGGCCGGGTCCCATTTGTGCACGGCCAGCAGGTAAATGGCCAGGTAGGGACCGAGGCCGTCGCGCACATCCGCGAGGAAGAAATTCAGGCTGTCGAGGGACAAGGTATTACGCAGGTCGGAATGGTTGGCCACGGCGAGCACTTCGCAAGCGGTGTTCAAGGACTGAACACGCATTGCGTTAGTGACCCGTTGGCCTTGCGTTAAGTTTCGTGCATTAGCTGGGTTTTATTCCGTGGGGACATGGCTTATTTTCTGAGCCCCTTTTATGGATTACCTGGAGACGCAATGGACATGCCCTCAGCTCAACAGGCAATTGCCTGCAACAAAGACGCCTGGGATCAATCGGCCGGCCTGCACAAGACCACCCACACCTGGAACGCATTGCTCAACAGCGTCGGCCAGGCGGACTTTTCCTGCCTGGACCCCACGATTACCGGGTTGCTGCAGGACGTTGGCGTGGCCGGCAAGGACGTGGTGCAGCTGTGCTGCAACAATGGCCGCGAAAGCCTGTCGCTGTTTGGCCTGGGCGCACGTTCGGTGGTAGGGGTGGATCAATCCCCGGCGTTCCTCCAGCAGGCCCGGGAGTTGGCCGATGTCTCGCCGCACAACCCTGAGTTCATCGAGAGTGACATCCATCATCTGCCGCCAGCGTTGCACGGGCGCTTCGATATTGCCCTGGTTACGATTGGGGTGTTGGGCTGGATGCCGGATGCAGCGCTGTTCATGCAGCATGTTGCGCGCACCCTCAAGCCGGGGGGCACGTTGGTGATGTATGAAACCCACCCGTTTCTGGAGGTGTTCGATCCCCGGGCGCAAAACCCATTCCTGCCGGCCAGTTCCTACTTTCAGCGCGAGCCGTTCGTGCTGCAGGAGTCGATTGTCTATGAAGGCCAGGGTGAAGTGGCCGGACCGACCTCCTATTGGTACGTGCATACCTTAGGCGACATAGTCAGTGCCGCGATCGGCGCGCAGTTGCAGATCGGCCACCTGCAGGAATATCCCCATTCCAATCGCGAAGAACTGTACGACCAGTACGAGCACCAGCCCGCACAATTGCCGATGTGCTTTACCTTGACCGCCACCAGGCGTCTTGAGTGAGAGGGCTTTTCCAAAAGCAAAAACGCGCTGGTCAGGCGCGACGCACGAAAGTACGCATGGTTTGACCTGGGCCGGTATTGAATATGATTGGCCTGGGCATGCCTTCATCTGCAGCGATAAAAACGAATTCATCCCCTTCCAGGCGATAGCTTGCGGGCAATCGCTTGCCGGCATCTTCGCCGATGGAATCGATCCAAGTGATGCTTTTAGGAAGTGTGCGGCTGTCGAGGAAAAACTGGCCAGCCAGGAGCACTTCACCATTGACCGTCAGCACTTCAAATTGGTCACCGCTGATGGTGGTCAGTGCACCGGGCGCGCTATGGGCATCGTCAACGGGGTTTGGCACGCCGTTGTCTTCAAGGGCGATTTGCTCCCAGACGCCTTGGAGCAGTTGGTAATCCGGATCGCGAGTAATCGGCATAGAGAGTCCTTTCGGGTTTATTTCGGTTTTAAGGCAATTATTCAACTGAAGTTGTCTATTCTTATGACAAGCATATTTCCAGTCGTTGATGTCTGTAGGAATATTTACGCAACGCGCGGCGAACATAGTTTAATGGGTTGGGATTTTTCATTACCCTGAGTTGTCAGATTGCTCCGAAGACTTGTACATCGGTGTCGCAGGGCGTTGACCCTGGCCCTTCAACGGGCTTTCCAAACATTTGCGGTGATGGCCGTTTAATGTCATTTTTTTAGGTGAGCTAATTTTGAATCGAAACGTCCCGCTTCATGTGACTCCTTCATCAGATGAAATTGACCTGTACGACCTCTTTCATTCGATCTGGCGGCAAAAAAGACTGGTCCTTGGGTGTGCGATCATTGCGGGGGTTTTGGGGGGCGGTTACGCGCTTTTGGCGCCCCGGACTTATGAGGTCAGTAGTGTATTGCGTCCTGCCGCGCTGAATGAGCTGGACGCGTTGAACCGTTCCGAGGTTTATAAGCTACCGCCCGCCGATGCGCTGTCAAAGGTGGGGTCGCAATTGGACTCTTACGAAACACGGCTGGAATTTTTCAAGTCGCACCAGCAATTGTTCAAGGCATTTCAGAAACCAGGCCAAAGCCTGGAGCAGTCTTTCGAAGACTTCAATCGCAACGCGGTCAACCTCATTCTGCCTGACCCCAAAAAGGCTGACTCGTTGAGCAGTTACATCCGCCTGGAGTTGCAGTACCCCGCCGATGTCGATGGTGTGGCGATTCTCAACGGGTTTGTCGATTACGCTATTGGCGCCGAGCGCGAGCAAGTGGGCGCGGACCTCAAGGTGATCGTCAATAACCGCTTGAACGAGCTCAAGGGCAAGATTGATGCCGCTCGCGCCAATTATGAGAACGAGAAAGAGTCGAAGATCGCCTCACTGCTGGAAAGCGACCGGCTCAAGCGTGCCCAGTTGCAAGATGAGCTCAGTGCGCTGCGTCTGCAGATGAAGATGGAGCGCAGTGATCGGCTGGCAGAACTGACCGAGGCCATCGCCATTGCCAAGTCCCTGGGAATCAAAACCCCGACGACGCCGTCGGCAATGGCGGATGCATCACGCGGTGGAAGCGGGCAGGTCATGCGTACTGAAGTCAACAACCAGAAAATCCCGCTGTATTTCATGGGCTCCAATGCGCTTGAAGCGGAGCGCGACGCACTCCAGCGACGCACCAGCGACGATTTCACCAACGCCCGCGTCGCCGAGATCGGCAAAGAATTGCAAATGTTAGAGGTGAACCGTAAGGTCGAGGTACTGCGCAGGCGCGACAATGAGGACATTTTCCTGCAGGATGTCGAACCGCTGCGTGCCGAAGTCGCGCGGTTGCGCAACTTGAACATCGATATGAGCAACCTCAAACTGGTGACCATTGATCGTCGCGCCCAGGAGCCGCTGGCGCCGATAAAGCCGAAGAAAGCGCTGGTGGTTGCCTTGAGCCTGACTGCAGGGCTGGTGCTGGGGCTGGTCATCGCGTTGATCCGCTACGTTGTGCAGAATCGTGGACAACCGGCACCTTACTCGCCGCTGGAAGAGGGGCGTTTTTCCCGCCGAGAGCGCAAGGACGATGAACCTTTGCTGTAACAGCATCGCGCACAACGGCGGTTCATGCCCAGTGGTTGTGCGCCTTCGCAACATCCGTCAGAAGACAGCTTTTCACAATTCTTAGTTAACTTTTGGTTACAACCTGTGGCTAAATAACTGCAAAGGGCCACGCGCCGGGTGGTCACTCAGCCGGTCGTGCCGATTGTGTGAATTGTGATTTCAGGTGCTGCTATCCATCCTCGTCCGTTGTAGGCACGCAGGAGCAGCCTGTTCTCTTCTGACTTGTGACGAAATCCCTTGAAACTCATCATTGTTATTCTCTACGTTGCCTCGATTGCGTATGTACACCTGCGTGGGCGGGTGCGGCACAAGCTGGGGCGCCAACTCAGTGATCATTCGACCTTCCTCGCGCCGATCAACTGCTTTCTCTACCTCTTTTCCAGGCTGCCCAGCCGACCTTATCTGTCGCCCAGCGATTTCCCGGACCTGAGCCCGCTCCAGGAGCATTGGCAGGAGATTCGCGAGGAAGGCCAGAACCTGCTGCGCGCCGGCGAAATCAAGCGCTCGGAACAGTACAACGACGTAGGTTTCAATTCGTTCTTCAAGTCCGGCTGGAAGCGCTTCTATCTGAAATGGTATGGCGACAGCCACCCGTCGGCGATGAAGCTGTGCCCGCGTACCACCGAGCTGGTGCAGGGCATCGGTTCGATCAAGGCCGCGATGTTCGCCGAACTGCCGCCGGGGTCCAGGCTGGTGCGCCATCGCGACCCGTATGCCGGCTCGTATCGCTATCACCTGGGCCTGGACACGCCGAACGACCCGGGCTGCTACATCAACGTGGACGGTGAGAACTACTACTGGCGTGATGGCGAGCCGGTAATGTTTGACGAGACCTACATCCACTACGCGGAAAACACCACGCAGCAGAACCGCATCATTCTGTTCTGCGATATCGAGCGCCCGATGAAATACCGTTGGGCCGCTGCGTTCAATCGCTGGTTCAGCCGCAACGTAATGGCGGCTGCGGGCTCGCCCAACGATGCCGGTGACAAGACGGGCGGGCTCAACCGCGCCTTCACCCGGCTGTACAAGATTCGCTTGCGCGGCAAAGAGCTGAAAAAGCGCAACCGTACGCGTTATTACCTGGAAAAATGGGCGATCTTTGCAGGGTTGGCCGCCATTTTCCTGCTGATCTGAGTGCTTCGGGCGCCATTCACTCCGGTGGATGGGCGTCCAGTTTGTCCCACATCTTTTTGCTGATCTTCTGTCGATTGGTATAGCCGTCCCAGGGATCGTTCTTCAAGCCGTCCAAGCGCTGCTGCAGATTGGCGACGGTCCATTGTTGGGCCCCGCGCAATCCCTTCAATTCCTCGCGACTGACCGGTACCGACACCGGCAAACCTGGCCGCGCCCTTACCGAATAAGCGGCCACGGTACTGGCGCCCCTTGCGTTGCGCAGGTAGTCGATGAAGATCTTGCCCACCCGGTTTTTTGGCCCTGACGTCGCGGTGAAGCGTTCGGGCAGTTGCTCGGTCATGAATTGGGCAATCGCTTTGGCGAATGCCTTGACAGTGTCCCAGTCATCTCGGCGCGCCAGCGGCACGACCAGGTGCAGGCCTTTGCCGCCACTGGTTTTGACGAAGGCTTGCAAGCCCAATTCGTCCAGGACCGAGAGGGTGAGTTGCGCCGCTTCCAGCATGCTTTTCCACGGCAGCGCGGGGTCGGGGTCGAGGTCGAGTACAAACAGGTCCGGGGTTTCGATCTTGTCGACAGTGGCGCCCCAGGTATGAAACTCCACGGTGCCCATTTGCACCGCCCCGAGCAACGCCTTGGCACTGTCGACTTCCATCAGGCGCGCATGGCCGGGATCGAGTGCCTGTTCCAACTGCTTGATGTTGGGAATGGCCAGGCGCTCCGAATGTTTCTGGAAGAACTGTTCGCCGTCGATGCCTTCGGGTGCCCTCAGCAGTGACACGGGACGGTGACGCAGAAAAGGCAGGATCCACTCGCTGATGCTGTTGTAGAACTGCGCCAGTTGCTCCTTCTGCATGCCGCTCTGCTTATCGATTACGCGGTCCGGGTGGCTGATTTTCACGGTGTCAGTGGTTTTTTTCGCAGGTTTCATGGATTTGACCGTGCGCGGTTGCTCATGAATGACCTGTGCGGCCGGTTTGTCGGTGCGCATCGCGACAAACGCCGCCTGGCGGATCACCCCCTCACGGGTCCATTCGGCAAACTGCACTTCGCCGACCAGTGTCGGTTCCACCCAGTGCACGTCACGGGCCTGGGCGCTGGTCAGGGCTTTTTCAAGCGGCGATGACTTACGCTCCAATGGCCTGAGTTGCGCATGGATCGCCTTCAGTGACGCTTGATCAAACCCGGTGCCCACGCGTCCGGCGTACACCAATCCCGAGGTGTCATTCACTGCCAGCAGCAGTGCACCGAAACCACTGCGCGAGCCCTGCGGACGGGTGTAGCCGACGATCACGAATTCCTGGCGCAGGCGGCATTTGAGCTTGACCCAATCGGTGTTGCGACTGGACACGTATGGGCTGCCCAGGCGCTTGCCGATGACGCCCTCGAGGGCCAGGTCACAGGCGCTTTCAAAGATGTCCCGATGATGGGCAGTAAAGGCTTCGGAGAAGCGTAATAGCTTGCTCCTGCTGCCGGACAACGCAGTCTTCAGCGCTGCACGGCGATCTTCGACGGGGGCCTGGCGCTGATCCTGGCCATCCAGGAACGGCGCATCGAACAGGTAGTAGACAATGTCCAGGCTGCGTCCGATATCAAAGGCGTTCTGCAGCGCCTGGAAGTCCGGAAGGCCATCGCCGTTGAGGCTGACCACCTCGCCATCGAGCCAACTGTCCTTGAGCTTGAGGGCTTGCAAGGCCTTGGCCTGGCGCGGCAGGCGGTCGGTCCAGTCGTGGCCGTTGCGCGTGAACAGCCGCACCTCGCCGTCGCGGATGCGCGCAAGCATGCGGTAACCGTCGAACTTGATTTCGTACTGCCAATCGCCCTCGGGGGCGCGATCCACCAGGGTGGCCAATTGCGGGGTGAAGTGCTCGGGCAGGGCGACGCTGGTTTTTCGGGCTTTTGCGCGTGGTTTTGGCTTACTCAGCGAGGCGTCGCTGAGCACGCTGTCGGGCTGGGCCTGGACAATATCGTAGTCTTGGGCAGGTCGCGCCTGCGCGTCTTTTTCCTTGATCAGCAGCCATTGTTCCTTATCGCCGCTGCCTTTCAGGCGCGTGCGGACCAGTGTCCAATCGCCGGACAGCTTTTCGCCGACCAGGGTGAACTTGAGCTTGCCGGCGGCGTAGGCCTTGCGCGGGTCGTCATGGGGTTGCCACACACCGCGGTCCCACACGATGACGTCCCCGGCGCCGTATTGGCCCGCCGGGATACTGCCTTCGAAACTGCCGTAGCTGAGAGGGTGATCTTCGACATGCACGGCCAGGCGCTTCTGCGTCGGGTCCAGGCTGGGCCCTTTGGGCACTGCCCAACTGAGCAGTACGCCATCCAGTTCCAGGCGGAAGTCATAGTGCAGGTTGCGCGCGTCATGTTTCTGGATCACGAAGGACAGCGCCGAAGCGTTGCGTGTTCCTGCGGGCGCACTGCCCGCCGGTTCGCCGGTGGCGCCGAAGTCGCGCTTGCGGTTGTATTCGCTGAGGGGCTTTGGCATGACTTACGACGCCTTGGTGGTTTTCTTCGCGGCGGGCTTCTTGGCGGGTTTGCCGGCCAGGCTGCGCTTGAGTAACTCCGTCAGGTCGATCACATCGGCGGACTTACGCTCTTCACTGTCCTGGCTGGTTTCCACATCCTCGATCTTGCCGGCCTTGGCCTTCTTGGCCACCAGCGCCATGATCTTTTCCTGGAAGCTGTCGCGATATTCATCGGGCTGCCAGTCGGCGCTCATGTCGTCGACCAGGCGCTTGGCCATGTCCAGTTCACCCTTGGCCAGGCTGGGTTTGGTCACGTCGCTGCCCAGTTCCAGTTCGTCCAGGCTGCGCACTTCGGCGGGCCAGCGCAGCATCACCAATACCAGCGCCGACTCCAGCGGCATGAGTGCCGCCAGGTGCTGCTTGGTGTGCAGGACCACGTTGGCCAGCGCGACTTTTTTGGTCTTCCTCAGCGTTTCCCGAAGCAGCGCGTAAACCTTGCCACCGCGCTTGTCCGGTGCCAGGAAGTAGGGCGTGTCGATGTTCTGCAACGGGATCTGGTCACTGGCGACAAACGCGATGATCTCGATGGTCTGTGTCGACTTGGGGTGGGCCGAGCGGATTTCCTCTTCGCTGAGTACCACGTAGCGGCCTTTCTCGAAGGCCACACCCTTGACGATGTTGTCTTTGGTGACTTCCTTGCCGGTGGTCTTGTTGATGCGCTTGTAGCCCACCGGGTCCATGCTGCGCTTGTCCAGCCAGTCGAAGTCAACGCCCTGCGATGAGGTGGCCGAGACCAGCGACACGGGGATGTGCACCAGGCCAAAGCTGATGGCGCCTTTCCAGATAGCTCGTGGCATCGGTGCGACTCCTTGAGTAGAGGGGGTGTTCTGGTGACTCGGTGCCGATATGAAAAGTTTCCCCTGGCAGATGCGCGGACAGATCGTGTTACACCTGATGAGAAACTATTTAGTGTCGAAAGCCGAACCCAAGGCGTAGCGTGTTATCGAAAGCACGTACTCCTCACTCCCGAGAGGCTTTGTCAATGAACACTTGTATGCGTCACGTTGCAGCGCTGCTGTTGGGTCTGGCCCTGATCCCCGTGGCCCAGGCGCAAAACCTGCCCGGCAGCAACAACGCCAACAACGGCCCGATCCACCGGGCCAACCCCAACAGCATGCAGGGCACCCAGCCCAACGCGCCGGCGATTCGCGGGATTCAGACCGGGCCGACCACGCGCACACCGACCCTGGAAAACGGCGGCATTGGCAACAGCTATCCCAAGCGCGACGCTGCGCCCAGCCGTCCGGCCACCGAAACCAAAGCCCCCACTTATGATGCCAACGGCAATCGCCGGTAAGGATTCCGTCTTATGTTTCTACGCAAAACCCTGCTAGCCGCGCTGTGCGCAACCTCTCTACTGCCGTTGACGGCCAGTTTCGCAGCCGATGCCCAGCAGTTCCCCAGCGAGCAAGGCAGCATCACCGTCACACCGATCGCCAAAGGCCTGGACCATCCCTGGGCCGTGGCTTTTCTGCCGGACAAGCAAGGTTTCCTGGTCACCGAACGGCCTGGCCACCTGCGTTTTGTCAGCCCGGACGGTAAATTGTCCGCGCCACTGACGGGCGTGCCTGAAGTGTGGGCGAAGGGGCAGGGCGGCTTGCTGGACGTGGTGCTGTCGCCGGACTTCAAGCAGGACCGCATGGTCTACCTTTCCTACGCCGAAGGGGGCGGCAAGGGCGGAACAGCCGGTACTGCGGTAGGGCGTGGACGTCTGGCGGCTGACCTCAGTGGCCTGACCGACTTCAAAGTGATCCTGCGCCAGGAGCCGAAGCTGTCCACCGGCAATCACTTCGGTTCACGCCTGGCCTTCGACCGCGACGGTTATTTGTTTGTGACCCTGGGCGAAAACAACGACCGCCCGACCGCCCAGGACCTCGACAAACTGCAGGGCAAGGTGGTGCGCATCTACCCCGACGGCCGCGTGCCGGATGACAACCCCTTCGTCGGCCAGCCAGGCGTGCGCCCGGAGATCTGGTCCTACGGCCAGCGCAACCCCCAGGGCCTGGCGCTGAATCCCTGGAGTGGCACGATCTGGGAAAATGAACATGGGCCACGCGGGGGGGACGAGATCAATATCATCGAGCGTGGCAAGAATTACGGCTGGCCGTTGGCGACCCACGGCATCAACTACTCTCTGGCACCGATTCCCGAAGCCAAAGGCAAGACCGCAGAAGGCACCGTGCCGCCCCATCATGTCTGGGAAAAATCACCGGGTATCAGCGGCATGGCATTCTACGATGCAGACCGCTTCAAGCCTTGGCAGCACAATGTGTTCATCGGCGCGCTGGCCAGCCAGGAACTGATCCGCTTGCAGTTCGACGGTGACAAGGTGATTCACGAGGAGCGTTTGCTGGGCGGTTTGAAAGCGCGGGTTCGCGATGTACGGCAGGGGCCGGATGGCTTTTTGTATGTGCTGACAGATGAGGATGATGGCGTGCTATACCGAGTCGGCCTCAATCAGGACTGAAGCCGACAACAACCTGTAGGAGCCCGGCCTGGCGGCGATGGCGATTTCAGCAACGCCATCGCCGCCACGGTTTACAGACCCAGGTCAGACAGCCCCGGGTGATCATCCGGGCGCCGTCCCAGCGGCCAGTGGAACTTGCGCTCGCTTTCCTTGATCGGCATGTCGTTGATGCAGGCAAACCGATTGGCCATCAGGCCGTTCTCGTCGAATTCCCAATTCTCGTTACCATAGGAACGGAACCAGTTGCCCGAATCGTCGTGCCACTCATAGGCATAACGCACGGCGATGCGGTTATCGGTAAACGCCCACAGCTCCTTGATCAGCCGATAATCCAGCTCCTTGGCCCATTTACGGGTCAGGAAGCCTTTTGCTTCTTCGCGGTTATGGGCGAACTCGGCGCGGTTACGCCACTGCGTGTCGAGGGTGTAGGCCAGGGACACCCGGTGGGGGTCGCGGGAGTTCCAGCCGTCTTCGGCCAAACGCACTTTTTCGATGGCCGATGCGCGGGTAAATGGCGGCAGGGGCGGACGTGTTTCTGCAGTCGATGACATGGGGCAGTTCCTCAAACAATCAGGGTGTGTTGAAAGTTGCTCCGTCGTGCGATCAAAGTCCCAACAAGGTTTGCGCCATGCATTGCGCATTATCGGCAGCTGTTGAATCGCCCATCACCAGGGCAACGGTAATGGCGCCATCGATCAGGATCAGCAGGTGCGCGGCCTGCCGCTCAGGGTCGGGGGTGCCATGTGCTTGACACAGTTCGAGCAGGTACTCGAACAGTTTCTGTTTGTGGGCCTTGGCCAACTGGCGTACCGGATCCTGCGGGTCGCCGGTTTCGCCGCTGGTGTTGATGAAGGCGCAGCCGCGGAAATCGGCGGAGCCAAACCAGGTTTTAAGTGCATCGAACACCGCCAGCAGGCGTTGGCCGGTGCCTTCGCTACACTCCACCTCTGTGCGCAGCCACTGCATCCAGCGCTCGTCGCGACGCTGCAGGGCGGCAATCACCAAATCGTCTTTATTGGCGAAGTAGCGGTAAATGCTTTTTCGCGAGACTCCAGCGGTTTTCACCAGGAAGTCCATGCCGGTGGCGGCGATGCCATGGCGATAGATCAACTTTTCGGTGACGTCGAGGATGATGTCGCGGGTTTCATTACTGGTCATATCGTTCATGTCGTGAACAGTAGAACGATCGTTCTTCTTGGTCAATTAAATTTTTTCCATGCGTCACAGCAAGACCTGGGCCCACCCATGGTGTAAGCTCGGGGCCTCTTCGGATTCGACCCATTGCGAGCCTTATGCCGTCGTTCTTCAAACGCTCCCTGTTGCCCAAACTGCGCGGTTTCCCCCTGACTCCTGATGCGATTGACGTGCTGTCCGGCGCTGCTGCCTATCGTCGCTGCCTGCTGGAGAAAATCTCCCAGGCCACACGGCGTATCTACATCGTCGCGCTGTATTTGCAGCAGGACGAGGCAGGGCAGGAGATCTACGACGCCCTGCACGCCGCCAAGGCGGCGCGCCCGGAGTTGGATATCGTGGTGGTGGTCGATTGGTTGCGCGCCCAGCGTGGCTTGATCGGCGCCGGCAAGCAGCCGGGCAACAGTGCCTGGTACCAGGCCATGACCCAGAGCCACAGCAGTGAAGTGCCGGTGTATGGCGTGCCGGTGCAAACCCGCGAGCTGTTCGGCGTGCTGCACCTCAAGGGCTTTGTGATCGACGACAAGGTGCTCTACAGCGGCGCGAGCCTGAACAACGTGTACCTGCACAAGTTCGACAAATACCGCTACGACCGCTACCACCTGATCCACAGCCAACCGCTCGCAGACTCCATGCAGCACCTGGTGGAGCACGGCCTGGTGGCGTCCAAGGCGGTGCATCGCCTGGACTTGCCCAACCCGCCCACTACGCGCAGCCTGCGCAACGACATCGGCGACCTGCGTAGCCGTCTCAAGCACGCGGCATACGACACCACCGCCGGGCAATTGCCCAACGGCCATCTGTCGGTCAGCCCGCTGTTGGGCGTGGGCAAGAACAATCCGTTGAGCCGAGTGATCCTGGAGCTGATTGCCAGTGCCCAGCATCAACTGACCATCTGCACGCCATACTTCAACCTGCCGCTGCCAGTGACCCGCGAAATCAACCGCGCCCTGGCGCGTGGCGTGAAGATCGATATCATCGTCGGCGACAAGACCGCCAACGACTTCTACATCCCGCCCAGCGAGCCGTTCAAGGTGATCGCCGCGCTGCCGTACCTGTACGAGATCAGCCTGCGCCGTTTCGCCAAGCGCCATCAGCGCGACATCGACCACGGCCAGTTGAACCTGCACCTGTGGCACCACGACGACAACACCTACCACCTCAAGGGCATGTGGGTCGACCAGCGCTACACCTTGCTCACCGGCAACAACCTCAATCCGCGCGCGTTTCGCCTCGACCTGGAAAACGCCTTGCTGATCGATGATCCCAAGAGCGAGTGGCTGGAGCCGAGACGTACCGAGTTGGCGCAGATTTTCCAGCACACCACGCGAATCGAGCGTTACCAGGACTTGCAGGCGTTGCCGGACTACCCGGAGGCGGTCGGCAAGTTCCTGCGCCGGGTCAGCCGGGTACGAATCGAGCGATTGTTGTATCGAATTCTCTAGAGTCTCTGCCCGATTTCATCGCTGGTTTTAGGCGTCGGCTTATAGAACGGCTGCCTTTTCCCCTCTTACAGTGCCTTCCAACCGTTCAAGGAGGCACGGCTTTTCCCTCAATGGATTTGCCATAAAGAGGATAGCAACATGCCATCTATTCTTGCCCAAAGCGGTTCGGTCATCTGCGCGCCAGCCACTCCGGCGCCTGACCTGGCGCCCATGTCCCAACCTTCAATTTCCCTTGTCCCATCCAACCCCTGCGAAACTGTCCCTGAACGCCCCGGTACGCCCGCAATTGCGGCGCCCACCTGGACATTACCTATGTCGCCCAGTGCCACCGGCACTGTCGGAGACTCCACCTTGGCTGAGCGTCTGGCACAGGCCCTCGACAGCGGCCAGAATAGTGTGGCAATCCCTGATGACAGCAGTCTCGGTGCGGCCTTGGCCCTCTACCGCCAGTTGCTTGATCAACCGTCTTCTCAGTCCTGGTTCTCGCTCAAAGGCCTGGCAATGGACACCCTGACACTGCGCAAGGATCGCGTAGAGGGTTTCACCGCCGCGGGGGGCATACGCACTCCCGTAGCGTTCAGCAGTACTGACGACAGTGGCTGGGGGGAGGCGAGCCGGCATCTACGGGCGATGCGCAATGTGCTTGACCCCGACGATAAGGGCTTGCCTTGCGTCAGTCTTGATGAGCCTCGTATGCCCCTGCACGTCGTGCTGAACGCCTACGGCCTGGATCCCGGTGAATCCACTGAACAGAAGCGGGCACTCAAAGGCCAGGTGGCGGCGCATGGCTTGACGGTAGCTCCTCGGTTTTTGGCCGCGCTCGACGATGTGCGCGGCGTGATCAGTGACCTGGATGAGCGCGCTTTCCTGGCGAATTTGCTTGAAGAGCAGGTGCAGCCACTGGCGGATAGCCGTGCTACCGATTGGTCAACACTGAAGATCCAGCCATCGCCGGCCTCTGCCAAGGGTATGGGGCCCCACTCCAGCTACGATGTTGCCCAATTGCTTGAGCATAAGGGGTTGGGCGTACCTCGTACGGCTGCGGCGACCCGCAACGTCATTCGGTGGTTGCGCACAGTCCTGCCACCGGCCCCGCCCTTGGGTGATTATTCTGGGTTGGTCCCGCTACAACCGGGCGATCCGGACTACAAACCGCTGGCTACGCTCGCGATGTACACCCCGGCAACACTGAGTGCCGATCCCGACGCTCACCTTGGGAGGTTGAGCCAGGGCCCGGACACTGTAGCGTTTGGCAACATCCTTGCTGCGGTGCTGCAAGGGCCTGCCGGTTCGATAGGCGGTTACGCGCTTTACAGCCCCAGCAATGCGGGACGCACCCTGGGTGAAGTCCGCCGGGCTCTGGAGCAGTATTTGTGTGACAACAAGGCAATGGACCCAAGCCTTGCGTTCCTGGTGGCCCATGTGGCGCTGGCGAGGAAAGCCCCCGAGTTTCTGGTCCGGGACTTACCCGAGGGCATCAAGATCGGCACATCGGCGTGGACGGAATTGCGACTTGGCTGTGCGATGGCTGAACGCATGTTGCCAGGCACCTCCCGGATGATGGATGAGGAGCAGGTCTGCGCACTGACGGGCCTGGAGCCTACGTCCGATGGTCAACGCACCCTCATGCAGGAGCAAGCCCTTGGCATATTGCTTGACTGGGGAGTGCTCAATGGTGTCATACCGGACAAGCCTCAAGGCCGGCATACTCAGGAGGATCTCAAGAAAACGTCGAGTGTGTTCTCGCGGCAACGGACACTGTCGGCTCGTTCGTTCAACCGTTTGAGCACCGCCTTGCCGTCGCGCAGGCAGATGGCGACCCAAGAGTTGCTCAAGGCCATGCCTCAGACCAGCCTCAGCCAGTTGGAGGCGATGAAGGTTCATCTCCCCGACTCCGACGAACGCCGCAACCTGAGGCGCTCCGAACCGCGTACGCGCTCGCTGATCGAGGCGTACATGAGCGGCGATCTGACCAAGGACAGATGGGTCTTGACCACCGATATGTCCAACGCTGGCAAACGTTCGAATACCCCCTATCGGCATATTGATGAGTCCTCTACGAATTCGGCAGCGGCTCGACAAAAGCTCAACGAAATCATCGAGCGGCTTCCCGCCTTGGACCCCCTACTGGAAAGCGCCGTCACCCGTCACCACAACGATCAAAAGATGGGCTTCGTCACCAAGCTCAAACTGATGTTCGCGGGGTTGCCGTTGGTCGATCGCCAGCGCATCGAACTGGGCAGTGTGGAACTGTTCACGTTGCGCAAGGCCACTGGCAAGCAGCAGGTGTGGGAGTCGGACCAGGACCGAGCGGCGGTGACCGCGCGGCAGGGGATATTGATGCGTGTAGTTCACGACAATACTGTCACCTATTACGAAGTGCTCTACAGCGCAAACATCGTCAAGCACGACAGCCTTGAGGTAACGAATGCCCTGGATAAGGTGGCCTCGGACAGAAGCTACCTGGCAAAGTACAAATTGCTTGCAGACAAATACATCCGTCGCGGTCATGACGTCGGCCTGGATTTCGATGCGTATGCCAGCGGTGCACCGGCACGCGAAGGCGTCAGTTCTTCCGACGTCATTTTCGATAAAGTCGGTGTTACCAGGGGGCCGCGCCCACTCCCCGAAAACGTGACCAGGGAAACGTTTGTTCCTGATACCTATCAGTCAGACCGTATCGAGGACATTGCCGTTGAAATCACCGAACGCAATTTCTACGAAAGTGCCGAGGACATGCTTGCACGGGCAAAGGGCCAGTTACCCGTGGAAAAAAGCCGCGAGGCCCATGCGCGGGATGTCAACCTGCTGCTATCGCTGGTTCCCTTCGTCGGTGCCTATCAGGACTTTCGCGATGGTAATTTTGGCAAAGGCCTGCAAAGTCTGGCGTTGGACGGCGCAGGTTTGATGATCGGTGCGGGAGGCCAGGCACGGTCGCTGATCCGTTCGCTCAAGACCCTGGCAAAAAACACCAGCCGGCCGTCCATCGGCAGATTCAGCGCTCGCGTCGCCCCGAGCACCCCAAAGGTTGCCTGGTCCTGGAATGAACCCAAGGTGCGCTTCAGCGACGCCGCATTTGATTTTTCCAAGCAGACAGCACTGTTCTTGAACGCGGTCTTCAATCCGGTGGATGGTTATCCGCGCCTGATCAGTGCCGCGTCCAAAGGCCTGTCCAAGTTGTCCAGCCGGGGCGCTGTCAGTGCGGGCTTGAGCAAGGCAATGCCTCACCTGATGACGGTAGACGAAAAAATGCGCTGTTATTTCCTGGTCGGTATGGGCCAGGTAGACCCTACCAAACCGCCCGGATCGCAAGCTGCTTGAGCATAGCGACCGCTGCGCCGCTGATGGCTGAGCGGTCGCCGGGCCCCTGGGTCAGTTCAAACCCAACTTGCCACGCAACGTGGACAGGTCTTCCGCCAGGGTATTGACCGGGCCGACCAGGGCCTTGCGGTCGTTTTCCTTGACCTTGTCATAGGTCTCGAAGCCGCCGTCCTTGGTCTTGTACTTGGCCAGGATCTTGTCCACGCTGGCGAAGTTCTTGTCGACTTTGGCCAGGAAGGCCTTGTCTTGCTTCTCGATCTGGCCACGGAACAGGTCGACGATTTTCTTCGCTCCGTCGATGTTGCCCTGGAAGTCATACAGGTCGGTGTGGCTGTAGCGGTCTTCTTCGCCGGAGATCTTGGTGGCGGCGACTTCTTCCAGCAGCGCTGCGGCGCCGCCTACGACTTTCTCGGGTGGGAAGGTCAGGCCGTCGACGCGGGTCTTGAGGTCGTTGACGTCGTGGTTGAGCTTGGCGGTCAGCGCTTCCAGGCCCTTGGTGGTGTTCTGCGAGAACAGCGCGTATTCGATACGGTGGAAGCCGGTGAAGTCTTCGGCGGTCACGCCTTTTTCGTGGTCGTCGACGCGGGAGTCGATGGACGCATCGAGGTCGCTGAACAGCTCGGCGATCGGCTCGATGGACTCATAGTGCACGCGGGTCGGCGCATAGAGCTTCTTGGCGGTGGCCAGGTCGCCCTGGTTGATGGCGTCGGTGAACGCCTGGGTCTGGGTGACCAGCTCACCGATTTCCTCGGTGACGTAGATCTTGTAGTCCGACACCGGCCCTACCAGGTCCAGCGGTGCGGCGGCAGCGAAGGCTGCCAGCGGCGAAAGGGTCAATAACAACGACAACGCAATAGTCGACTTTTTCATGGGACGGTATCCGCTCTGAGTGTGTTTTTCAGGTATTGGCAGTGGTTTGAGGGTGCGTTGCAGCGAGCAGCGTGCGCCCGAGGAAATCCTGGGCCCCGGTGACGCCTGGCAAGGTGAAGAAGTACCCGCCGCCGACCGGCTTGAGGTATTCCTCCAGGGGTTCGCCGTTGAGCCGGGTTTGCACGCTGATAAAGCCTTTCTCCAGGTCAGCCTGGTAGCAGATGAACAACAGCCCCATGTCCAGCTGACCGTTCTTGTTGACGCCGTTGGAGTAGTTGAACGGCCGACGCAGGATCAGGTTGGCCTGGGTCTGCGGCGTGCGCGGGTTGGCCAGGCGGATGTGTGCGTCGAGCTTGGTCAGTTTGCCTTCCGGGTCCTTGCTGTAGTCGGGCACCTGGGTTTCGTTGTGGCCATCCATCGGCGCACCGGTGGGCTTTACCCGGCCGATGATGCTTTCCTGCTCCTGCAATGGGGTGCGGTCCCAGCGCTCGACGAAGTTGCGGATGATGCGCACGGCCTGATAGCTGCCGTTGGCCGCCCATGCCGGTTCGTCGCTGCCGGGCTGTACCCACACAATCTGGTTCATCGCCTTGTCGTCGTTGGAGTTCGGGTTGGCCGAACCGTCACGGAAACCGAGGAAGTTACGCGCGCTCTGGGCCGGCTCGCCGGGCTTGGCAGGCGCCTGGGGCGGTACGCTGCCTTCCTGTTTCCAGCGCACCAGCAGCAGGTCGGGCAGGTTTTTCACGATGTCGCGCAGGGCGTGGATATTGGTGTCCGGGGTGTTGGAGCTGAACTGCAGGCTCAGGTCGCCATGGCACTGCGCCGGCTCGAGCGCATCGTTGGGGAAACCGACCATGCGAGTCAGGCGCTTGGGTTTGGCTTTGGCGAGCCCGAAGCGCTCATCGAACAGTGACTCGCCGACAGAAACGGTGATGGTCAGGTTATCCGGCGTGACTACCGGGCCGAGGATGCCGGAGTCGGTGGGCGGCAGTTTCGGATCGACTTGCGGCACGGTGCCGCCGGTCATCAGGAAGGCGATGCGTTCGCTCAGGGTACGGAACAGGCGCTCCAGGTCGTCACGGTCGCTGGCCAGCACGTCGAACGCCACGATCATGCCGCAGGCCGGGCGTGGGGTGACGATACCGCTCTGGTGTTTGCCGAAGAAGTCGTGGTGGTCCTGGGTCTTGTCACTGCGCGGTGCGGTGGTGACTTGCTCCGTCGCAGCGGCCATGGCCGGGCAGGTCAGGGCGCTGCCGGCAATCGCGGCACCGGTGGCGGCCATGCCCAGCAGGACACGGCGACGCTGAAGGTTGGTGTGTTCTGAATCACTCATGTGTGCGGTCGTCTTCACTGCAGGCCGGAAAGGCCAAGGGCGGGGTCGATTCCATCGAGTGCAACGGCCAGAGCCTTGGCCTTGTCGGCGATCTGCTTGCGCTGATCGGCGGTTACGGTGTCGTAGGTGGCGTAGCCCTTGTCGACCTTGAAGCCTTGCAGTTCGCCATCGAAGGCGGCGAGGGCGCTGTCGATTTCAGGCAACAGGTCGGCGGCGGACTTGGTCAGCAGCGGGCGCATCAGCTCCACCACCTTGTGGGCGGCTTCCAGGTTGGCGGCGAAACCATTCAGGTCGACATGGCTGTAGCGTTCTTCTTCACCGCTGATGGCGCGTACATCGGCAAGGCTGTTGAGGTTGCGCACCACGATGCTGACCAGTTGCTCCGGTGGCAGGGACTGGGTCAGCAGTTGTTGTTTGAGGGCGCTGACGTCGGTCAGCAGGCGCTGGGCAACCGGCGCCAGGCCGTCAAGGCTGCGTTGCTGGAACAGGCTGTATTCCAGGCGGTGGAAGCCGCTGAAGGCCGGGTCCTGTTCGCGTTTTTCAAAATAGTCGGCACGAGCGTTGATCGCGTTGTCCAGTTGCGCGAGGCGTTGCGATGCCGGAGCCAGGCGCTGGTAAGCCTCCCGAGCCGGTAGGTAGAGTGCTTGGGCCTGGGCCAGGTCGCCACGGTCGATGGCCTGTTGCAACGCGGTTACCGCCTTGACCAGTGCGCTGCCTTGGCCGCTCAAGTACACGCGGAATTCCGACAATGGGCCAATGAACGCCACCATCGACGGTTTGGCCTTGGCCTGGGCGTCGGACTCGGCGGTCGGTGTTACGTGCAAGGTGCCACGCGGATTGCTCAGCAGGCCGCAGGTGATCGCGTAGTCACCGGGCAACAGGTTGGCGTTGATCACCTGGCTCAGGCCGGGAGCGATGTTTTCCCGTTCTTCGACCACCAGCACGCCGTCCAGGATCTCCCATTCCACCGCACGATCGGAGCGGTTGATGATGCGGAAGCTGGCGTGGCCGGCGGGGACCGTCAATTCATTCGGCTCGCAAGCG
Organism: Pseudomonas sp. FW305-3-2-15-C-LB1; assembly: GCF_058787615.1. Taxonomy (NCBI): domain Bacteria; kingdom Pseudomonadati; phylum Pseudomonadota; class Gammaproteobacteria; order Pseudomonadales; family Pseudomonadaceae; genus Pseudomonas; species Pseudomonas sp. FW305-3-2-15-C-LB1. Next base: position 342,169 of record NZ_JBYSZX010000005.1, on the reverse strand, counting down.
TGGCCGTGAATGGTCACGGCGATTTCATTGTGGTTGGTCTGTCGTTTGCTGGCTGCCAGTTGCGAGGCGTAATAGAACAGGCCTGCGGCGGCGATCATCACGACCACCGAGCCCGCCACCGCCCAGCGCAGGGCGCGAGGTGGCGAAGCCGGTTGAGGGGTTGGGTTGGACAAGAGACGGTCCTTACTGGCTGGAAACGGAGGAGGGTGTGACGGCCGGCTTGGGGGGCGCGGCGGGTAGGAAGAACATCACCAGGGCCACCACCAGGTAAATCAGGTAGGCGCCGAGGGTGCTGACGGTGGGGGCTTCCTGATAGCCGAACATGCCGGCCAGGACCGAGCCCAGCGGGCTGTCCATGGGCAGGGCGGTGCTGAAGTCGAAGAGCACGGTTTGCAGGTGGTTCCACACGCCTGCTTCGTGCAGGGCCTGTACCGAATTGGCGAGGATGCCGGCCGCCACCACCAGGATGAACAAGCCGGTCCAGCGGAAAAATGCACCGAGGTTCAGGCGCATGCTGCCGGTGTAGATCAGGAAACCGACGATGATCGCCAGGATCAGGCCGAGCAGGGCGCCAATCGGTGCGCCAGGGCCTTCACTCTGCTGGAACACCGCCAGCAGGAAGAACACGGTTTCCAGACCCTCACGGGCCACGGCGAAAAACACCATCACGATCAGCGCAGTGACCTGGTGTTTGGAGCCGGCCAACGCGTGATCGAGGGATTCGTGCAGGGAGTGCTTGATGGAACGCGCCACTTTACGCATCCAGAACACCATGGAACTGAGGATGCCCACGGCGACCAGGCCGACGATGCCTTCGAACAGTTCCTGTTGCTTTTGCGGAAACTCGGCGCTGACCAATTCCAGGCCGCCGCCGACCAGCAGGGCCAGCGCAGCGGCGAGAAACACGCCGATCCACACCGCAGGCATCCACTGACCACGGCCGGTCTGTTGCAGGTAACTGGCGATAATGCCGACGATCAGTGCGGCTTCAATGCCTTCGCGCAGCATGATGAGAAAAGGAACGAGCATTCGGCACCGCGCCACAACTAGATAGGAGGCTAAGTTGTAACATAATGATACTCATTGCTAAACAACAATTCTTGACGTTTGCTGAACATGGGCTGAACGGTGGTGGCGAATCGCAACCCACCTTATGATGCACGTCATTATTTGCGCCGCCGGATGCCCGTTTCCCCATGTCGGAAAAAGACACCATCTCCCTCCACCTGGTGCGTGAGGCCTTGCTGCAAAGCTGCGCGCCCGGCGCGGCCAGTGCAGAAGTGCTGCATAAAGCCGGGATTGACCCGGCACTGCTGGCCGAGCCCAACGCGCGGGTCTCGGCCACCACCTACGCACGTCTGTGGCGCCTGCTGGCGCGACGCATGGATGATGAGTTCTTCGGCATGGACCCGCGCAAGCTCAAGTCCGGCAGCCTGGCGTTCCTCTGCCGCGCCGCGATGGCGCAACCTACCCTTGGCACCGGGTTGGAAACCGGCCTGGGGTTTCTGTCGCTGATGCTGGAGCGCCTGCCTGCTGATTTGGTGCGTCAACAAAGCCTGGCGGAGATCGTATTACTGGAGCCCGAGTCCGAACCCAATCGGGCCTTCACTTACTTTACCTATTGGATGATCGTGCACGGTGTGGCCTGTTGGCTGGCCGGGCGGCGGATCCCGATCCTGGCGATTGAGCTGCGTTGCTCAAAACCGGATTTCTGTGATGACTACCAGGTGATGTTCTCCGACAACCTGCGTTTCGACCGACCCCGCACGCGCATGATCTTCTCCGCCGACTGCCTGGACCTGCCGATCAAGCGCAGCTCAGAGGAACTCAAGCGTTTCCTCGCCCACGCGCCCGCCAACATCCTGGTCAAATACCGCGACCCCGCCAGCCTCGCCACCCGTATCAAGCACGATTTGCGCCAGATGCCCCCCGACACCTGGCCGGAAACCGAAGGCCTCGCCGCCAGCCTGTGCATTTCCGCCTCGACCCTGCGCCGGCGCCTGGCGGAAGAAGGGCAGACCTACCAGGGGCTCAAGGACAGTGTGCGCAAGGAGTTGGCGATTGTGTGGTTGGCGGAGCCGCAGATCAGTTTTGCCGAGATTGCCGCACGGCTCGGATTTGCTGATACCAGCTCATTCTACAAAGCCTTTCGCAAGTGGGCCGGTTCCAACCCGGGGCACTATCGTAGTCTGATTTTGGACGGTGCTGGCTGAGGGCTGAGTACCACAACGCACTGCGACTTATCCGATAGGAGCCAAGCGCTCAATCCGCAACTCTCAGGCATCTTTCCTCGCTGAAGAGTCTGTCAGATGCCGCTGTCGATAACCTCTCAATCTCTCACTGCCGGTGAATCAGGGCCGGGTAACGCTGCCGTGGCGCAGTTGCCAGTGGCTACGAATGCAATACCTCGCAAGGAAAGCGAAGCGCTCGGCAACGAGCTGAACCAGTTACGCACTCAGATAAAACGTGAGTCCGACGCCTATCAACACCATATGTTACGGGCGGCATATGAAGATGTTCGTCCACGGCCGCTCAGCACCCGCCAGAAAATCAAGGACCTGTGGGTGAGTGTGCAAATGGCGGGGTCAGGGCATCAGCCGGGGCATACACCCAATCGGTCCCTGCAACAGGCGTGGAAGGCCAGAGAGCGGCTGGCCAGGTTGAACAACCGCTATATTCCCCTCGCCAAGGCTGAAGCGCTTGCGCAAATGGGCGAGCAACTGATGGACGCCGAGGACAGCCTGCGTGGGCTCACTGGCGATAAGGCCGCCGTGGTCAGCGTCCATGTCAATCGACTGAGAGAGCGTTTCGAGGCCGCCAAGTTTGCCTTCGCCATCGATGTCGGCGAAACCTTGGCGAAGGACACGGCGCCGCTACTGCCACTGTTTAACGTGCAGACCTATTTGGGGTTACAGCAGGCCGGGCAGGGGATTCTGGATGCTGCTGATGGAATCAAGGGCATGTACAACAAACAGTGTGTGCGGCCCGACCTGCTGCAGGTCAACCAGGCCCAGATGTACCACGAGGACGAGCTGCGGATGGCCGCAGTCGACCATGGTCCTAATGTTGTCGATGATCTTCGGGAAAAACACGCAGAGGCCGCCCCTGCGGATAAACAATGGTTGGCGTCGTTCACTTCTCAAACCCGGCAGGTGCTGAGCCGCATCGATGCCGCGTTGAGCCTGCCGGGTGCCGAAGGTGTCGAGTTGGAGGAAGTCAGAGTCCTGCTCAAAGACGTGCTCAGCCAAGCCAGTCCGCCGATGTCGGGTCGTTACGCCACGGGCGCCAATGGTGTCTACCGTGAAACCACAGGGCCTGTTGAGGAGCAAGGTTACACGCCAGAGATGCAACGCTTGGGCATTGCCTTGGGCAGTTGGTTGCTCGGCAAGGGGGTTCTACTGACGCAACGCGTCGGCGATGCTGTCGGAGAACACCCTGTGCTTGCGTTGGGGGTGCTTGCCGCCTATGGCGGCATCAGTACGTTTTATAGCAACTGGTTCCTGCCAGCTTCCCCAGGACTGGAAGATAACGAACGAAGGACGTATTCAAGCGATCGCTTGCCGATGCTGGACGCAGAGGTGGATATCGCACTCGAACAGGCACCGCCTGATCACCCGGATGTATCGATCGGGCAAGTGTTTCTGGATCAGTTGTACACAGTGAAGTCTCGCGCCCCTCGCAGTGTGGATGATGGCAACCTTTCGGTTGCACGGACAGGCTCAGTCGACGCAATGCTGAAGCATCGTGCCCATGGCGAAAACCAGACCAATGGTGAGCTTGTGCGAAACGCTGGAGGCATCGGTGCCGAGGTGGATGACAAGATGCTGGCAGGGGCGATTACCACGGGATTGCAGCGCTTCGAAATTCAGCGTACCGAACTCCAAGCGACGTATGAGAAAAAATTGACCAGTAGTCTGGAAGCGCACATTAAAGACTCCCTCGAATGGATGACCAACCTTTATGCACCCATTCTGGAACCGTCTGCTGCATTGGACGAAATGATCATTCAGCGTATCAAGGCATTTGAAAGGAAGACGGGAGAGACCGTGAGTCTGCGACTTAACAGCACGATAACCGTTTGGTACGAGGAAGACCAGTCACGCAACCTTAACTACAATATCGTGGCTACAGTAGAACGTAAAAAATATTTCACGCTCAAGGAAGTCGTCACCGGTACTTACTTGAAGGAGATAAGATCGATGCGCGGATATCTCGATATGGGCTATAAGGTTTCCCGCGTTTCCCATCCGCAGCTAGTCAAATTTATTAAACATTCATTGGGGCCGGCATTGGAGGCTGAGCTTTCTGCTTATAAATCTCGGCCAGACATAGAGCAGAAATGGGTAGACTTCTATGATGGCAGGATCAAGAATGCTGCATTTAACTATCTCTCTAACACTTCCATTGAGCATCCTGGTCATGTGTTGATGAGTCGTTTTCTGAATGGAGAATTAAAGGCATCTGAGGTTGAATTTCATGGCGCGAAGGTCAATGGTGTGTTTGCTGTCACTCAAGGGCAGGCGGCGGTCCTGTGTAGTGTGGATGACGACAACTGTTTTTATATCAGTGAAAAACGTAATAGCTACTGGAAGTTCGGGGCGTCTTATACTGAGGGGATGCCTGTTTACCCAAAAGATGAAAAATTCAAAAGCTGGATCCGTATAAAACTGCCGCTCATTGAGCAAATTAAGGCCGCCAGGAATCCACAGGCGTTTGAGGTCACTCGAACAAAGATGTCGACAAACGTTCAAATAGGGATGGGCCGTAACGGTGGCCAGGTCAATATCAAACCCTTGACCTTTACGGCCCAGGAAAGCATACAGCAACTGAGCGCCTCTTTGTTCAAGTCAAATATGGAACGTGTCGAATCAGATATTGACACGTTGATTTTTGCTGATTGGGAGTACTATTCGCTCAAAGCACTGGATGTCCTCACCGAGTTTCTGAAGGTCCAAGGCTTAATATTTATGTTCGGCGCTCCCGGCAGCGGCGCCGCATTGAAAGGGATGATCTACGCCACTGGCCTGGGGTTGGCCAGCGCAGGCGCCCACGCGTTGAAAGCTGAAATCAGCGACGATCCGACGGAGCGAGATACCGCCAAAACGTCCGCTTGGGTATCTCTTATTTCAACGGCTATTTCACTCGGCATTCCTTTGGCGATTGGCGGAGCAAAAGGGGCAAATACATTGGCCTCGGCGGTGAATTATTACCGTTTTTCCAAGGAATACATTATTCGGCCTGATACGTTTCGCATAATAAACAACGTGCTGGCACGCAAGTACGGGATCAACTTTCGCCCTGCCGCTTCTGCTTCCCACTCGCCGGCAAGTGCGGCTGCATTGCTCCCTAAAAGTGCAGGCTCTTCATCTGCAACGGGCCATGTTGTGGCATCAGGAGCGGCGCCAGGCATCCAAGGGGTAGCAGGAACACCAACGATCTGGAACCAAATGACCGATGCACAAAAGGTCAGTTACTTGTCGACTAAGTTAATGGCCTCCCGTATCGGCAAGAAGTTGATCGCGCGGACCAGTGAGCAGTCTGTCAGACAGTCGATTGCCAATAATTTGCGACGTGATCTCACGACAGCGACGAATTGGAAGAGTGAACGTAGTGAAATCAATCCTGCAAAAGCATTGCTTGAATCTGATTCAAAACGCCTCGATACCGTGGACCAGTTTATAAAACAACTGCATAAGCAGCCGCCGACCATTGAGACACGCGCCGTCAGTGGGCCACCTGTGCAGAGGGCGGCGGGCTGGATTGCGGCGTCCAGCAGCCCCTGGATACCGGAAGGGCGTTTGCAGCGGGTTATTGCGCAGTTTCAGCAGGCCGATTTGAGCAAAATCAGTGTGATTGATGATATTCATCGGGCAATCAGCGGGACTTCCGAAGAAGCGGTTCGCCTCAGTGGAGAAGCTGGTCAGATGGGGTCTGATATCGCTCGTGGTGCATTTGCACACCAACTGAAGAACTCGGGTGTTCCAACGGGATTGTCCCGAGCTGAATGGTTGTTCGGGTTGACCCAGAGTTTTAAACCCTATGCGACTAATAACGATCCATTGGCAAGGACACTCTATGCGTTGGCACATCTTCAGGATACCAACAAAGGATTCAGTGCCCTCGTCAAAACCTCAGAATTACGCTTATCACCGCCTTCAATATCATTCAAAAAGCCACCGACCCGCGTACTTGCGGCGCCCTCAAGCGCGCCTGACGTTGATACCCGAATCGAGCCCTTTCGACAGATTGAAGGCAGCCCTTCACGAGCACTACCCGTTGAGATGCATGGGTTCATGGACACATTGCGCACCAATCCCAAGCTGCACAATGCTTTCATGGCTCCCGCAGGACAGTGCGCAAGCGCCGCGGAAACGGTCGCCGAATTCATGCGTACAAATGGGTTTGAAAACATCAAGTTTCGAGCGATGCTGATCTGGAGTTCGCGCAACCCGGACGGTGTATTCAACCATTTTTTACCTATAGGCGACTTCAAGGGCAAAACCTACGCGTTTGATCTGACGGCGCCACAGTTTGCCAATAAAGGCATGCCCTCGTTTACAGACCCGATGATTCTGCCGGAGCCGGCATTAATGCAGGCCTATCAGGCTGCTACGAACAAGGCACTGATCAAGTACAAGGACTTTTCCAACCTGCGGTCGGCAGAGGCAGCTTTTTCAGGTTTTTCCGCACCCGGGCCTAAGCAGTTTATCGAGGGCGGCCACCTGCTCAGTTACGGCTGGAGCAAGCCAACCCTCGCGCAACCGAATGCAGCGTCCGGCCCTACGCCGCTGGACAAAGTGAGCACTTCCGTACGTGGGATTGCTCGCGTGCGCGCCCAGGATACTGCGAACCGTAAACCCGGCCTTCAAGTACCCATATCCAGCGCTGCACCGCCCCCCCTTGCTATTGATAATCCAGGATTTCAATTGTTGGGTCCGAAAAACTGGTAAACCGACTGTTGCTAAGTGATGACGCCCGGGCGCTGATGGGTTCCACCGATAAAGCCACCGTTGTTCAATCCATTCGTGACAACTTGAAGCTGGACGGTCTTGGCGTCCCGCGTCAGCGCTTTGCCTGGGGCACGTTACAGGGCGAGGTAGGCCATGGTTTGCGTCGCCTGGCAAAGGACCGTGCCCGTTTGGAGGCAACCAACACCGCAATGAGATCCCTGCTGGACAGCACCCCGTTGGTCCCTCGCGAGCTCAAACTGGGTAATCCCTACGAAAAGGCGGCGGAGTGGATTGTCGATACGAGTCGCTCCGATGGTTTAACGGCGGACGAGGTTCGGGGCGTGTTGTGGCGTAACCGAGACGCCGACCTGACTGACATTCACACGATTGATGAGATTCATGCGCAGGTCTACAAACCCGGGCCGGGTGAACCTTATCGTGACTTCCGCTCCAGCAGCGACCCTGTTTATATGGCGTCGGAGATCGGGCACGCGGGGTTCGAGAAGCTATTGCCTGAACTTGCTCAAAGCGCACAGGAAGGCAAGTGGCTTCTGGCGGACGGCCTGTTCGCGGCAGCGGTCCGATTTCACCCCTATGGCGACGGCAATGGCAGGCTCGCGCGCGCGTTGTATGCATTGGCACAAATCAAAGCGGACGGACCGTTCTTCAAGGCATTGACACCTGAGGGGGAAAGCATTCTGAACCCGAGAATCTGATACAGCCCTTCACTGCTGCCCAGGCCAAAAAAAGCCCCGTGACCGAATGGACCACGGGGCAAAAAATTGGCTGGATGCGACCAACCAAAGGAGCTCTTTACCTCACTTGGCGGTGGCGACCACCGTGTCCGGCTGCCAGCCACCCCCCAGGGCCTTGTAGATCGCGACGATGCCGCGATACAGGTCCACTTCGGCCTGGGCCTGGGAATCCTCGGCGGCCAGGCGCTCACGTTGCGCGTCCAGCAGCACCAGGAAGTCCACGGTGCCTTCGCGGTAGCGGATCGCGGCCAGGTCGGCGGCGGCGCGGCTGGATTCGCTTTGGCGGATCAGCGAAACCAGGCGTTGCTGACGCTTGCCGTAGTCGCTGAAGGCGTTCTCGGACTCTTCCAGGGCCAGCAGCACTTGCTGCTCGTAGGTCGCCAGGGCGCCATCCGCTTCGGCATCGGCGCCGCGCAAACGGGCGCGCACGCTGCCCAGGTCGAAGGCGGCCCAGGTGATGCTCGGGCCGAGGGCCCAGGCATTCGCGGCGGACGAGCCGATCTGGGAACCGCGCCCGGCGGTAAAGCCGAGGAAGCCGCTGAGGCTGACCCGTGGGAAGAGGTCGGCCTTGGCCACGCCGATACGCGCAGTGGCGGCGGCCAGTTTGCGTTCGGCGCTGAGGATGTCCGGGCGACGTTGCAGCAGTTGCCCCGGATCGCCAATCGGCAAGGCCTTGGCAATCGCCGGCAGGTCTTTCGGGCTCAGGTCGACTGTCAATTTGTCGGGACGCTGGCCGAGAAGGGTAGCGATGCGGTTACGCTCGCGCACTTGCTCGGCCTGCAGTTGCGGCACGCTGGCTTCGACCGCGGCGAGGCGTGCGTCGGCACGCTCCACGTCAAGTTGGTCGCCCACACCGGCATCGCGCAGGCTGACCGTGATGGCGCGCGATTCCTGCTGGTTCTTCAGGTTGTCCAAAGCAATGCGTTCACGCAGTTGCGCACCACGCAGCTGACCGTAGGCATCCACCAGTTCGGCAATCATGGTGACTTGCAACTGGTACAAGTCAGCCTCGGCGGCTTGCTGGTCGGCGTCGGTGGCTTCCAGGTTGCGCTGGATGCGACCGAACAGGTCCAGTTCCCAGGCCATGTCCAGACCGAGGTCGTAACGCTCACTGTTGACACGCTTGGTGGTCTGGCCCGGGATTTGACCCTTGGCCAGGTCACTGCTGGCGCGGCTGGTGATGGTCGGCATCGCGTCATTGCTGGCGTCATCGCGGATCGCTCGGGCCGCCCGCAGACGGGCAAAAGCGACGCGCAAATCACGGTTGCCTTGCAGCGATTGGGTCACCAACTGGTTGAGGGTCGGGTCTTCGAACTGCTGCCACCAAATGCCTTCGAACTTGGCGTGGTCATACTTTTTGGCGTCGGCAGCGGCCGTGATATTGGCCGCCTCCGGAGTCTGGGCTTTGTAGTCCGGGCCCACGGCACAGGCGCTCAGCGCCAGGACCAGCAAGCTCGGCAGGAATACTTTCACACTCATTGCTGTGTCTCCAGCTTCAAGGCCTTGGCCGCTTTGCGCGCTTCGCTGCGCTCCACAGAGCGACGGATCAGTACGTAGAACACTGGCGTCAGCAACAGACCGAAGAAGGTCACACCGATCATCCCGGAGAACACCGCCACGCCCATGGCATGACGCATCTCGGCACCGGCACCGCTGGACAACACCAGGGGTACCACACCCATGATGAAAGCGAACGAGGTCATCAGGATCGGCCGCAGACGCAGACGGCAGGCTTCCAGTACCGCAGCGAGCGGGTCGAGGCCTTCTGCCTGTTTATCCTTGGCGAACTCGACGATCAGAATCGCGTTCTTGCACGCCAGGCCCACCAGTACGATCAAGCCGATCTGGGTAAAGATGTTGTTGTCACCGCCCGAGATGATCACCCCGGTAATCGCCGACAACAGGGTCATCGGTACGATCAGGATCACCGCCAATGGCAGGCTCCAGCTTTCGTATTGGGCGGCCAGTACCAGGAACGCCAGCAGTACGCAGAGCGGGAACACGAACAGCGCGGTGTTGCCCGAGAGGATTTGCTGATAGGTCAGGTCGGTCCACTCGTAGGTCATGCCGTTGGGCAGTTCGTCTTTCAGCAGTTTCTCGATGGCCGCCTGTGCCTGGCCCGAACTGTAGCCCGGTGCAGCGTTGCCGTTGATTTCGGCGGTGATAAAGCCGTTGTAGTGCATCACGCGGTCCGGGCCCGAGGTGTCGCTGACCTTGATGAAGGTCGCCAGCGGGATCATTTCGCCTTTGTTGTTGCGCACTTTCAGTTGGCCGATCTGGTCTTCATCGAGGCGGAACTGTTGCTCAGCCTGCACGTTGACCTGGTAGGTCCGGCCGAAGCGGTTGAAGTCGTTGGCATACAACGAACCCAGGTAGATCTGCAGGGTGTCGAAGATGTCGCTGATCGCCACGCCGTGGGTCTTGGCCTTTTCACGGTCGATGGCGGCATCGACCTGGGGCACGTTGACCGTGTAGCTAGTGAACAGGCCGAACAGTTCCGGTGTGGTACGGCTCTTGGTGATGATGTTCTGCACTTCTTTGTACAGCTCGTCGTAACCCAGGTTGCCCCGGTCTTCGATCTGCAGGCGGAAGCCGCCGATCGTACCCAGGCCCTGTACCGGCGGCGGTGGGAAGATCGCCATGTAGGCTTCCTGGATGCTGCTGTACTTGCCGTTCAAGGCACCGGCAATCGCGCCGGCGGACATGCTCGGGTCTTTACGCTCGTCGAACGGCTTCAAGGTCACGAACACGATGCCGCTGTTCGGGCTGTTGGTGAAACCGTTGATCGACAGGCCCGGGAAGGCCACGGCGGCTTCCACGCCCGGTTGTTTCAGGGCGATGTCGGACATGCGCTTGATCACGTCCTCGGTACGGTCCAGGCTCGCGGCGTCCGGCAGTTGGGCGAAGGCCACCAGGTATTGCTTGTCCTGGGCCGGTACGAAACCGGTTGGCGTGTGGGCAAAGCCCAGCCAGGTCAGGACCATCAGGCCGGCATACAGGAACAGCGCGATACCACTGCCACGGATCACCCGGCGTACGGTACCGACGTAGCCATGGCTGGCCTTGTCGAAGAAGCGGTTGAACGGTTTGAACAACCAGCCACCCAGCAACTTGTCGAGGAACTTGGAGAACCCATCCTTCGGCGCGTTATGGCTCTTGAGCAACACCGCCGCCAGGGCAGGGGACAAGGTCAGCGAGTTGAACGCCGAGATCACCGTCGAGATCGCAATGGTCAAGGCGAACTGCTTGTAGAACTGCCCGGTCAAGCCGCTGATGAATGCCGCGGGCACGAACACCGCACACAGCACCAACGCAGTGGCGATGATCGGGCCGGTCACTTCGCTCATGGCTTTTTCAGTGGCCGGGAAGGGGTCCAGGCCCAGCTCGATGTTCCGCTCGACGTTCTCCACCACCACGATGGCGTCGTCCACCACGATACCGATGGCCAGTACCAGGCCGAACAGCGACAGCGCGTTGAGCGAGAAACCGAACAGGTGCATTACCGCAAACGTACCGATCAACGATACCGGCACCGCCACCAGCGGAATGATCGAGGCGCGCCAGGTCTGCAGGAACAGGATCACCACCAGCACAACCAGGATCAGCGCTTCGAACAGGGTATGCACCACCGCTTCGATGGAGCCACGCACAAAGATGGTCGGGTCATAGACGATGCTGTAGTCCATGCCTTGCGGGAAGCTCTTTTTCAGCTCTTCCATCTTGCCGCGCACTTCATTGGAGATCTCGATGGCGTTGGAGCCAGGGCGCTGGAAGATCGGGATGGCCACGGCCGGCTGATTGTTGAGCAACGAGCGCAGGGCGTATTGGCTGGAACCCAGCTCCACCCGAGCGATGTCTTTCAACCGCGTGATTTCACCGTTGGCGCCGGAGCGAATGATGATGTTCTCGAACTCTTCCTCGGTCACCAGGCGACCCTGGGTGTTCACCGACAACTGGAACGCGGTGGCGGTCGGCGCGGGTTGCGCACCCAGGGCACCGGCGGCCACTTGACGGTTCTGCTCGCGGATCGCGGTCACTACATCGGTCGCAGTCAGGTTGCGCGAAGCGGTCTTGTTCGGGTCCAGCCATACGCGCAGGGAGTAGTCGCCCATGCCGAACAGCTGCACGTCACCCACACCGCCGAGGCGCGCCAACTCATCCTTCACGTTGAGCAAGGCGTAGTTGGACAGGTAGAGCATGTCGTAGCGCTGATCCGGAGAGGTCAAGTGCACCACCATGGTCAGGTCGGGGGAGGCCTTGTCCACGGTGATACCGATGCGCGTCACTTCCTCAGGCAGTTTCGGCTGAGTCCGGGTCACACGGTTTTGCACTTGCACCTGCGCGTTGTCCAGGTCGGTGCCCAGGGCGAAGGTGATGGTCAGGGTCAGCTTGCCGTCGGCGGTCGACTGCGAGGACATGTACAGCATGTTCTCGACGCCGGTGATCGCCTGCTCGAGAGGTGCTGCCACGGTCTCACCGATGACCTTGGGGTTGGCGCCCGGGAAGTTGGCGCGCACCACCACGGTCGGCGGCACCACTTCCGGGTATTCGCTGATCGGCAATTGGAACAGCGAGATCGCACCGGCGATCAGGATCAACAGTGAGAGCACTGCTGCGAAGATCGGCCGCGAAATGAAGAACTTGGAAAAATTCATCTTGAGTCGTTTCCCTTAACCGCGTGGAGCTGCAACGGCTGCGAGCTTGGGCGCGGTTTTTTCCGGCGCCACTTGCTCCAGGTTGCTGGCTTCAAGTGCTTGTCGTTGTTGGGCCAAGGCGGCGAGGGTTTCCTTGCTGGCCATCGGAATGGTTTCCGGGGCGACCGGCGACCCTGGGCGCACACGCTGCAGACCCTTGACGATAATGGTGTCGTCCTTGTTCAGGCCGCTGCGCACGATGCGCAAACCTTCGATCTTCGGCCCCAGTTCCACTGCGCGGTAGGCCGGCTTGTCGCCTTCCATCACCAGCACGAACTTCTTGCCCAGGTCGGTGCCCACGGCTTCATCGTTGATCAGCACGGCAGAGTAGGTGCCGCTGCCGACCAGCTTCAGGCGGGCGTACAGGCCAGGGGTGTATTCGCCCTTGCTGTTGTCGAACACGGCGCGACCGCGGATGGTGCCGGTGGCCGGGTTGACCTGGTTGTCGACGAAGTTCATCTGGCCCAGGTGCGGGTTGCCGGTCTCGTTGGACAGGCCCAGGTACACCGGAGTGGTGGCGCCACGGCGGCCTTGGCGAGCCAGCTCGGTGTATTTGAGGAACACCCGCTCATCGGCGTCGAAGTAGGCGTAGACCTTGTCGGTGGAAACCACGCTGGTCAGCGCGGTGACGTCGGCGGTCACCAGGTTGCCGGCGGTGATTTCGGCACGGCTGACGCGGCCGCTGATCGGCGAAGTCACGCGGGTGAAGCTCAGGTTCAGCTTGGCCAGGTCCAGCTGCGCCTGGATCCCTGCGACGGCGGCGCGGGCTTCCTGGGCGGCGGTGGTGCGCGAGTCGGCCAGTTCAGCGGAGATCGCATTGCTCTGGCGCAGGCGTTCGCCACGTTGCGCTTCGTTATCGCTGCGGGTCGCGGCAGCTTTGGTTTGGGCAAGCTGGGCTTCAAGGCGACGCACTTCGGCCTGGAACGGACGCGGGTCGATCTGGAACAGCAGGTCGCCTTTCTTCACCAGCGCGCCTTCGGTGAAGGCCACCTGGTCGATCTGGCCGGACACGCGCGGACGGATCTGCACGGTTTCCGGGGCTTCCAGGCGACCGGTGAATTCATCCCACTCGTTGACCGGTTGCTCCAGCACCTTGGCCACGCTGACTTTGGCAGCTGGCATGGCGGCCGCTTGTTCCGGGGTTTTGCCGCACGCGCTCATCACCACTACCGCCAAAATGGCCAAGGGGAAGCGCAAATGTTTGAGTGACTGTTCCATGAGGTGCATCCGCCAATGTATTTGAGATGGGCGGATCATGCGCGGCGCTGTGCTATGTCACGAATCGAATGAAGCAAAGGTAACTATCATTCGGAATGATATAAGCGCGAGATTAGCCCTCTAGCATGGGGGTTTCGTTAGGGGGCTATCAATAGGCGTGATGACAAAGGTCTTTTGCCTGGGCTGTAAAGACAGGCGCGGAATATCCCTGGAGAGCCCGACGGTCGGGGGCGCGATGCTCGGGGATCGCGCCGTTGCCGACAACTGTTTCGCGTGGCACTGCGATACAGGTCTCACGCGGCGCTCGCAATGACCTGCCGGCCAGGGATGGCCGCAATCAATTCCCGCGTGTACTCGCTGGCCGGCCGATGGAAGATCTGCTCCACCGAACCCTGCTCGATCACCTGGCCATTGCGCAACACCAGCACCTCATGGGCAAAGTTGGCCACCACCGACAGGTCGTGGGACACCAGCACATACGCGATACCCATCTCCCGCTGCAGCTCTTCCAGCAGCTCAAGGATATGCGCCTGCACCGACACATCCAGCGCGCTCACTGGCTCGTCGAGCAACAACAGGTCAGGTTTCAATGCCAGGGCCCTGGCGATGGCGACGCGTTGGCACTGGCCGCCGGACAGCTCTCGCGGCAGCCGATCCAGGTAGCTGACCGGTAAATGCACGCGGTTGATCAACTCCCGGGCCGCCTGTTCCAGCGCGGCGCCCTTGAGCCGCCCGAAGGACGCCAGGGGTTCGACGATGCTGTCGAACACGGTGAAGCGTGGGTCCAGGGCGGCGAACGGGTTCTGTTGCACCAGTTGCAGGCGTTGGCGCAGTGGGCGGAAGTCGCGCCAGTTCAGGTGGGTGACGTCCTGTTGCTCGAACCAGACCTGGCCCTGGGTCGGTTTTTCCAGGCCGAGTGCGATGCGCAGCGCGGTGCTCTTGCCCGAGCCGGACTCACCGACGATGGCCAGGGTCTGGCCGGGATACACCTGCAGGTTGAGGTCCTCAAGAGCCACGAACGTTGATTCTTCGCCCTTGACCTGGGGCAGCGCAAATGTCTTGCCGATGTTTTTCAGGCTCAGGATCGGTGCCTGGGTCGAGTCGATGTGCGGCAAGGGCTCGCGCCGTTTGGCAAACGCCGGAGCGGCGGCAATCAGTGCCCGGGTGTAATCGTGTTGTGGCGCGCCAAGGATCCGGCCTGGCGTGCCCTGTTCGACCACTTCACCGTGTTGCATCACCAGGATCCGGTCGGCGCGGTCGGCGGCCACACCGAGGTCATGGGTGATGATCAACAGCGAAATCCCCCGTTCACTCACCAGGCGTTGCAAGTGGTCGAGGATCTTGCGCTGCACCGTCACGTCGAGGGCACTGGTGGGTTCGTCGGCGATGATCAAGCGCGGATTGCCCGCCAGGGCAATGGCGATCAGCACGCGTTGGCGCATGCCGCCGGAGAGTTCATGAGGGTACTGGCGCGCACGCTGTACGGGCTTTTCGATGCCCACCTGTTGTAACAGCTCGACAATGTCCGCATCGACGCCAGGGTAGCGTTTGCCCCTGGCCAGGATCAGCGCCTCGGCGATCTGCTGGCCCACGCGCAGGGTCGGGTTGAGGCTGACCATCGGGTCCTGGGGCACCAGGCCGATGGTGCGGCCGCGCAATGCGCGCTTTTGGCGTTCACTGGCGTGGGTCAGGTCGTGGCCATCTACCCACAGCTGGCCGGCGGTGATCTGCGCACTGTCCGGCAATAGACCGAGGATAGCGTTGGCCAGGGTCGATTTACCGGAGCCGGACTCGCCGACAATCGCCACGGTTTCGCCCTGGGCGATGTTCAGTGACAGGCGATTGACCGCCGTGTGGTCGTGCCGATAGCTGACGCTGAGTTGACGAACATCTACTAGA
The DNA here is from genome assembly GCF_058787615.1 of Pseudomonas sp. FW305-3-2-15-C-LB1. Classification (NCBI taxonomy): domain Bacteria; kingdom Pseudomonadati; phylum Pseudomonadota; class Gammaproteobacteria; order Pseudomonadales; family Pseudomonadaceae; genus Pseudomonas; species Pseudomonas sp. FW305-3-2-15-C-LB1. The sequence goes on along the minus strand of NZ_JBYSZX010000005.1, from coordinate 326,653 downwards.
GCGCTCATCGCTGGATCTCCTCGAAGGTGCGGGCAATATGGTTGAGGCTGAACACCACGGCCACCAGGAACAGGCCGGGCAGCAGGGAAACCCAGGGAGCGGTGATCAGGAAGTGTCGACCGTTGGCGATCAGGGTGCCCCATTCCGCCGCTGGTGGCGCGGCGCCGAAACCGAGAAAGCTCAGGCCTGCGGTGGCCAGGATCGCGGCGCCGAAGTCCAGGGTCGCCAGCACGGCCACCGGCCCCCATGCGTTAGGCAGGATGTGCCGCAGCAAGGTGCGCCCCCAACTGGCACCGCCCAGGCGCGCGGCCTCGACGTAGGGCAGGGTCTTGACCCGCAGCACCTCGGCGCGGGTGGTGCGGGCAAACCCCGGAATAATGCCGATGCCCACGGCAATCGCCACCGGCACCGTGCCGAAGCCGATGGCCGTGACAATCGCCAGGGCCAGCAGCAGGCCGGGCAGGGCCAGCAGTACATCGACAAAGCGCATGATCACCGCGTCGATGCGCCCCCCGGCAAAACCCGACAGGATGCCCAGGCCCAGCCCGCCCAAGAGGGCGATGCCCACCGCAAGGAACGCCGCCAGGACCGATAGGCCGGCGCCATGCACCACCCGCGTATAGAGGTCGCGTCCCAGCTCATCGGTGCCAAACCAGTGGATCAGGTTGGGCGCGCGCAGTTTGTCGACGGGCGAGGTGGCGTAAGGATCGAAGCTGCTCAATACGTGCGGCGCCACAGCCGCCACCCATGCAAACACCACCACCAGCAGCGCCAGGCTGAACCCAGGTCGTCGCAACAGGGGCAACACCGTCGCCGCCACGCGTTGCAGGCGGCTGCGGCGGCGCCACGGCGCAGGGCTGGCCGGGAGGGGATTGCGGCCCAGGTTCTGCTCAAGGACAGTCATGGTCTAGGACACCTTTGGGATGTGGGAGATGCGCGGGTCGAACCACGGGTACAACAGGTCGACCAACAGGTTTACAAGGACAAAAGCCGCCGCCGATACCGAAACGATCGCGAGCACTACCGGAATGTCCTGGCGCAGCACCGCTTCCTGGGCCAGGCGGCCAATGCCGGAGCGCGCGAAGATGGTCTCCACCAACACCGCGCCCGACACGGTATTGCCCACCTGCAAGCCGATCAGGGTGAGAATCGGCAGCGCCGCATTCTTGAACCCATGCCGCGCCTGCACCTGGCCACGGCTCAGGCCCTTGGCGTAGGCGGTGGTGATATAGGACTCTTTCCAGACCCCCTGGAAACTGCGTTGCAGCACCTGGGCGTATACCGCCGCACTCGGAATCGCCAGGGTAATCGCCGGCAGTACCAGGCTTTCCAGGCCCCGGCTGCCGGTGGCAGGGAACCAGCCGAGGCCGAAGGCAAACACCTGGATCAGCAACAGCCCCATCCAGAACACCGGCACCGAAAAGCCCAGGGACGGCAGGCGTGCCAGCGCTTTCTTCAGCGGTTGCCAACGGATGTAGGCGGTCAGGTAGGCCAGGCCGATTCCGCCGAGCAACGACAACACGATGGCCAGGCCCGCCAGGGACAGGGTCTGCGGCAGGCGTTCGGCAAGCAACTCGGCCACCGGGCGATTCAGTGAAAGCGACTGCCCGAAATCCCCCCGCAACGCCCCCGACAGCAGATCGACATACTGCTCGAACAGGCCTTTATCCAGGCCGTAGTAGGCCCGCGCCTTGGCCAGGTCCTCGACCGACAGCGCGTCGGCCTCCATGCCCGACGCGCTCAGCATGATCGACAAGGTGTCGCCCGGCAGCAGATACAGAATGAAATAGGTGATGCTGTAGGCCCCCCACAGCACCAGCAGCGCCTGGCCGATGCGGCCGATCAGGTAGCGGCTCATGGCGTGCCGATCTCGATATCACCCAGCAGCGCGAAGCCTTCGGCGGTCCAGCGGAAGTTTTTTACCTTGGGCGAGGTCGCCGCCTGCCACACGCGCTCATACACCGGGAACGCGGAGCTTTCATCGATGAGTAAATCCTGCAGGCTGCCGTAGGCGGCAGCGCGTTGCGGGGCTTGGGTGGCCGTGATGCCGGCGTCGAACAAGCCCTTGGCCTTTTCCAGCACCGCCGGTTCATAGGTGTTGGTGGCCAGCGTGGAACTGTTGGCGCTGCGTGGATCGAGGATGGTCTGCAGGATGATCGGGTCGGCACGGGTCATGTAGTTGATGGTCAGGTCATAGTTGCCCGCCGAGTTGTTGGCGACCCACTCGGCGCGAGTGACCACGCTGAGTTTCAACTCGATGCCGACCTTGCGCAGTTGGTCCTGGATCAGCACGTCGCCCGCGGTCTCGGCCGGGGTGATGTTGTAGCTCAGGCTCAGGCGCTTGCCGTTCTTTTGCCGGTAACCATCCGCACCCTTGATCCAGCCGGCTTGCTCCAGCAGTTGCTCGGCGCCTGCCGGGTCATAGGCCAGCTTGGCGCCCTGGCTTTTGAAGTACGGCGTGGTCACATCGAAGATGCCGTCCACCACCGGGAACTCAGCGTTGTAGACGGTGCTGGCGTAGCTCTTGCGGTCGAGGGCCTTTTGCAGCGCCAGGCGCACGTGCCGGTCGGCCAGGATCCGCTCGCCACGGGTATTGGGGTACAGGTTCAGCGCCGGCCCCGGCAGCGAACGGCTCTGAATGGTCGCGCCCTTGGACTGGAACAGCTTCAGGTCGACCTCCGAGAACGGGTTGCGCGGCCACAGGATGTCGGCCTTGCCTTGCAGGAACAGGCCGTTGCGCACGCTTTCTTCGGGGATGTAGCTGATGTCCACCGCGTCCAGGTGCGCTTCACCCGGGTTTTTCATATTGGCCGAGGCCCAGGCGTAGCCCTTGCGCTTGGTCAGGTGCGCACCGACTTCCGGCGTGTAGCTGGCCAGTACGAACGGCCCGGTGCCGATGATCTTACCCAGGGAGCGTTCCTTCACGCTCAGCGCGTAGGAAGCCGGCGCGAGGATCGCCAGGTTGGTGGTGGAGGTAGCTTGCAGGAAACCCGCATTGGGCTTGGACAGCACCAGCTTGACGGTGAAGTCGTCCACCACCTCGGCGTGGTCGAAGCCTGCCAGGTAGGTGGCGCCGAAGGTGGCCGGCAATTCGGTGGCCAGTGCCTTGTCGCTGTCGAAGGCGGTTTTAACCGCCTTGGCGTCGAAGCGCTCGCCGTTGCTGAAGGTCACGTCCTCACGCAGGTGGAAGGTATAGGTCAGGGCGTCGTCACTCACTTCCCAGCGTTTGGCCAGCCACGGAATGATCTGGCCGGTCTGCGGGTCCTGGTCGGTCAGGGACTCGGCCACGTTGCGCAGCAGCACGCGGTGCTCCAGCCAATACACCTGGAACGGATCGACGCTGACCAGGGTGGTGTTATCGCCGAAAAACGCGATGTTCAGGGTCTTGCCCGCCTGGGTGTCATGCCCGGGCGAGCAGGCGGCAAGGCTCAGCGCCAGGGCGCAGGGGGCCAGCAGACGGCTCATCAAGTTGGCGGTATTCAATGGTGTGCCCTCATGTGGCGTGTGGATCAGAAGTCGTAGGCGAGCTTGGTGTACCAGTAGCCGCCGCCGGGGTAGAACGGCGGGTTGCCGTAGGCCGCGAGGCCGAGGTTGCTGTACACCGCGTGTTTGTCGGGGCGCACGTCGAAGATATTGGTGCCGCCGATGCTCACGGTGAGGCTGTCGACGAAGGTGTAGCTGACGTCCAGGTCGGTGATCCATTTGGCGCCGAAGCTGCGGTCGCCCGTCGGGTTGACGGCCAGGGTCTTGACCGCGCCGTAGCGCGCGGTTTGCAGGTTGACGGCCAGGTCCCGCACCTTCCAGTTGGCACCCAGGATCCACTTGGTCTTGGGAGAGGCGTCGGTCAGGTCGCCTTCGCGGTCGCGGCCGACCAGGGTCACGCCTGAGCCAGCCAGTGCCGCCGGCGTATCGCGAGTGCCTTCAATCGTGGTCTTGTTCCAGTTGAAGCCCAGGCTCCAGCGCACATCGCCCCAGGCCTCCAGCGGCGTGGTGTGGTCGGCCACCACGTCCAGGCCCCTGGTGCGGGTGTCGAAGGCGTTGGTGTAGTAGTTGACCCAGGTACCGGTGGGTACGCCCTGGGCGGCGAGAATGGCGTTGATCGCTCCGTTGCCACGGTCGTAGATATTGCTGGTCAGGGCGATGCGGTCATCGATGTCGATCAGGTAGGCGTCGGCGGTGACGCTGGTGCGTGGCGCCGGCTGCCAGGTCAGGCCCAGCCCCAGGTTGCGCGATTTCTCCGGCTTGAGGTCATCGCCGCCCAGCGCCTTGGCCAGGTTGCTGCCGGACGGCGTCAGGCGCGTCACGGCCGGCACCACGTTGCCGTTCACATCGGTCGCCACGCGGTTGTCGGCCACGGTGTAGCCGATCTGGGTCAGGGAGGGGGCGCGGAAACCGGTGCCCACTGTGCCGCGTACAGCCACGCTGTCGGTGAGTTCGTAGCGTGAGTTCACTTTCAGGCCGAAGGTGTTGCCCGAGTCATCGTCGTAGTGCTCGACCCGCCCGGCGACGTCAAGAAACCAGCGGTCCGTCAGGTCGAAACCCAGGTCCAGGTAGCCGGCGTAGTTATTGCGGATCAGGCTGACTTCATCTTCCTGGCGAATCGTCACCGCCGCCTGTGCGCCCGATGCGGCGGGGTAGGTGCCGGTGATATAGGCCTCGCGCTCGCCGGCAAACGTGCTGAAATGTTCCCAGCGGTGTTCCAGGCCGGCGGAGACCTGCACCGGCGGCGTCAGGTTGAACAGGCTGTCGTAGCGGCGGGTGAAGTCTAGGTTGTTGACCCACTGCTCGAAGCGGAAGGTCGCCAGGTTGTCGAATTTGGTCGGCGACGCCGTGCCCAGCGACGGGTTGATATTCAGGTCGCTGGAGTGGTGCACGTTGTTGCGCCCGTAGGTGGTGCTCAGGTCCCAGTTCCAGTCGGCCACCAGGCCCTTGCCGCCGAACAGCAACTGGTAGTCGCGGTCCTTGATGTTGTTGAGCGGGAAGTAACCGTCGGGAAACACCTCGGGCACTGCCGCCGTGCCCGTGGGCAGGCGAAAGTAGTTGGCGGCCTCGGCATCGCGTTCGCCGTAGGTGGAGAACGAATACAGTGTCAGGTCTTCCAGCGGCAGTTCGGCGTTGTAGGCCAGGTTGAAGGCCTTGAGGTCCGGGTCGCCGTTCTTGATCGCCACCCGGTCCCAGGCCGCTTCCTTGGCTGGGTCAGCGAACGCTCGCACGCTGCTGTCGGCCTTGTCGTTCCACGATGCGCTGCCACGTTTGCGCGCATCGGCGGAGAAGTGAAAGAAGCCGCCCTGGCCCAGTTCGAAGCCCTGGTCGCCCGCGACCTTGATGGTCTCGCCCTGGCCGGAATACAACTGACCGTAGCTGGTCTCCAGGTGGCCGCCGCTCTTCCCGGACTTGAGGATGATATTGATCACGCCAGCGACTGCATCGGAACCGTACTGCGCGGCAGCGCTGTCCTTGAGCACCTCGATATGGTCCACCGCGCTGACCGGGATCAGGTCGATGTCCACCGCATTCGCACCGCTGTTATCGATGGAACCGCGCTGGCCGGTGGCGCCGTTATGCCGGCGTTTACCGTTGACCAGCACCAGGGTGTAGGCCGGCCCCAGGCTGCGGTTGCTCAGCGGGCGGGTCACCGAGTTATAGCCGGCGATGTTGGTGCCGAAGTTGAACGACGGCAGCAGTTTGGCGATGGCTTCGGACAACTCGGCGCGGCCGGTCTTGAGCAACTGGTCGCTGTTGATCACATCGATCGGCGCCGGGCTGTCGGCCACCGTGCGTTGCTGGCCACGCAGACCGGTGGAAATCACAGTGACGGTGTCGAGCTTGGCGTCTTCGGCAAAAGAGGGTGCTGCAGTCAGGAGCAGGGAGCCGGTCAGGAGTGAAAGAGGTAATTTCTTGAGGGGCGTGGGGAAGGCGATGTCGGGCATGGAGGTAACCTGGAGGGTGTGGATGCGTCCTCCGCCAGGTATGGGGTCGGTCTGTGAAATGAAGATATATCTATAAAAAACCTTGTGGAAAGTCTTTTTTGGAATAAGCTAATTATCAGTTAATATTATTTATATCTGAAATAAAATTACCTATTTTTATTATGTGAAAAACAGGCGCGCTGCTTATCGCCAATGTCGACTACATTCCAAGGGAGGTTCCCTTACGGAGAAGACGATCATGTTCAAACCCCGCACGCTGGCGGTTGCTGTTACGTGCCTCGCTTTGGCCCTGGGCCCGGTGGCGGCGGTGGCCGACCCTGGCAACGGCAAGGGCCAGGGATCCGCAAAGGGCAACGCACAGGGCGGCCAGGGTCATGGCAACCAGGGCCATAAGGGCAAAGGCGCAGACGCCGATGATAGGGGGCACGGCCCCAGTATCGACCGTGGCGGCATCCTGGGGGTGCTTGGTGGCTATCGTGACTACTGGAGCCCAGGCCCATCACTGCCGCCTGGCATACAGAAGAAGTTAGCGCGAGGCAAACCGCTGCCTCCAGGCATTGCCAAGAAGCTCGATGGGCGCCTGCTGGGCAGGCTGCCGCATTATGACGGCTACGAATGGCAGCAGGCGGGCACCGATCTGATCCTCGTGGCTATTGCTTCCGGCCTTATTTATGAGGTGCTCGAAGGGGCTTTCGATTAGGGCGCTGGAGCCTGACGGTGGGGGCGCCGTAACGCGGTCGAACAGATTGAATTTACCGGGAAGGGTGCGTGCACAAGTTCACTGGCACAGTCGGATGATGACTCAGGCTCGACGCTTTCCAGCCATCAAGCCTGCACCGCTGGGCCTTTCAACTCGATCTGATTATCATCAGGATCATTGAGATACATCGATAACCCGGTTCCCTCCGCGCCATACCGCATCACGGCCGCTTCAGCGGATACCCCGGCCGCCGCCAGGTGCTGGAGAATGGCGTGTTCATCGAACGGCTCGACCCGCAGGCAAACGTGATCGACATTGTGTCTTTGCTTGCCTGCCGGCTGTCCACCCTGACGCCCGATCGGCCCGTTCACATCAACCAGGTCAATCATGGATGTGCCAGCGCTCAGGTGAATCATGCCGAGGTCGTCACGGCGTTTTTTGACATCACACCCCAGCACGGATGTGTAGAACGCCAGGCTGCGCTCAATGTCCTTGACCCGCAAAACAACGTGATCGATACGTTGAAGGGTAAAACTGCGCATTTCCATCACTCCTGATTCTTGCCGTTGTCGAATGGGACAGTGTTCAGGGTAGCCGTGTTCAGGGTAGCCGCAGTTTGTCTTATGTTTCTGCCTCGCATTGCCAAATACACCTGCCGGGTCAGGCACACTGAGCGGCAACGAGTCTGTGATGCGCATCGCCTCGGACCTCGGATACGCCAACGCCAGCGGGGGCTATCCGAATTCCTTGCCCGATTCAAAGTTACAGGCCTGGCAATCAGAGATCATAAACTCCGTAAAGAATATGCCTGAGGGATCGGCCAAAGCAGCCGCGGAGAGTGCACTCAAGGCTGGCAGGGTCGAAGGCTGGATAATCAATGGCCGCAATAGGCTAGAGGCAGATAACGTGAAAGAGTGGTCGTCGCTGTGCAGATCGAAGGCGGGTGCGACCTACCGTCAGATAAAAGAGGCGCTTGGCGCTCTTGGTTCTGACAGGTTAATGGAGTACGCCTCTTATCGTGTTATGTCTGACGGTGCATTTGTTCATAAAGGCTTGGAAAGCGCATCGGCTGTTTATTATTTTCGGTCGCATGACATTGCTGATGATGAGATGCCTTACGCGATACTGTGGAAGCTTTTCAGTGTTTGATTTAATGAACGTCAGGGTCCTGCGGTCAGGTTGAAGGGGTCGTACGCGACTCCCGAAAGTCGACATTTGCAGTCCCCGGTTGGTGTTTCAACGAAGGTGTATGCAGAGCAGTATGTCGGGCCTGAGATTGCTACGGCAGTGCCATCGCTGCACTCTCACTGTTCTTTTTTGTACGGGGTAACGCATGGACTGGAGTGATGTGCGGGTCTTTCTCGCGATTGCCCGCAGCGGGTCGCTGGGCGCTGCCGCCAAGCAGTTGGGTGTCAGCCATCCGACCGTGGGGCGACGCTTGCAGGTGCTTGAGCAGTCCAGTGGCCAACCCATTTTCCTGCGTACCACCCAGGGTCTGGTTCTGACCGACAGCGGAGAAAAGCTGCTCAGTCTGGCGCAGGAAATGGAGCAAAGTGCCTTGGCAATCGAAAGGCGCCTTGCGGGGGACAGCGCACAGCCAGAAGGTGTGTTGCGCATTTCTTGCGCCGACTGGTTCGCCTGTTATGTGCTGGCCCCGGTCCTGAATGAACTGGGACGACGTTATCCGCTGATCGTGCCCGAGGTCATCGCAGGACATCGATTGTTTGACCTGGCTCGTCGCGATGCCGACATTGCCTTTCGGATCGTTCCTTTCACCGAACCCGATATTGTCCACCGCAAACTGACTACCTTGAGCTACGGGTTATACGCGGCCGTCGGATCCGCTGACCCCGAGCCGCAGGGCGACGGGGTGGGTTTGATCACCATGAGTGTTGCCCAGTCTCACTATCCCGATGTGCAATGGCTGCAGCAACGTTACCCTCTGGCCCGTAAGGTGTTCACCAGTAGCAGCCGCACAGCCCAGGCGCACATGTGCGCGCAAGGGCAGGGTGTCGCCGTATTGCCTCGCGTCCTGGGCGACCAGTTGACGGCGCTGCGGCTGATTGATCCGCATGAACCGCCACCGGGTCGCGACATCTGGATGGGTTACCACCAGGACATGCGGCAGATGGACAGTCTTCGTGCCCTTGCCGACCTTGCCTCGAGCATGATCGGCTCGCAGCAGGGCCGATGATTCACTTTACTGGGCGCAGGGCTGCCGTTTGCAATTGGGCAACTGGTTGGCGCGCCAGGCTTAGGCTGAGTCCCGCGCCCAAGGCCAGGCATGCCGCGATGCAGAGTACGGAAACGGTGAAGGCGTGAGTGATGGCGGCCGCGTCCGTATCCGTGCCCAGAAGGGTGTAGAAAATGCCGCCTATTATCGCCACGCTCAGTGATGTGCTGATTTGCAGGGTAGAACTGGCAATGCCCGCAATCATGCCGGAATACGCGGGCGCCACGCGTCCTGTGATCATTCGCATCAATGTCGGCAGGGCCAGTCCTTGTCCGAAACCGATCAGAAACAGAATGACGGCGAGGGGCAGCGCAGGGGGCGTGACGGCCATCGGTGTGTGCGCCACGAGCCAGGCCAGGAGCATGAACCCCAGCACCTCAAGCCCCATTCCGACGGGGTTCACGTAAGCCCCCAGGAAACGCCTGAATTGAGGGGTGGAAAGCGGGCCCAGCAAAAATCCCGCGCCAAAAGGAAGGAAGATCAGGCCTGCATTGAGTGGGCTCGTATGCAGCGCTCCCTGTAAATACATGGAAAACAGCAGGAAAAACACGCCGATCGCGTAGAAGGTCAGGGCGACGAGCAGTGCCCGGCCCAACCCAGGCGTGCGCAATGCGACAGGATCAAGCAACGGTGCGCCTTGCGCCTGGTGCAAACGGGCTTCGTAGCGCCAGAACAGCCAGCCCAGCAGCGGTACGGCCGCAAGCGACAGCCAGGCCCACAAGGGCCAGCCGGCTTCACGCCCTTCGATCAATGGAACGATCAGCGCCCCAAGGGTCGCCATGGACAGGACGGTTCCACCCAGATCCAGCTTGCTTGTCTGTTGCGCGCGGGTTTCCCTGACCACGGGAATGGCGATCAGAATGACCAGCAACGCAATCGGTAGATTAACCAGAAATATCGCCCGCCACCCCAAGCCCATCAAGTCGAGCGCTATCAATATCCCGCCAAGTGCCTGGCCGGCTACTGACGCCAGCCCAAAGACCGCGCCATAGAGACTCAGCGCCAAGGGCTTTTCGGACTCGGGAAACATAGCCTGCGCAGAAGCGAGTGCCTGGGGCGCCATGACGGCTGCCGTCACGCCTTGCAGCGAACGTCCGGCGATCAACACCCAAGGTGACTCGGCGACGCCGCAGATCAGTGAGGCAACTGCGAAACCAACCAGGCCAAGGAAAAACATTCTCATGCGACCGTAGATATCACCCAGCCGTCCGCCGGTAATCAGTGTCACGGCATAAAGCGCCGCGTACGAGGAAATGATCAACTGTTCGGCGGAGGAGGCCGTGCCGAGCGATTGCTGGATCGAGGGCAGCGCCACGTTCACGATGAAAAAATCCAGCGGCGGTAAAAACGCACCGACCAATAAGATGGCGAACATCAACCAGCGCCGCGGTTCCGGTGGGGCGATTTTTGTCTGTGGCATAAGGTCTCCTGCCTGGAACCCTTCGGTTCCAGAATATTCACGATGGCGGGTCATGCCCCGAATCAATGGGGCCCAATCTAAACGATCAAACTTGGGCTGACGCCTCACAAAATTGAACGCCCAGCGTTCATTTATGGCAGTGCCGTCGAGTGCCTGATTCCTCTCAAAATGGCCGCACTGTGGTTCCAGTCGGTCCACACAAACGAGACTGAGGAGTCAGATATGTCAGGTAAATTCGCTGGTCAGGTGGCAGTGGTCACCGGCGCATCCACCGGGATCGGGTTTGCGATTGCGCAGGGTTTGATTGCAGAGGGCGCCAGGCGTGTTTACATCACTGGGCGTTCTGCAGCCACGCTGGAGGCTGCGGTGGCCAGGCTTGGCGATAGAGCGATCGCGGTTATTTCCGATGTCGCGCGCCAGGCCGATCTCGATCAGCTCAAGGCGACGATTGAGGGGCGCAACGATCAGTTGGACGCAGTGTTTGCCAACGCGGGTATTTGCGAAAAGAACCCGCTGGGCGAGACCACCGAGGCGGCGTACTTCAACCTCTTCGACATTAACGTGAAGGGCGTGTTTTTTACTGTTCAGACGTTGATGCCTTTGTTGAAAAACGGCGCTTCGATTGTGCTGACGGCGTCTATCTGCTCCAGCAATGGCATGGAAGGACTGAGTCTCTACAACGCATCCAAGGCTGCCGTGCGGTCCTTCGCCAGGACCTGGGCCAACGAACTCAAAGGCCGCAAGATCCGAACGAATGTCCTGAGCCCTGGCTTCACCCGCACTCCTTTGATGGACAACGGCTTGAAGATGAGCGAAAGCGACATTGCCGCGCTGCGCCACCATGTCGAGCAGATCACTCCGCTGGGATACATGGCCCAACCTGAAGAAATCGCCTCGTCAGCGCTGTTCCTCGCATCCGCCGATGCGAAATATGTCAACGGGGTGGAACTGATGGTCGACGGCGGGCTGTCGCAGATCTGACCTCCCGATCGAACCTGGTGCAACCCTTGCAGAGGGTTGCTTTTGTCGCTTTTGCGAAGCCCCCCGCAGGACACCTCAACATGAACAGTGAAGAATTGAACACCCGACTGGACGCCCTGGAGGTCGCGCCGCCATCGAGTCGCTGATCAGCGCCTACGCCAATGCCTTCGATCGCATCGACGTGTCGCTCCTGAGCGGAATCTGGCACGAAGAGTCGACACTGAAAAAGGCCCGGTCCAAGTCAGCGGGTTGTATCACGACAGGTTTGAACGTCGGAACGGAAAATGGGCGTTCCTGTCACGTCGTTTTGAACTGCATTTCCTGACACCGTTGAACGGCTGGGTACCCGTAGCGGGTGAGGAGAGGTTTGCACCAAGCGAAGATCAGAACATGAGTAAACTCAGAGAAGGTTGATTTGCGGAATGTTCAGGATGTGACAATCAACTTAACGAGCCAAAATTTGCCGCTGATTCGGTTTTGAACTCAGGGGAGCCAGACAAGCTGCGGCGCACTGGGTTAGTCGGTCATGCAATGTTATTAAAGGTTTTTTTTGAAGCTTGATGGGGACTTCGATTACAAACTATCGGGGTCCCCAAAAAACATTTTGACTTGGCTCTAGCTCGGTAGTTTCAGTTTGAAAAAATCTTAATATGCCCCCAATTTTGCCCCCACTCAGACGCCGTACATGAGCGATCACGAATGGCGATTCCTGACGAAATCCAGTATGGCTCTGGGTGGCTTTGAGTGTACGCCCAAACTGGGGTTGGCTGGGGGGGGAGGGAAGTGACACGTTCAGAGGTTCTCCCTCGGTGAACTGGAAACCAAAGCAGGTTATGCGCAGCCCAATTCTTGTTCGGCCCTGCTAATGCAAAGTGACCGGTTCGGTTTCGACACGTGTCGGGTAGCGAGGCGCAGCACGCGGGCGGTCGAATGCGAGCGCCCGCGTGCCCAGGTACCGCTTATGCCGACGCCGGCCTTGGCTCTGCGATTACATCAGGGGCGTCTAGTGCCTTAGTGTCGATGCGGTGGAATAGGAGCTTGCCTTTGTTTTGATCGAACATATCAACGGTAGCTAACGGAATAGCCGTGATTAGAACACGGGTAGCTGAATGATCATCGTCAATGGCTTTTACCTGCAGAGCGATAAGGTTATTAGTTTGAAGTCAAATGGACCGATTGAGCACCCAAACGAGAAGACCGTCGCCAGAGCCACCTACCATCCAATTCAAAATTCGCGCGCGTCAGGTGCGACATAACCAGGAGCAAGGATCGCGTTCTTGACACCGTACAGTGCCAAGGGATCGGACAACCACAACCTATATTCTGGCCCCCTTAGACTGTGATCTGGTGAACAGTCCACGCTCCACTTACGTAGGGTGTAGCCCGCCGTAGCCGCCCGAAGTTTCAGCGACAGCATTCCATCAACCATTGCGTAATCCATGAGCGTGACTTCCGGTCGCGGTTGATCAGGGTGAGGGATAAGTGTCAGCTCAACGATCCTTGTCCACTGAATGTCTTGATCGCTCGTCTCGTGAACAGCAACGGCATCATCGGGAAGAGGGCTTGCCTTGCGGATCCGGGTGATGACGAAATCTCGGAACTCGCCCGACTTCCTGTCAAACCCACGGACGTGCCAGCGAAGTCCATTGTCGACCAGAGAAAAAGGCACGATGACGCGCTGGCTGGATCCGTTCAGCGACTCGTAATCAATCTGCAGGGGGCATTTCTGGTGAATCGCCTGGGTGACGTGGCCTAGGATATCGAGCTTCGGCCACGTCAGCTGATCGGGAAAATCGACCGTAATCCCAGGCGTGGTGTTTCTGGGTTCCCCGTCACCGAGCCCCTTGGTGATCCAGATCAGCGCGTGTTCCGCGGTGGGGTCAAATAGGCTCTTGAAGGATTCACTGGCTTTGTAGAGGCGCGAACTCGCGTCATACACCAGGTTGTGTTTACTGAGCGTTTTGTACAGCGCGATGTCGCGACTGGCCGCCGCTTCCTGAATGTCAAAGCGCTCGATCAAGTGCTGACGCTTGAGTTCACCCAGCATGCGCAATCTGAGATCTATGAAGGCGAGACGGTCTCGTTGTGGCTGACTGAGGTTCTCAAGCATGGTCGAACTTTTTGTAGTGAAGGGGATTGCCATACTACACCATCATCAATAGACTTCCTGCAAGCTTATCAAATTGATGACCATTTAAGAGTGGCGTTGACCTCTCTACTGAGCAGATGAAAGCCCCATGCCAAACGAACAGTTGCCCGATGCATCCGATTCGCTGGGCGAGCCCAAGAGCGAGTTGATCGACTTATCGCCTCAGTTGCGAAATCAGCGGTTGCTGGAACCAATGAACCAGCTCCATGCGACTCGTAACTTCCATCAAGACGAGGCTGGAGAGCCGCTATTTGATGGGCTGGACACCCACTACCTGTGCATGGCCACCCTCAATTTCATGATGGAGGGATCCGCAGTTGGCGCGGGGTACAGCATGGCGGATGTGCACTCCTATGTGAGTTCACTGATCAGTCGGATCCGGCCAGAAAAAACCAGCTCAGCGTGTGCAAAGGCAGCCGATGTCGTGATTGGCTGCCTGAGTAATAAAGCCGAGAACTATAAAGAATTCGAATTCACCTACTTTCACGCCCCCACTCTGCAAACCCTCGTGTACCGCTTTCGCCTGGTCACTCTTGAGCCGGATCTTGATGACGTCTATCGGTATCGCCCCTCACCGGAGGGTTATTTGCTTCTGATCGGCATGCTGAATGTGGACGTTGAAGATCAGCAGATTCTCATGGAAAAGATGCTGCAGATCCTGATCGAGAGGGGGCGTTTTGAGCAGGCAGCGGAGTTCGCCAAACGCGCCATGGTGCTTTCCATTGAGCATCGGCAACACATTCATGGGCAAATTACTCAGGCGATTCGCGCACCGGGAACGGTGAGATGGACTACGGACATCAAGCCTCGATTAGACGACTCCCGCCAGCATGTCAAAGCTCGCCAGGAGGAAGAGGGGCGATTGCTCATGGCGATTCGCAACAAGATTGGTGAAGTAGAAAACATCAAGAGCAAGCTAGAGCTTTCAAGCCTGCATGACTTGTTGTCGAAGGCAGGCAACGTAAGAGCCCGGCTGCAGCTGGAGGTCAGCAGCGCCGAAGGGCGTTTCATCGAAGCTCAGACAGCCGCGTTTCGTGCCCGCAAATCTTCCGGCATTCCTGATCTTGAGACACATCTTCTCCCGCAAGCAATGATCCGCCCAGGCGCGCAGTTGGCTGTGGCGGCCGAGGAGCTAATTGTCAGTTTGTTCCCGGCAGTGTTTCCCAAAACACCTGATTTATCGAACCTGCTTAGCATCCTGCTGGAGCGACGTCAGTTAACCAAGGACGCAGATGACGACGAGGATGACGACGAGATCGAGCCGTTCCAGGTCTGGCCGGATCCTTTTCCAGATCAATTGGTTGTCAAAATTTCTCAATGGCTATCCGCAAAATTTGAAGAAAACCGTTCTTGGCGGATTGATGAACTGATAGATGCGGGAGCGAACGAAGGCTTCAGTGCGATTGAGCAGCAGTGCATTGCGTTCTGCCTTTACCGCAGCTTCCCCGACAGCGAATCAGAATTTGAAAACCACCATGCGGTGCTCGATGGTGAATACGAAACCTGGGTGGTCCGAGGCGACAACCTCAGATTCGACGTCAAGACAAAGGTTTAGGAGGTTCATTTGGATAACCAGAACAGCGCCGCAGCACGTCTGATTTATCGGGCACTTAATCTAAGTGCGACCCCGGCCAATGACGTGGAGTATCGCGAGCTATTGGCTCGGTACCGTGCTAGCCCAGAACTGCAGCAGGTCCTTGCGCAAATTGCTGAAGGGATGGAACTGATGGTGCTCGATGTCAGCGAGCGTGGCTTGATCATCGCCCCGGCACGCAAGGAAAGTCGCTTCTCGATTCGACTTGGTGATCTACGCAAAAACTTGTCTGAAGACCAGCGTGTCGCGCTGGCGCTGAGCTTCCTGGCCATCTGCGCGGTGTTTTATCCAACGACCGCTTTGATTGAAGATGACAGCCGGTTTCCAATGCCGGCGACGTTGGCCATGTTCAGGGACACCTTGACTGGCTTGTCCGGGCGCATGAATGCACTCGAAGATTCCGATGATTATTCCCGAGAGGAGCTGCGACCAGGCTGGAGCTACATTCACAGCCTGCCTACTTCGATCCCCCAAGCCGATCGCGCGTCGCCAAACTCGATTGAAGGGTTGGTGCGCATGGCACTGAACTACCTGATTGAGTACGGGCTGGTGAATAACGTGGGGCCCCAGGATGAGGGCGAAGCGGTTGAATACACCGCCACCCATCGACTGCGCATTCAGCTGCGTGAACGGACGCTACCGCGACTATTTGACTATGTGCGTTCCGGCGCAACGGCCTGAGGATTTTATGCAAAAAATTACCCGAATGCATGTTTGTCGCTACGGTACTGCCACTGCCTGGTACGACCAGACCTTGCTCGACTTCACTGCGCCGGATACGCACGAGGCGGTCAACGCAATTGTCAACCTTGAGAACACCGGTGGCAAAACCTCGTTGCTGTCGTATGTGTTCAGCATCTTCGAGCCGCGCCGGGATCTGTTCATTCAGCACATGCAGAACCCCAACCACCAGTTCAATGACTATTTCGCTAAAGACGGAAAGCCATCTTTCATCATCATCGAATGGTCGATGCCTTCAAGGCTGCCTGGGGGCAAGGACTACAAGTTGGTCATTGCCCAAGCCGTTGCGACGCGAGATGTCATTGAACGCGGTAACGACGTTGATCGGGTGTTTTTCGCGTTTGAATCCCAGCACGGCATAGCCTTTGAAGATATTCCGGCCCCTGGCGTCAGCATGCTTGGAGTCAACACGATGGGAGAGCTCAATCAATGGCTCACCCAGATGAACAGGAAGTCCCCTGAAGACTTTTACTCGACCCGCAGTCAGCACGATTGGATCACGCACCTTGCTACTACGCGGCTACTGGATCTCGATCTTCTGGTCATGCAGCGACAATTCAACGGGCAGGAAGGCGGCCTGGAAAGCGGCTTCCTGACCTTCAAGGATGAAGAGGATCTGGTTCGTAAGCTCATGGCACTGACGATGGACCCTGAGCGCGCTCAAACGGTACGCAATACCGTGGTGAATGTGGCTGACAAATATCAGAATAAGCCTCGTCTTGAAGCGCGGCTTATTCAGTTGGCCAGAATCCTGGGAGCCATGAAGCCACTGGGTGAATCGTCTAAAGCTTTTGAGCGTGCACTTGAAGCGCGAACCGGATTGTTGCGCCACGCGTCGGGCCTGGCTGCGGCCATGGAGCTGGCTCGTTTAAGTGAGGAAAAACAGGTCACTTATTTTAGCGACGTGATCGATAGCCTCAACCCACGTATGTTGGAAAAGCAGGAGCTTCTGGTCAATCAGCGAGCATCCACGCTTTCCATGCATGCTTTACAGCACACGCGCAGTGTGGATCGCACTGCAGTGGCATGCAAAGAGGCCGAGGCAAGTAGGGATGCAGCTCAATTGCGTTTGAGGCATCTCAACGGCGCCATTTCGTACAAGAAAATCATCAGCGCCCATGAACGCGTTCTCATTGAAGAACAATCACTAGCAGAAGAAGTTGAGGGCTTGCGCCCGATCAAGGAAAAGCTCGAAACGCAGGGAGCGCTGCTTCGTGGCGCTATCGATATTCTGCTCAAGCAGAACGACGACAAACACATAGCGCAGAAAAATATTGAGCTGGAGGCTGCTGAGGCAGTGGCTCAAGCCAAGGCCCAAATTAAAACGTTGAGCTTATCCATTAGGGCGCTCCAGCTGGAGGAAGCGAAAGTCGGGACCGACATCAATAATGCCGAGATTCAACGCACAGGCTTGCTGGACGATGGAGTACTTGACGCGTTCGATCATGACGCAGCTGCTGCGATCGAAAGAATTACAGCGGCCATTGCCCAAGCGCAAACCCGCCTTGAGGCTTTGCGTGCTGAACGAGCGGGTCATGAACAATACATCGGCCGTCTTCGTGAACAAGCAGAGCAGCATAAGTTACAGGCCCAAGCGCAAGCGCACATCCAACAAAACCTGAACAGAGAAGTCGGCGATGCCAGAACCCTTCAAGAAGACCTTCAACAAAATCGGTTGCTGTGTTCGGTGGTCGAAGCCGAGCGATGTGATCCTGACTCCCTGACTCTGCTGGGCACCGTTAACGAATTTATCCAATCCATGGATCGTGAAGTGTTGGAGCGGGATATTCGCCTGGCCAACCTCCAGCGCGCCAGGCAGTCCATTGAAGAATCCGAACTTGCGGGCCAGAGTGATGACGTCGATCAAGTTGTCCGGCTACTTCGATCCGCTGGCATTCATTCTGCGCGAGCAACTAACTCCTACATTGCAAACCTGGTCCCCGATGCTGATGAGGCCCGTCGACTGGTCGCCTCCGACCCAGCCCGGTTTCTCGGCGTCTGTGTGGCCTCTGAAGAGTGGGGGAAATCACGAAAAATTGTTGCGGGGGCTGACTTACCCCTGAGCACTCCGGTGACAATCGCCCTCGCCACCCTTGATGTGGCCGTTGCTGCATTCGATCGAGTCGTGATACCGGCAGAAGACAACTCTGCCTATAACCTAGAGGCCGCGGCCGCAGCGCTGATCGATTTTGAACGACGAATCGCTGAAATCTCAGAGACGCGCGACGCGCACATTCAACGCCGCAGCGATGCTCGTGATGCTTCCAACAAACTCATGGATTATCAGGAACGCTTCGGCGCTGTGCGAATCGCTGAGCTTGAGCGAAACATTCAAACTCACTACGAGGAAGAACAGGCATTCGCGACCCTGCGGGCAGCGTGTCTGGAAGAAGTCAGTGAAGTGTCGGAGCGTGCAAAGGGGCTTGAGGGAGAGATTGAATCGATTCCAAATGAAATCGCCAATCAGGCGAGCATGATCCAGCGTCTGGAGCGTTACTCGCATCAGTATGAGCAGCCGCTTGCGCAGTGGAAGCAGCAGCTGGCAACGGTACAAGCCTCTCTGGAAGAGGCAGAATCAGAAAGTGACCGCTTTGGGAGAGCGATCGAACAGAAGGAAGGAATTATCACCCACTCGAAGCAATTGCAGTTCGACCTTGCAGTCGATGCAAGGCAACTCTTGAGTCGTAAGGATGTTACCGTGATCTTCGATCCCGGTTTCGATTGCAACGCAATCCTCAAACATGATTTCAATCTGCAGGCACTGATCGAAACCTATGACACCGAAAAGCTTTTTTTTGATACCGCGGAATCCGACCGATTGGGTGCTCGCCGAATAGCCCTTCAACAACGGCGTGAAACGGAAGCGACACTGCGTAGCGAATACAGGGCTGATTATTCCGATCTGCGCGAAGAGGCCGTGATCGACCTGCTCGACCTCGATCTGGCACATGAACGCTCGACCCAGGCAGCGCAGGTCAGTTTGTACGAGCAGGCATTTTTATCGTCATCGAACGCGCACGCGGTGGCCAGCAATGACAAGCGTGCTTTCTTTGCCAAGGTCAATCCCCCTCAACCCTCCGATGACGTCTTGTCACTCAGCGATGATGAACTGGCGCAACACATCGTGGTGGTCCAGGAAAATACGGAGCAGCTTGAGACCAGTCTGGTCTGTGATCAAGAAGCAGCCGAGAAAGCATTGCAGGGGCGTGCTCAAAGCAAGAAGAATGTCGATGTGCTGAACAAACATAAGAAAATGCTCAGTTCTGCGGTTCCTCATGAGGCTGCCGCTCCCGAGTTTATTGAGCTTGAAGGTGACGGTGATGCACAACTGAACGAGGTGCTCGACCGCCACAAGCAGCTCAGTGGCGGCTTGGACGAAGCCCGGAAATTGGCTCAGGCGCACTTCGTAGGGTTTACTGATGTGGTGAAATCAAAGGCCGTGCAGGAAGTCGATCCGGCCCTCGCGCACGAGCTGTCGAGCAACTCATTTGAAACCACCTGCAGTGATTTTGAGCGACTGATGATGCTGATCGTTGAGCGTACGGATGCCTCTCAGTCTGAGCTCGACGGCATGCTGCCCGACTTTGAGAATTGCGTGGGCGAAGTGCATCAGTTGGTAGAAGAGGGCATGAGTGTCCTGAAGAAAGCTTGCGAGGTCATGGTGCCAAAAGGCGCCCCCTATGTCGGTGGCAAAGTCATCATGAAGATGCGTCATCCGATTACAGGTGTTTCGACGGAAACCGGAAAGGCTTCTATTCGGCATTACTTGAACGCGTTGATAGAGACTAAGGTCATTCCTGAACACGGCGCGGACCTGGTCGCAGCCGGCATGATTAACCTTTCCCCACAACGCGCGTTCGGTTTGCAATTATTGCAAATGGAGCAGAATGCTGATCACCAGTACCAGGATGCCGGGAGGCTGAAAAAGTCTGGTGGCCAAGGGGTGGTCATCGCCATGTTCATGTACCTGATGATGAGCCAATTGCGGCGTACCCATCAGGCCGTCACTAAGCGTGGAGGCGGGTGTCCCCTTATTCTTGATAATCCGTTTGCCAAGGTACAGACCCGGGCGTTGATTGATGTACAGATCATGCTGGCCGAGGCCATTGGTGTGCAGTTGATTTTCTTCACAGCCATGAAGGATGTGAACATCCTTGCCGGCTTTCAGCGGGTGATCCGTCTGCGCAAGGAGGGCGTGAAAAGTGGGCGATCTCACATTCAGATGGCGACTGCAACCTTCAATACTGTGGTGCAAAGAGCAGGTACAAATTGATGAACATTGCTTTTTTTGAAGCGTTGCGCGGCAGCCGTAAAAAGCGCATAGAGCTGCTGAAGTTAAGGAGCCTCTGGATAGAACACCATCCAGAGCTCCAACAGTATCCCAATCGGGATAGGTTACTCATGGAAGCCCTTAGGGCTGGAGATGAGCAAGACATCCTGAGACTTCCTTCTCCCCGCAGTTTCGAGCGGATTGGCAATCCGGCCATGCCCATGTTTATCACCGTCATCGTTGAAACGATCTCGGTGTTGAAACCAGACTGGACAACCGTTTCCTGGATGCCGGAATTGGGGTTTTGGATGCAATTGACGGAAAGCGAAAAGGTGACTGCCAAGGTCGTCAACGAATGGCTCATCCGCCGCAAGGGGCGCTTTATGACGGTGCCGTTGCGCGAGCGATCGCTTGAGATGTTCGGCGATGAGAAATACCTCGATGCCAGGGTGCGATCCAATGCACTTTTTGGCGGCAGGCTTGCTCTGTCGGCGATTGGTGCCAGAAAGGTGGACCTTCCCTTGCCTTACCGACAGCAGCCTGGCAAACCAGGGCGGCCGGTGCTGGTCGTGGAGAACCATCACACGTTCTTCAGCCTTGGCGAATGGAACGACACCGCACATCGCTACGCGGCCGTCGTATATGGCGCGGGTAGCGCCATTACGTCGACGGGTACAGCGCTGGATGAAGTCATCAGGGAGGTTGACGGTGACGGAGCGGAATACTTCGGAGATCTGGACCCCGAGGGTGTTTCAATACCGCTGCGATACAACTCTAAGCATAAGACCCAGCTGTACCCGGCGATCTGGCTCTACCGAAAGCTGCTGACTATCGGTCGCCACAGGCCACTGCCCATCCTTTACGCAGGTGACAACCAAGCGGTTACTTCGTGGATACCTGAACTCGCTCAGGAAGTCCACGATGTGTGGAAGGAGGGCGACTGTCTGCCACAAGAGGGCATAGGGCTTGAGCAACTCTTATCCCAGCCTTATGAACTAGGCTTAAACAAAGCCTCTATCGATAATTTATCTGCAGCCGCTCAGTCGTAGGCTAGCGACAAAATGATCGTTGTGCGGGCTGCGGACAATAAGCATTGGATATCGAAGGCTTCGCGCAGTCATCATTGATCTTGCTTAGTAATGTCGCAGCATTGATGTACCCGGGGCGCTCCATGCACCCCGACATCGAAGGCGTCAGTATCGATGACTCGCTCCGGTTACTCCTGTCGCTGAATTGCTACGCGGTGACCATTAGGACGCTTGCTTGGCCAAGCGTTGCATGTTGAGCGAGCTCGTCGTCAGACCGGCCCGGTTGAAGCGGTAGCGCATGTACGCCGAGATATCGTCCTCGTGCGACGACACGATCAACTGGCTATGTTTGAGCTCACAGCGGAGCAGGTCGGTCAGAGATGCGATGTTCACCTCGTCTAGAGATTGGGATGGATCGTCGATGAGGATAAGCGGGACTTCTGCGTAGACCTTGTTGAGCGAAAGGAAGAAGGCCAGGCTCAGCGCCGACACCTGGCCCGTGCTCATGGACATGACCGCGTCATGCTCAGATTTTTCTGCCGTCAGGAACCTGAGCTGCTTGCCATCTCGGCTCTCGATGAACAACCCCAGGCCGCGTTGGTAGTTCTGGATCAGTCGCCCACTGTAGATGTGGAAGATGAGCTCGATCTCCGAGATGGTCTGATCTGCATACTTCTGCTCCGCTTTCTCCAAGGTAGCGCGCAGCTGGATGACCTTGCCCTTTGCTCTGGTGGCGGCCTCCGTCTCGCGTTGCATTTTCTGCAGTTCTTCAAGGCATTTTTGAAGTCGGCTGCTCTGCGCTTCGTTGGCTTTGATCGTGATGTAGAGCTCTTTTTTTGCCAGATCCTGAGCGTCGAAAATGTAAAAATCCTGCAAGTCCTTGAAGACTGCTTCGATGGTTTGCCGCCAATCGTCAGGGAGCACCACTGTCTCGTCCGTTTTCTTGGCGTGCATCGATTTTCGCAGTTCTTCCAGGCGAGCCTCTGTCACCACTTCGTCGTTGTTGAATGTGAAGGTGATCAGAATGCCTTCGCCCCTGAGCCGTTCCAGGAGCTGCTGGATTGCAGGGAGGCGGGTTTCAACTTTGGCCAGTGCCTGATGCAGTGCCTCGTTGTACCCAGGTTTCAGGATCGCTTCGCGCCCCTGAATGAATGTATCAATGGTGCCCAACTCAGTGGTCATCGCAGTGGTCAGCGCGACGAGTGCCTTCCCATCCTTTCCTAAGGTGTCAGAGATTTTTTGGGCTCTGACCTCAATCGCTTCGAGCATTGCAACGTGAGTTTTCCAGTCATTCCCGCACAACGGGCAAAACTTGTCGTCCGGATAGAGCTTGGCGTGCTCATCAAGCAACTGCTGCTTCAGTCGGGCCAGTTCGGCAGCGGCGCTGTCATTGGCTGTGTTCTTGATGTTCAGGTCATTACGCGCTTTGATTTGCTCTTCAAACCATTCAAGTCGACCAGCAGCCCAACTTGGCAGTGTTCGTGCCTGCTCAGCAGTGATGGCGGAAGCACCTTTCTTGACGATTTTGGCTGCTTTATCGAGCCCGTCGAGCTCCTTTTTGATCTGTTCCAGGTCATCTAGTTTGTTCAAGTCGGTGCCCAGCAGTGCCAAGCTGCTCAGCGACTCCGCGTGCGACTCGATGTCCGCATTGATGGCATCATTCTGCGCTCTGACCCGAATGGCTGCTTTCTGAGGGAGCAGGCCATTTAGCTTGCGAATGGCGTTCGAGAACTGGGTGTGAATCTCTGAGTCGTAGGTGGGGAAGGGATCTTCCTTATCCCAACCCGGCCCAACCTCAACCGTGGACAGCTTTTTGTAATCAATATTTCCCAGATCGGCTTGCACCATCGCGCGCAGGGCTGTGCACTCATTGTTAAGCGCTTCTTCATCAGCTTTGCGTTTTTCGTCCCCTAGGAATTTTGTGAACCTTGTCGAGAGTGAGCGGCAATTTTCAATCTCAGCTGCAACATCGTTGATGTTGAACAGGTTGCCAAGCTGGTCTTTACGCTCGTCTACCCGCGTGTGAAGCAGTTTGTTCTGCCCTTGCTCAAGGTAGTTGAGGAAGGTGAAATTTTCCCGGAAGTTTCTGCCGAAGACTTCGTCTAGAAACTCGTTCTCACGCAGGTTGGCCGGCGTGAAGGCTTTCGATTCGAAATCGGGGAGTTCATACAGCTTGAAGTGCTTGAACTTGTCGGCTCGGTTGTTCGATTTCTTGTCGAACGCTTTTACGGGCGCATGCCGGGCCAGAACCAAGCGTTTGTCCCCATCATGGAATTCGATTTTGATGCTCAGGTCTTTTTGATCGGTGCGCTGGTTCCAGAAGAGGTTGTCGTCATAGTTTGTTTTGAGCTTCGTCATCAATGTCGAAAAAAGATTGTCGATCCGCTTGATCTGACCCGTGAGCAACAGCTCGACAGCATCGAAGACACTGGTTTTTCCGTACCCGTTCGGCCCGTCGAGCGTTAGCAGCGATGAGGTGCCAAGATCCAAATTGACGTGTTTAAAAGCCTTGAATCGAGAAACTTCAATCCGCGCTATTTTCCATTTCATTGCTCATCAGCTCCGTGATCAATTCTTCAGCGTTATTCGACGTGAGTTTCTGGATGATTGTGTAGGTTTCATCAAGGCCTGCTTCGGCTACGGCGTCGGCTGCTTGCAGGCGCAAGGAAATAAGCTCACCTCGGGTGAACGGGAGCTCAAGAAAAGGAAGCTTGATGAAAATCTTTGCTGCAACACTGTAGTGCGTAGCGGCCAGAGGGTCTTCCTTGTAGTTGCTGAACTGGCTCTTGTCCGAGACAGTGGCCACTAGTTCGTTGAAGGTATAGTCCTGGATGGCATGCTGCTCAGTATCGCTGTAGTAAAGTACATATTTCTTGAAGAAGTGAGGGTCCTCTTCAATCGCAAAAATCTGTTCTTCCTGGTCTTTGAATTCAGCTAGGTGGTTCAGGTGATGAATGCAGATGAGGTCACAGTTTTTCTTGAATGTTGGATGGTTCAGGAAGGAGTCGGGGGCCGATTGATTAATAAGAGCATTTAGTTCGGTGGGACTGGGTAAGTGATCCAGCTTGTGCAAAATCGCAAAGCGGATGGCGGAGCCGGATTCCCGAACGTAGAAGCTCGTAAGGTCGGTTTCAAAGTCTTTGGTGAATCCATGATAAATGAGCGCCTCATCAATAATTTTATTTATCATTCAAACGAGCCTCTGCGTCTTCTTTAGTCACGATGCTTAAACAAAATGATTTGAGAATGTTGCTGTCAATGCGGTCTCTGACCTGCTGATCGTCAAGGTCGTTGGGGTGCGTGAACTTGGTGTTGATGATGAAAGACTCGGAAGATCTGCTGGGGATCAGGTTGTTGTACTCAAACAGCAGCTTGAGTAAATCTCCGTTGGTATCCATCTCTCCCAGCAGGTCTACAGTGCAACCCTCGTGGTCATCAACGAAGGGAAGGTCGAGGGCCGTCGGAAGATAGAATCGCTTGTCACTGTCCAGATAGTGCGGGAATTGTTTAAAAATCGGCTCAATCGACATGTCCTCGATAAGGCCGGAATAACGCCGGATATCTGCTTTTTGTATGCTGGAGAAACGCTCTGATGGCTTTATCAATTGACAAAGCGTCTGCATGTCGCTGGCTTCCGAATCCCGAATATGTTCGAAGAGCCGACGCGCTCGCCCGTACGAGGCGTCGCTCATACCAGGTAAGGCTTGATCGAGTCTGTCTTCCAGATGGCTGTGCAGCTTTGCCTTCAGATCGATCGCATAATACTCAGTGTTGTTGTATGGGTTCTTGTTAACAATATCGTCTATTAGGCTCTGAGCTGTAATACGGCTTTCATACGCTGCCTTGTTGGCCTTTTCTCGGTCGACCTGTACCATTCGGTGAATCGCGACTGCTTGTGTGCTTATCTTTTCAGACAGAAGGCAGTAGTTGTAGTGCAAGAGCTCGTCGGTTAGCAGGATGGAGTTGCTGCTGCATATTTCTTTGATGACAGCTTTTGTGAGGCCTTCGATCTCGCCTAGACCGCAATATTTGTTGTTCCCGTACGAGTAGAATTTAACCAGCTCGTTGTTGTTTCCGGTGTAATCATCGGTATCGTTGAGTTGGACCGATACATGGAAGTATCGTGATACGCCTTTAACTCGATCGTACTCGACAGCAGATGATTTTTCCAGTGCCTCGATGTACTCGCTTTTGTACGTTCCAATCTTGGCTTTTACTTGATGAGCGCTTACAAGTGCGCCGCTTTTGTAAATGGCGAAATCGTCGCTGCTATCTAGTTGAAGCTCAAAATCTAAGTCGCCCTGATGGATTAACTTGAGGGAGTGATATAGTGCAATTTTCCCTTGGTAGACGTAGCCGCTCCACGTAGACACAGCGGTGGCTGGATAGCCTTTGCTCTTGACGCTCACGTTGACTCCCTTCACGGATAGATATGACACTCATAAATGGCACAAAGATATCACCATGTAAATGTCGTCTTGTAAACCGCAGATTGGAGAGATTTTTGTTGGCTTTCTGACGCCGGAAAGTTGTTCTATTGTTTCGCTTTAACGTTTAAGCGCGGTGGTCTAGTGATACTGCGATACGCGAAAAGGGCGGTTTGATGGGCTGGATTTAAATTTAAGCTATTAATTTATATAGGCTTTGCCAGGATGTAGATTTTTTGACGATGACCAAGTCAGCGACTTCTTCACCATCTGTGAACCTCGGCGGTTTCAAGGGGGGATGGACGTGTCCTGCGTCCGCAGGAAGTCGAAGAGCTGCACGCTCAACGGGGCGTGTAGTAGATCGCGTCCAGAAGCGCTGCGCGTCCCAACCAGATTTCTGCGTCAGCCGCATTGCTCGGCTGCGGATGTCTCCACCACGGATCACCGTGCATCGGCTCAATGATGCGCTGCCAGTAGTTCTCCAGGTTCGTTGTGCTCGGGCTGACACCGAAGTTTTCGCACAAGTCCTTCCGGTTGGCCGAATCGATGCACACGAATGCGTCAGGCCGCTTCATCGCCAAGAGCCTAGTCGCGGTCGGTAGTCCGCCGACTCGCCCGTCCTGATCGAAGGCTGCTCTGAACGCTTTGCAGTAGCGGTCGTAGTCGCCCTGCGTGACCGCGCCCATCAACGGGATGAAATCGAGGGCGTGGGAGAGATCTGTGGGCGCTTCGATGACCAGGTTCGCGAACGTCCCACTTGCGCCCATGCTCCCGAAAAGCCCGTAGTCCACGCCTGGCTGCTGAGACTTCTTGCGCCCGAGAGTGCCGGCGACCAGCTTGCGGTCGTCCTCGTTCCACTTCGCGTAGGGTATGCCAGTCGCAAAAAGGGCGCGAGCCTTTGTCAGAACGCCCAAGCGCTCCTTAAACAGGTGCGCAGACGGGTGTGATGAGCTTCGGACCTGCACGAGGTAGTCCGCCCAGCTCATGTCATGTGGCGCGCGCTTGGTATTCGGCTTAGAAGGTGGCCGAACGTCAGCGAATTTGATCAGTTCCTGTCGCGCAGCCGTCTTAGCTGCGTACTGGTGACGGTACCGAAAGAGGAACTCGTGAGAGATGTCCTCCGCCCCCTTCCACGCTTCTGCGATGAAGCGACTGAGCTCTACCAGCACTGCATCGTCGAGCGAGCCATCAAGCAGCACGCTCGCCTCGACGTTTCGGCTCATCGCCGCCTTCGTGAGATTTGGGCTCCCGACCACGCAGCGTATGCGTTGCCCGTTACGAAACAGGTAGACCTTCGGGTGGAACAGGTCGCCCGTAGGAGGAACGACGGCTGCGGCCGCTAGTGCTGCTGCCCGCTCAAGCACCTCGGGCTGCGTCTGGAACATATGAGTGCCGACAACGAAGTGCTCGAACTTCGAGCTGTCTTTCATCGCTGCCTCGAAGACCGCGTTCTCGGTCGCCCAGGCTACTGCCCATTGCATCGAGTCGCAGTTCTCAACCAGTGCTATGAGTGTCGACTGCGTCTGCGAAGCCGACAGGAACTTCACATCCATCTCTGCTTTCCCTCGTGTTTCTACTTAACTAAGTCCGGTACGCTTCTGGGAGCGTCAGGAGAGGCGGACTGCTCGTGCAGCGACCGGCATGTAGAGCCATCGCTCGCTCACGGGCTTGCCGGTCGCGTTGAGAAGGGCATGACCATAGGACTCGAGCTGCGGGCCGTGCTCCGCCACCAGGTCCTGGTCTCTGGCTGAGCCACCGGGGTTCGACTTGTGGTCCATGAGAATCCAACTATCTGGCAGTTCAACCAGCAAGTCGATGCGGCCCCGGATACGAGTGCCGTTAGGGCCATTGGCTTCGATGGGCACTTCGACGTAAACGGGACAGTCAGGCCAGCGCTTGGCTACCCAAGCTTGGAACGCTGAGGTCTGGGTGCACACGGCATCCTTATCTACAGAATCAGCCACGGCCCAGATCTTCAGGATGCGCTCGACGTCAGGGGGAGAAATACCGCCAAGCACGCCGGCGCGTGCGATGCACAGGTGGAGCGCAGTGCCCAGCGATGCCATGTCGGGCTTGCCTGCCAGACTTAGCCGAACTCCGACGGCGTCGGTCTCGACAACTGTGAATGTACCGCCCGAAGCAGAACTCGGTCGGTGCCACAAAGGTTCGGCCTGCACGCGCGGACGAGCTGTAAACCAGTGGCAGGCCTCGGGGGCTGTGGAAGGTGGCTCCGCTGAGCACTCATCCTTGCTCCAGGACTTCGATAGTCTGGAGAGCTGCTTGCCTTCGGGTGTCGTTACGATTTCTGAGTCACCGAACAACAGCTCGGCTGCGCCTTGAATCTCGCCAACCCAGGCGCGGCCCGATCCTGATTTACGCACGAAAGATAGTGCTACGTTTATGTCACGTGCGCGGGTCAGGCCCACGTATAGAAGACGCTTGTTCTCCGCCAATGCCTCTGCCTGCATGGCTTGGCCAGTTACGCTGGCTTCGGCATTGAGTGCGGCCTGGGGCTGGGACCGCTTGCCCCAGCTCTTTAACCAGCAGTGGACGAAGCGGTTGGCGAGTGGCTGCTGCGGGTCGAAGCCTCCAACTGTCCTCGCGCGCACGCCCCAAAGCGAAGTACGTGCTATCGCATCGAGGCTTGTCAGCACGACAACTGGCCACTCCAGTCCCTTTGCCCCGTGATAAGTGAGAACCGAGACTGCGTTGCCTGCAGAAGTAGCCCGATTATCATCCTCTTGACTAGCGAGTTCATCCAGCCAACGAAGCATGCCACTTACCGTCGCTGGCCGCTTCGCGGCGACGCACTCGTCCTCGAAAGTCTTTCCGAGCTCAACCAGTGCCTCGACGTTTGACATCCGGTTGCGGCTCTCATGGGGGGAGGTGGACCATTGGCCGGCCAGTCTTGCTACTTGGGACTCAGCAGCGGCAAGTCGTAGCACCTCCAGTGGCGTCAAAGCCGTTAGCGTCGGGCGCAGTTTTTCCAATCGGGCGATCAGTTCATGAGCGCTATCGCCCGTCGTCAGCCACTCGTATGGCTTGGCCTCATCCGTGGCGAGGTGCTGCAGCCTGTCTGCAAGCCAGGTTTCGATCGGAGTGCTGTCGGCCAGTGTTATAACCAGCGCCGTGGCGACAGTGTCGGTTGGGTCGTTCATACGCCTCAGACAGGCCATGACATAGATGGCTTCGGCAGTCCCCAACAAGCCGGAGCGTGGGCTGGCTGACGGGATGCCCCAGCGGGTGAGTGACGTGACGGCAAATTCGACCTGGTCGTTGTAGCGACACAACACTCCAATATCGCCGGCCTGAATCGGGCGGAGCCCCTTGGTGTCCTTGTCTTCGACCTTGGTCCCGGATTCCAACAGCTCGCGGATGGCCTGACCAAGACATAGGTAATCCGAGTCGTTTCGACTGCTCTCGAAGTTCCAGTTCAATAGCGCAGGCTGGTCCGGAATGTCCTTGCGCAGTGACTGCAACCGAACCTGCTCGGGCGTCAGCTCGGGCTCAAATGCAGAGTTGAATAGACCGTTGGTGAGCGAGACCAGGCTTTCGTTGGAGCGTCTGGAAGTGTCCAGGGCCTTCCCTACGATTCCGCCCCAGTCCTTGATGGCATTGAGAACGCCGGAAATGAGGCTTGCGTCAGTACCGCGGAAGCCGTAGATAGCCTGTTTGGGGTCGCCGACCCACACCGACTTCTTAGCTAGCTTGGCCAGCTCGATGAAAAGCGCCAGTTGGAGCGGGCTGGTGTCCTGGAACTCATCAATCATGATCAGATCCAGTTCTGCAGCCAAGACTTCACGGACAGCTGGCTTTGTCCTCAACGCACGTAGCAGCAACACCTCTTGGTCGCTGAAGTCGACGGCACCCAGCGCCTTCTTAGCCTGCTCATATGCATTGAGAACGTCGGCGGCTAGGTTGAAGACGTGGTCAAGGTACTGGCGGACCTCGGCATGAAAAGCCGGGTGAGACTCATGGGCCTGCGCTGCGGATTTGACTGGTGCTACGATATCTCTGACTTTGGCGCCGGCGTCGAACCCGGCTGCACCGATCCAGTCTGGCCAGCTCCAGCGGCCTTCACGGAAGAGTCGATCCAGCTTCTGGAGTCCCTCTAGGCCTTTTAATAGGTTGTCTGCAACTTTGACATCGGCAGCTTGCTGCTGTTCTACGTATGCCGCCACTCCCCTGTACGCTTCGGCCAGCGCAGTCGCCAATGCTTCGGTCGGATCCACCCCCGTAGCCGGAGTAGGCCAATTCGTGAGCATCGCGTCTGCATTCTGGGAACCCATCACTCGAAGTTCATCCGGCCCGATATCGTTGTCGAGCGCGGCCTTAACGACAGCCTCAACAGTCTTGGACCAGTCCGCCTGCTCGATACCGAACCGCTCTGTGAGCCGAACCAGTTCCGTTTGAGCGTCGGCTTCCATCGACTCTGCAAGTGTAGCTTTGAGCAGTCTCTTGGATTGACCTTCGCCCAATACAGTCTGATCGGGAGAAAGCCCCAGCTCAAAGCAGAACCGCTTGAGCATCTGGCCGCAAACGCTATTGACGGTGCCCAAGCGGGCCTGGCCAATAGCTGTGGCCAGGTCGATACGTCCCTTTTCAAGCAGCCAGGAGCGAGCGCGTTCACGCAGCTCGGTAGCGGCCTTCACGGTGAAGGTCGTGGCCAAGATGGCGTGAGGGCGGGCTGTGCCCGACTCTAGGGCTTGGGCGAGTGTTTCAGTCAGCTTGTAGGTCTTGCCACTGCCGGCGCCCGCACTGATGAATTCGATGTTGTTCATCATTTCCAGCCTCCCAGCAAGATAAGGTGGTCTCGGTCCCATTTGCTTGGACCTTTGACCGGAAGGGTTCCCTCAGGGCCCTGGAACTCGTCGCTCGGATCTTCCGGAACGACTTCGATGGTCCCTTCATCCAGTTGTTCCTTGCGCCATTTCCACGTAGCGCGCGCGCGGTCTAGTATGCTGGAGACGGTTGCGCCGTCCGGCGGTCTTCTAACCTGCGCTTTTGGGAAAATGTCGGCAGCGCTGATGTACAGTCCGCCGCTTTCTAGGATGAAGTAGCCAAGCGCAGCGGGTGCGACACCGCTTGTTTGCTCTATAAGGCTGGAGTAGAGGGCCAACTGTAGGTGTTCACCAGAGCGAAGCAGCCCGGCGTAGTAGGTATCGCCTCTCCATTTTATGTCCACGGCGACAGTTCGCTTGTCACCAAGCGTGACCAAGAGGTCAATTTTGCCGATCAGCGGGACTGCTCCCAAGGTTCCTCTGAGCTCCACCTCCGTCTGAACCTGAACGGCACCAGCGAGCCTGAGGTGATCGAGGAGACTGCAGATGGCTAGTTCGCAAACCTTCCGGAAGTGCTGCTGCGTTACTCCTGCGCCCTGCATGAGTAGTACAGCGCCTTCAGTCAGCAAGAGCGAGTCTGCTTCGGCGCGGAACCACGCAAGGGCATCGGAGTTTGACAAACTCAAGGCATCGTTGTGCGCGAAGAGTTTCTCGAGTACACGATGAGCGAGGATACCCAGCAAGCGGTTGTCCTCATCCACCGCCAGGACGGAGGTCGGATCCAGCTTCGCCACTCGTTTCAGAACGAATAGGGCTGCGTCATTGAAGAGTTCGTTGAGCGTAGTGAACGACTGTAAAGCGTCGCCGAGCTGCACGGGATGAGGGAGTTGGATGTGTCGTGGAGTAGCTGGCAGCGACTTAGGTGCAAGCACCTCAGCGGTTACCCCGAGAAGTGTGGAGTCGAGTGCAATGTCCAGGTCAAGCGAAGCGGACTCGATATCCGGTACGAGCTTCTTAAGAAGCTGGCGAATCGGATGTACTTCTGTACCGGGGGGAGGGTAGACAATGATGAATCTTTTTCTCGCAGCAAGTAGTGGCCGCAGCCACTTCAGTGCTAACGATACAAGCTCACGCGCCGGGTCTCGCAACTGCACACCTAATTGAGTAAGAGCGTTCACCTCGGCAGGAGACCAAGGCAGAGGCGAGGGCAGGGCAGGCGTAGATGGCATCCACCAGATCACCTCATCAGCTGCTTCGATGCACGCGGCTGCGGTGCTGGTCGAGCGCATGCAACCGACATGGGAAACCGCTGCGGGGTTGGTTGCCCCTGCGGGCGTGGCGTGGGCGACCAACTGCTCGACTTGCCGAGGCAGCACCGTGGCCAACCCTTGCCGAGCCAGCTCGATCAATGCTTCATGGACGGCCGCACATTGGCTATGCGCCGCCGTAAAGCTCGCCGCATCAGCGGATTCACCTGAGAGGCGAAGCCGCATAGCCTCCTTCATCCGGGCGACGCGAGCAATCAGTGCATCGACCGGCACTCCATCGGTGCGTGACCAGCGCTCTGACTCCAGCCAGAAGGTAATTTCATCTGCTACTTTCTGGGCATCGTTACCCGCTGCGATCTTGGCCTTAGCCGCCGTCCAGGCTTCGCTCCCAATTCCAGGCTGCTTGGCGACAGCACGAGCGAGCCTGCCTCTCGCAGGACGACTGAATGGGCCAACTGGGTGCGTCAGGAAATCCAGCAGTCGGTTCATGTCTATTGGTTCCCAGCACATTTCCAAGGCAAGGATTAGTGCCTGTAGGGCTGGGCGGAGCTGACTAGGGCGTTCGAACCCGCAGTTGACCCCGCCGGTCGCGGACAGCGACACATCTAGCGAGTCGCCGGCCTCCTCAGCCAGGATCAGCCGGTCGCCGGGCTGGTGCGAGTGTTGTGCGCTCAACCAGTGTTCGGCGGTCGTGGCCGCGAGAGCGTGCACCAGCAAGACACTCCCGTCGGTTTGCACGGTCAGATTGCCCGCGGAGCCTCCAGCCACAACGGCTAGGGCTTGCTCTTGCAACGCACGGAGTTGGCCTTCCCCCTGTGGCTCGGGAAGTCGGACTTCGACCGCTGGCAGGCGCTCGAGCACCTGCCGCCAGAGAAGCGGGAAGTCCTCGGGCGGGTCAACCAGGTGAACTGACTTGATGGGGCCGGGGCCGGACGCACTCAGAGCCTGTATCACCAGGTGCAAGCGCTCGGCCTCTCCGGGCGGCAGCGTTTCGAGAGCTGCCTTTTCAATGGCGGCAAGCTCCTGGATTCGCGAAGCATGCTCTGGATTAGCGCTGCCGTCCCAACCGCCAAGCCGCCACTCATCACGCCAGGCCAGGAGGCGCGCAGCCGTACCAATACTGTCGGCCTTCAGGGACTCACTGTAAAAGCGCGAGTTGTTGTCATGGGCGCGCAGCAGGCCAGAGTAGATGGTCACGCGTCTGGCCTTGGACGCTTCTGGCGCGCTTAGACCAAGGTAGGTCTCCAGCAGGGACAGGAATCCGAGGCGGCCCACTATCGGGGTGTTGAAGAAGTTCGTCGGGGACGGACCCTGACGGGTATCCAAGAAAAGGCCAAAAGTGATGTGCATGCTAAGGTTGACTTCCTTGACGACAATCCAATGCAGGCGTCCTATTGCATCTTGTTCCCCTGCTCCTAGTCGACAAGACTAACCGAAAGCAACCATTCACGTACGACGGAAAATTGCTGAGAGCGGCTGCCAGACCTGGACTGCCTGTCTGTCAGATATCGCAGCAAGGCAAACAAGGAACTGCGCCTACTGAATTTTTGCTCTTTACCGTTAGCAGCCTTTGTCCAACTAGAGGTCTGGTAAAGCCTGCTGGCCCCCTGGAGTGAGCAGCCGACTTTTGGCAGCGTTTTGAAAAGCGTCGGGGTAATACCTGAATTCAGCTTGGCGACTTACACTTGAGATATTAATTGCACAGGAGGTATCACTCGGTTGCTCACGCACTTGGGCAGAGGAGAGCATCTCATCGGCCTACCTTCACACCGCGGTGTGTGGGAACAACAACGGGTGACTTTTCTAGAAGGGAACTGTTGGACTTCAGGCTGGGGGCATCCTTTTCAAACCATCCAAAGCATGCCCTCAGATGTGCCCCCAATGTGGCAATCCAGTGCAAGTGAATGAAGCTCCGTGGTCCGTGAAATGGCAAAAATGATCAGAAGAGCTGTCTGTCCTACGAGGCCTAAAGGCTCTCAGGCAAGCCAAAGAACATTTTGACATGGCTCTAGGACGGTTATTTCAGGTCGAAAAAAAGAGTTGTGCCCCTATTTTTGCCCCCACTTGCAACGGCTGTGCTAGCGATCGTGAATGGCGATTCCTGATAAACACCAGTGTGGCTTTGCCTGGCTTTCAGTGTACTCCCTGAAGTCAGTATTTAATCTTTCTTGTGACAGTCCTCAGCCTGCCTCGGCGTTGCGTTGCAGTATTTTTTTGCTGCAATGCAATGCGTCGGCAGCAGCCTTCCATCTGCGTGCAATCGCTTTGTTTCTTGTTTCGGATGTGTACCAGGATCATGCTATAGATAAATTCTGCTCAAATTGTGAGATCGCTGTGGAAGTGTCGCTCGATGGAATGAGCTTGGTTGAATCAATTGCACGAGACCTCTCTGCGCCCGGCATGACCCCTGTGCTTGCGATCGAGTGTGCTCTCGAAGCACATCTGCATGAGCGATTCGCAGGAGCTTTCTCGGACATCCTGGTTAAGCCGCCCAGGGTCAAATTCCACGCGATGTACTTCAAGCAACGGTACGCTTCGCTGCCAGTCCTTCTTGGTAGTGAATACGAGACTTGGTGTGTTGCCGCTAGCATAGAACTGATCCAGTTACCAAAATCTTACTGACCCAGGCTCCTACCGGGTAAACCATTATCAGCTTTAGATATTTACTGATTGATGCTTGGACAGTGTGGGATCGGCAGCTGGGTCAATTCGGCGCCAGCCGTAACAGTGAAACAACCCCGACCGCGCAGAAACACCTGTTTTGTGAGGTGGGTTGATAAATAAGTTGGGCAGGGCGACCCGCTATGCAGTCGCCCGCTCATAACGCTGTAATGTTCCTCGCAGCGTCTCGAGCAACTTATGGCGTAGTTCCACAGGTTGCTCGACCACCAGTCCATCGCCCTGCGATAGCATCCACCAGTTCAGCTGCCAGCTGTCACTGACTGTCGCAGTCAGGCGGTACCCACCTTCGCAGGCCTCTAGCGCCATGTCTTCTGCCAAGGGTGTTTCCCGCAGCAGGCGGGCGAGGCTTTCGCTGACCCATGCCTGAAAACTGATCTTCTGCGGGCCACCGAATTGCAAGGCATCGCTGGCAAGGTACTGGGGAAGGTCGAACTGAGCCGCGCCTTCGCAGGCAGCCGGCAAGATCTCGACGTTGAGAAACCGATGCACTGCGTACTGGCGCAGGTCCGAATAATGATCGGCGGTACCGATCAGATAGGTGGCTACCCCACGTTGCACCAGAGCCAGAGGGTTCAGCGTCAGTTCACTGGTCTTGTTGCCATGGGCGGAGTAGTAGCGGCAAGCAATCTGACGCTCTTCGAGAAGGGCCAGTTGAATCGTCTCGAGAATCTCCGCCGAGATGCTCGGTGCCTGCAGGTTGAGCTCTGGGCGAACACTGGCAACCTTGCTCATCCAGCGCGCCGCCAGGTTTTCATCGGCCATGTTCTCGAGCTTCATGCGCGCATGCTGGAAGCGGCCTTGCAGTGCCTTGAGCATTCCGTTGGGTAGCAGCGGGCGAATGGTGTCTTCGATGAGTGTCAGGCTCAACGCTTCACTGACGCTCATACCGGGCAGGTCGATGCTTGCCCCTGGGGCCCAGTGCCAGCCGAACGGTTTGCCTCGGTCATTGCACGTCAGCGGGAACACGCGCGACAGTTCGATCAGGTCGCGTTCGACGGTACGTTTGGTAATGCGATAGCCCGTATCCCGCATTTTTTCGAGCAATTCACCGCTGGTGATGCCGGGGCCCTTGGTGGGTAGCTTGTGTAGCAGTTCCCATTGCCGGCTGATGGTGTCGCGGGAGCTGATTTGTGGCAATTGCGAAGCTTCCTTGTCAAAGCCTGGGCGGCGGCATGCTACCCGGATGGGTAGGCCTTGGCCGCCTCCGGGCAGCAGATCTTTCAGGTAGGCAAACAAGTAATGCGCCTGCAGCGCCAGGCACAAGATGCCCCGCCGCAGGGTGGGGCTATCGAGGGGCGTCAGCCTTGGAAAACATGCTTGATCAGGAATGCTTCCAGGTTGTCGTCCAGGGTACGGACGACACCACCGTTGGGGGTGGCCCACAGCACGACCCGCTGACTGCGGTTGTCGTACAGGTAATATTGGCCGTCTCCCAGCTCCAGCAGCGGTACCGCAGTAGTTGGGTAGCTGGCGTCCGATGCCAGGTCCTTGTAGGCATTGAGTGCGTGCAGGAAGTAGTCTTCCGGCACGCCGAGGCCATAGGTTTCGTAGGCGTCATGGGCAATCACGCCGAAGCGCTCCAGGTACTCCCGGTACTCGTTGGCGAGTTCAAACCCCAGGTTCGATTCGAGCGTATCGATGTTTGCCTTGGTAGCAGGCCGGGTAGCTGCCTGTTGTTCTGCAACCAGTTTTTCCAGTGTTTTCATGTAGGCACTCGCTTACCGTTGGCTCTCGATCTGTTCGGCTCGCGCCTTCCAGTATTCCTTGCGTTCCTTGTCGAAATCGTCCCGTGCGATTTCCGACTCTTTCAGCTTATTGTGCAGCACATTGTCATTGCCATTGCCCCTGTGTTCATCGCGCGTGAGCTCGGCCAGGGGAGAGTCCTGCTTTTGCCCAATATGGTGCAACTCGATCGGCCTGCCCTGCGCATCGAGCGGGGCGAGGCCCAGCTTCATGCGCTCTAGGTTGGTGCGGCCGAATGCATCTTTCTGATCGTAATCGATATCGGTGCGGATCAATGCATCCTTGCCGTTTACCTGAGCCGGCTCTAGGTTGGCTTCTTCGTAGATACGCGCTTCGGCCTCGCTGTTGATGACGTCCAGCAATTCCTTGGGGAAACCGAGCTTCTCCAGCCGTTCACGGGTTTCGTCACCCATGCCAGGCAGCTCGAGGCGGTTTTCCTGGGTCAGCACGATCGGCCGATCCAGCTGTGCGATGATCAGGCATTTGTCGGGTGTTTCCCTGGCGAGCAGGGCGAGGCGGGAGGGGCCGTCAGCCTTCTCGATGGCAAAGTTCTCGAAGTTCACCGGACGCTTCCTTTTTCATGGTGCGCGTGCCACATCGCGTAAATGTCGAGGTGGCTTTCGTGCTGCAGGCTGTAGTCTTTCATCAGGCATTGCTGAGCGGCGAGGGCCAGCTCGGCTGAAAGGCCGTTGGCACTCTGTTCGAGCAGCCCGTCGAGCAATTGGTCCAGGTGCGTGTAGTCATTGGCCTCCTGGATGATCTGGTTGACCTGGCGGCGGCAATTCAGCGTATCCACCACCAAGCGCGCCAGGCGCTCGAAGGCTTCCGTTCGCCAGATGCCTGGTGCCTGCTGGTTACGGTACTGTGTGACGATCTGCAAAAGGTTGATGCGGGTGCGAGCAGGCAATGGCAGTGCGCACAGGCCCTGCTGCAGAAGGTCGCAGTCAATCTGGGCAGGCGTAACCACGCGCTGGCTGAGCAGCAGTTTCAGCAGTTGGCCGTTGAAGTCACTGCGTGCGATGCCCGCCGTAGCTTGCGGCTGGTATTGGTAGGGCGCTTCCTCGCCTTTGAACTTGCGCACCTGGCACATTACGGGTTCGAGCCAGTCATTCTGATAGACGATGGCTACACCCTTAGGGAGCCGGGCGATCTCGTCCAGTTGCTCGTCATCCAGCGCCACGGACTTACCGATCAGGCGGCGATCGGTTTCATCGGGCAGGCGCATGATGATCTTGGTGTTGGTGTTGCGAATCGCGGCAATGTCCACGGCATGGGGTGATTGGTCTGCGATGATGAAACCTTCACCATAGGTGCGCATTTCGGCAATGGCATTGGTCAGCATTTCTACAGACTTGGCCATCAGCCCCGCACCTTCGGCGCCGCCTTCCGGGCTGCGTTTGAGGATGTTGTGGGCTTCTTCGAGCACCGTGACGTGGCGCAGGGGCTGGTTCATGCCGCCGTGGGCCATGCGGTGCTCGCTCAGGCGCATCACCAGGATACCCATGATCAGCGCCTTGGTTTCCGAAGAACCGATGCGGCTGAGGTCGACGATCACATTGCTGTCGAACAGTA
Organism: Pseudomonas sp. FW305-3-2-15-C-LB1; assembly: GCF_058787615.1. Classification (NCBI taxonomy): domain Bacteria; kingdom Pseudomonadati; phylum Pseudomonadota; class Gammaproteobacteria; order Pseudomonadales; family Pseudomonadaceae; genus Pseudomonas; species Pseudomonas sp. FW305-3-2-15-C-LB1. The sequence goes on along the minus strand of NZ_JBYSZX010000005.1, from coordinate 289,134 downwards.
CGTCGTTGTCGATTTCGTCGGCCACGAACAGTTGGCCATTGAGGCCGTTGGTTAGTGACCGAATCCGGGTCGACAGTGAGCCGATGTAGTTGCCTTTGAGCTCCTGGGAATAGGCCGACGCCTCGATCACTTCCTGTAGCGTTTCCAGCAGGTCGACGAAGGTGGGGAATATTTCCTCGTTGTAGCGGTTGCTCGAGCTTTCCAGGTCCCAGCCGCAGCGCAGGTAGGCTTGCAGGATTGCGTCCTTGAGCACTGCGGGCATGGCTGCGTACATCGGCCAGCAGACGTTGAAGATCTCCACCAGGCGGTCGACATGCTCGAGCACGTGGATCGCTGCCGGAAAGCGGAACGGGTTGATTCGCAACAAGGCGCTGTGCGCCGGGTGGGTGCCGAGCACAGTCACGTCGCTGCGATGGCCGAACACATGTTTGTATTCGCCCTTGGCGGGTTCGATGACAAGGAATGGCACGCCAGCGGCGCTGACCTGGTCGAGCATTTCGTAGAGCGTGTTGCTCTTGCCTGCACCTGTGGAACCGCTGATGAACACGTGGCTGGACAGCTGGTCCATGTCCAGCTCGATGGTCTGCGGCAGGTTTTCCCACAGGTGACGGATGTTGCCCAAGGACAGCTGTCTGGCGCCTGGGCGCCGCGTGGTCTGGCCGTCCAGGCGCTGCACCTTGCGCCCGAATGCCTGGGTTTCGACGACCGACACGGTTGAAGTGGAGCGCCGTGGCAGGCTCAGCTGGATTGCCATTTCCTTGCCGGAAATCAGCGTAGCAGGGGTCACGAACGGCACCGGCACGCGGCTGGCGAACGCAGGTTTGAGTTCGGGATGGCTGAGGCGCGTGAGCCATTCCAGCACCGCAGACTTGTTGCTCGACGTCCAGGTGGTGAGCGCAAAGTCTTCGTGGCTGGATTTGCTGCCGCGTACCAGGCCCAGGAAGATACTTGCCAGCGATTCGGACGAGGCGCTGCTGTCGCCGATGAAGTAGGCAGCAGAATTCCAGCCGCCGTAGGTCTTGGCTTCGTCGATACGTTGCAGATGGTGATCAATCCTGCCCAGCAGCTGCTCGATGGTCTTGTCTACCGATTCGATCGACAACTGCCGGTTGCTACCGCTGGTGCGGTTGACCGATTGGCTGTCGGTCGTGCTGCTGGTGTGGGTTGTCGACTGTGTACGGGCAGAAGACTCACTCCAGGACGTGCCATTGCTTTCGCTGGTGCCTCTGGTAGCCGAATGGCTAGTACCTGTGCTGCGTGTTTCATTGAATGCAGCGGCGATGCCTGACCCAACCTGAGCACCGACCACCGCGCCCACCGGGCCCAGGAACGACCCGGCAAGCGCGCCGATGGCGCTACCGGCAATGGCGGCTGCCTTCGAGGCTTCGGTTTGCGAACTGAAGCTTTCAGTGGTGCCGTTGGTCTCGCTGGTGGAGGTACCGGTCGTATGGCTGGTGCCGCGAGTTTCGGTAAGGCCAAGGCTGTGGCCAAGGGAGGTGCTCAGGCCTTGGCTGATACTCAGGCCAATGCTGTCGCTGTCTTGCTCGCCATAGGAAAGCTGCTGTTTTGCCAGCGGCGAAAGTTGGGTCGCCACCTGTTCGTAGCCGATACGGATGGTATCCAGTTTCTGCGAAGAAACGGGTTCGGCCAGGATCAGTGCCTGGTATTCGCGCCGCTCTGCTGCGTCGATGAAGCGCTCCAGCCCCTGCATGAAGTGGTCGCGGTTTTCAGTCGACAATGCAGGTACGCCCGTGACAGCGGTAATGCTGGCAGATGGGTTGCTTTTCTCGTTTTCGAGCTTGTCGAGCAGCGCATTGGCGTCCTGGACGCTCAGCGGTTGCAGCGCACTACCCGGGAAGTGGCCTTTGAAGGTCTCGCGCAGCAACTCGCCGGAGTTGTGGCCGAGCATCTTGCCGGGTTCGCCACGGGTGCCAATGAACAGTTCAGTCTCGATGCCATTGGAGCGCAGGAACAGGAACACCGTATAGCCAGCGGCGCCCAGTGCTGTGTAGGCCGCAGTGGTGCTTTCCAGCACCGACTGCTTGTTGTCCTGGACGATGCGCTCGACGCGGAATATCCGCAGGTCGCTGGCGCGGTTCAGGCTGATGCGCTGGTTTGAAGCGATGACCGGGTACTGCTCCAGTTCGCTCAGGTAGCTACGGTTGATCAGCGCACGCCCAGCGGCCAGGGTGAGCGTGGCGTTCTGCTGGATCTCGCGGATTGCCAGCGGGGTCAGGGTCGAGGTTGCCATGGCGTTATTTCACCAGCGCAACCAGGAAGACCACCAGCGCAGCCAGGGCGCCGCCGACAAGCAAAGCGGCTTTGAAGACTGGGTTGCGGTCGTTGTCTGCGGCACGGGGTTGCGATTGGTGGCTTTGGTGAGCCTGGTGCGACTGTTGTGACCGGGAGTTCTGCGGTTGGGGGCGGTGCGAAGCGGGTGCGGCTTGGTCTGCGTTGGCTCTGGCGCTGGCACGTGGTTTCGGTTGCACGGGCGCGAAGCCCTCTACGCCTTGATGGCGCAACAAATCACGTACTTCGATCAGGTGCAGGAAGCGTTCCTGGGCGTAGTTGGTCTTGAGGTACACAACCTGCAGCTCATAGTACTCGCTCGTCCACAGCTTCTGGTCAGACTCCATCGCGCGCGCGAAGGACTTCTCAGAATAAGCTTCCAGAAGCGCTGGAACCTGCTTGGCCGCCCAGGCCAATGCAGCACGAAGGTCGGCAGAGGTCAGGCGATTGTCATCCAGTTCCATGCGCAGCGCGGTCCGGATGGTGAGCAGCTCGCCTTCCTGTACGAACTTCCTGAGGTTGGAGGAGGGCTCATAGTTCGACTGCACGTTGACGTCACTCTCGGCTTGCGGTTTTGGAGGCGTTTGCGTAGGCACAAAACCTTTCACCCCGGTTTTGCGCAGGTGCTCGCGAACGGCAAGCAAGTGCTCAATGCGCTCCCGGGCGAAGTTCTGCTGAGTGAGCCACATTTGACGAGTCAGGTAGTCTGCACTCCAGCTCACGGGGTCGGGGTCAAGGGCATTTTTCCCAACCCCTGGCTCGAAGGCCACCAGCAGCTCCGGAGACTGTTTCTCGGCGCGATCCAGAAGGTCATTGAGCAGGGCGGTGCTGGCATTAGGGTCCTTGATTGACAGCAGATAACTCTTCCTGGCTTCGGCAAGCATATCGGTGGTCATGGTGGGGCTCCTTAAATAGCCAATGTGCTGTCGAGCTTGGTTTTGAAATTGTCGATCCAGGCACGCAGTGCCTTGGCTTCGGAAACCGCAACCTCGCGGGCGTTTCGGTCTGTGGTTTTGGAACTCAAGGACGTCAGCAGTTCGGCAAATTTGAGGTCAAATTCGCGGGTCATGAATGCAACGTATTGTTCGATCAAACGGTCCTTGCCAACCTCAATTTCCTTACGAGCATTTTCGACCAGGCGTGTGAATTCGGCCTGGATTCGAGTGGAACGCTCCTGCCAGAACTTCTCGAGATCGACGTAATTCTCGTTGCCGTAATCCCGTACCGTTCGGGTCGAGCCCCAGGAGAAGGGGTTCCACCAAGAGCTGTCGCTTACCTCGCGTGTCCCGATGACAACGCGTTTAACTTGAATATCATCCTGGCATACGGACAGATTGAACGAGATGTTCGAGGCCGCCTGTTTAAGCCCCTCGAAAATTGGCAGGTTCAAGCTCTCGGTGCCTTGGAAGATTTCTGTGACGTAACGCTGATACTCGGTATGCAGGTCCTGGCGGATAAGCTCTTGACTGGAGACGAACACCGACTCGTACTGGTTCACCAGCTTCCGATGGTTGAACTGCAGCAGCTCTTCCGCTTCTTGCACGCGCGCTTCGGCAATACTTACCCGAACGTCGTTTTGCATGAAGTTTGCGCCCAGCTGCTTGATGATGGGCCCAATAACGGCTTCCAGCTTGGCCAGCTCAAGCTCTGTGTCTCGCGGGAGCGCCTTGCCCTCGCGCTCCAGCTTGTCTTTGTAAGCTGCGGTGTCGAAGCCTTTTTCCTGCCGCTGCTGCAGGCCCTGGATCTCCTCGTTCAGATGAGCCAGGGTCCTTTCATCTTGTTGCAGTTGTTCGATCAGGTCAGTTTCATTCAAACCCACTCGAATAGCGTGACCCAGCGCTTCATAGGCGCGTTTGAGGCGGTGCGGCAGGTTGTACTTGTCGATGTACTCATCGATCATCGCTTCGACTGCCGGCAAGCCGCTGCTGAGCAGCAACGGGGAGTGGCGTTTTTCCTGCAGCGAGCGATGCACGCGAGAGGTGATCGGCATGTACTGCAGCATGTTCATGCTTGGCTCTTCGCTGAACATGTCTGCCATCGACTTATGCTCGTTGCGCTCCTTGCGCGTGTGCAGGTCGCTCGGTTTGCGGATCAAGCGAGTGAGGTTGGCAGAGATCGGATAAATCAGGGGGTTCTGAATACCATTACTGGTGAGGTACTGGTTCACACGCTTGAGTACAGAAGGGATATCTTCTCCCTGCTCAGGATCAAACACGTCCATTTTGTTGATCACGAAGATGAAGCGATCCTTGCTTTGCTTACCACCCTTGCGCATGGTCTCGGCGACCAGGCCGAGCAGATTGCTGTCATCGTTGGTGCCCAGCTGGCTGGCATTCAGCACATACAGGATAAGCGGGTTGCGCCGGGAATCCTGAATGAAACTCATGGTCTTGAGCTGATGCTCTTCATCCTGGCTATTGTTGGGGCCAGGGGTGTCAGTCAGGACCAGGCGCACGTCCTCGCGCTCGCGAATCGCTACGATGTTGCCTTCGATATCGATCAGCTGGGTGTCCTCGAGTTGGTTCCACTCTTTGAGGCATTCCAGGTCGACATTGTCAGCCGCACCCACTTCTTCACCTTTGCGGTTGAAGCGTTTGGCCGAGAATCGATCGGTCATCCGATCATTGTCCGTGATCCGGGCAATTGTCGCAGTCGTCGCTTCGTTCGCCGCAGGCAGCAGGTCGCGCCCCAGCATCGCGTTGATCAATGTCGATTTACCCGATGACATGGTCGCGACGACATAAACATCGAAGTCACGGTTGAACGCTTCTTCGATGGACTTGCGAACCTGCTCGTTGTCAGCGATGAACTGGTCGAACTGAGGGTGCTCGCGCGCCTCGGCCATCAGGGCGCGGATCTGCTCCAGGCGTTGCTCGGTAGGTACGGTCTGGTGCCACTCCAGTTCCACCTGCATGCCATCGGCAATGGCCACATTAGCGGCTTCTTGGATATCCAGGAAGTCAGACTCAACACCTGTAAAAGCGACATGGAAGCGATTGTCGCCATTGAACAGTTCGCTCAATTCATCGAACAGTTTTTCGACCCACAACTGCAGGCGCGACTCCTTGTAGCTCGACAATTTGCAGCCGTCTGCCGGGGCCTGGTCGTTGATCGAGAAAATCGTTTCGACAGTGAAAGGGTTGTGCGTGATATGGATGCGGTTCATGGATTCTTGATCGATTGACGTTGATGTTTGATCAGGGCTTCTACGGTCTTCATACCGCTGATGGCCACCAATTGCTGCAAATCGTTTTTTTCGCAGGCTTGCGCGTCGAGCGCTTTGAGCTGACGTTGCCGTTCCAGGCTGTTGAGTGCCTTGAATACGTCTTTCTTGATAGCGTCTGGCACCACCGTGGCGTGAAGCAGCGAGCGCTTGTTTTCCTGCAGGTAGGCAAGCGCCTGGTGAAGCCTAAGCCGCTGCGAGCGAGTCAAGGTCTGGGCCTTGAGGGCCTTGCGGGCATAGAGCGCGACGTTGGCCATGGTCGGGATGATGATCGGTTGGTCAAAGCCGATAGCTGTGAGGTAGCGGTGAGCCTTGCCGACATAGGCATCAATGGTCTCACCCGTCTCAGGGTCCAGCAGGTCGACTTTGTTTAGGATGAAGTAGATCGTGTGGTCAGGTCGGGTCGCGAGTTCATCTCGAATTTGCGCCAGCAGAGCGCGATCATCCTGCGTGCCCAGTTGGCTGGCATTAAGCACATAGCACAGGGCTTTGAAAGAAACAGTGCGTACCGCTTCGAGCATCAGTTCTGCATGCTTGTGGTCCTGGCTGTTGTTGGGGCCAGGGGTGTCATGCAATACCAGGCCAGATGCAGGGCTGGGCACGATCTTGAAGTTGCCTTTCAAGCAGATTCGCTTCACTTCGCTGTTGGCATTCCAGTCACGAAGCATCGCGGCTGAAGTGTCCTTGAGCCGCGCAAGCTCTTGATCATTATGCGAGTAACAAGCACCGTCAAAGGCCTGCGCGCCTTGGCGATGTTCGACACGCGTCATGCAAGCGGTAGTGGCTTCGTTGGCGGTGTGCAGCAGTTCTTGCCCGATCAGGGCATTGATGAACGATGTCTTGCCTGCACTCATGGTCGCCAATACCAACACATCGAAGGGGGCGCTACTTGTCTGACGAGGCCTCGTTTTTCCAGAGCGAGCCACTGACCTTGTTGCATGCTTCATGTTTTTTCTCGGTCCTGTTGATCTGATGGCATTCACGGCGATATGGAGAGTGTTGTTAAAAAATATGGCGGGAGGCGAGGGTATTCGCCCTGTCCGCTGGAGACAGGCTTGCACGAAGTAGCGACAGGTTGAGTCGCAAGCTCCATGCAACTAGTCAGATCATCGAGGCGGCGTACCCGTTACGCGATGTACAAGACGAGCTTGGGGCTGCATCCAGCGGCTGATGATTCCGATCAGGCTGAATGAGAAAAAGACTGTGAGCAGGCGCAAAGTAACGTCCTTGTATCAGTTGGTGGCACATTGCTACTGATGGCAGTATCGCATCTTACGAGCTATCGACGTCAAGCAGAGAAACTTGAATACCACCAAGGTCTGAGAGTGCGGCATCGGGCGCAACTGCATCGAGAAACTGAGGTTGGAACCTGTTGTGGTTACGCAAAAGGGGTAAGAGCCGTGCGGCTGCGCAGGCAAGGACGACCCAATTGAATAGGGCGCGAGAGGTGACGCCGTTGATGAGATTTTGCTGGATCGGGTAGGGCATGAATTGATGCCCGAGAGTGTCCCCGGGCCTCTGGCTTACTGCAGCAATTATGCTTCTGCAAGGAATGCGTCCTCAGCATCCATTTCATTCATGATGTTTTCAATGATGATATCGCGCATGTCACGTATTTCTTTGGGGTAGCGGTTGGTGTGTTGCTTGCAGTACGTGGCCATCAACTGCTTGGCGTGCTTTTTCTCCGTTACTGCGATTAATGCAGACTGTCATCGCGACAATGTGATGGTCAGGATATTGCTCAGAGGCTTGTCAGTTTCCGGGCAGCCTCTACAGTGTTGCCGCTAGCATAGAACTGACCCAGCTACTGAAATCTCACTGACCCAGGCTCCTACGGGGTAAACCATCATCAGCGTCAGATATTTACTAATTGGTGCTGGGTCAGTGTGGCATCGGCAGTTGGGTCAATTCGGTGTCAGCCGCAACAATTTGGATATCGATGTAAATCAAACTTCTGGTAGCGCTTTTGAATAAAATGGCCTTGTGCCATTATTTCGGATTTAATCGTTCCTTCCCGAGCGCTGGACGCCGGAACCAGTACAAGGACTGTTCTATGAACCAAGCCGTGAGTGAGTGGCCGTTTGTCACACGATTGTCATTGGACGTGGAAGGCATCGCTGTCGCCTCCACGAGTCTCAATAATGTATTCAGCGGCAAGCGGATTCCCTCCAGCGACGGTGGGGTCATCTTCGGCCGGCTGCATCTGCCGGAGTATCAGAGGCCCTATCGGTGGAACGAGGAGCAGTTGGGGAGGCTGCTCGACGACTTGCGCTGCTTCTTCAGCAGCGATGCGCCGGACCATGATTTCTACCTGGGCAGCATCATCTTGCACCAGGAGGGAGGCGACGGACGCCAGCGTGGTCTGCTCAACATCATTGATGGACAGCAGCGAATCACCAGCCTGGCCTTGTTGCATTACCTCCAGTACGGCCAGAGGGGGGCGCCGGAGCTGAAGTTCAACGCGCCGGAGAGCCATCGACGCATCCAGCTGAATCTTCGCTGGCTGGAGCAGCAACGCCTGCCGCGAATCGACTTCACCCGTATCAACGTGACCCTGGTCGTCACTCGACGCGAAGACGACGCCTATCGTTTCTTCGAAACCCAGAACACCTCGGGTGTGCGTCTGGGCGGTGCCGACATCGTCAAGGCTTATCACTTGCGCAGCGTTGCGGCCGCAGTCCAGGACGATTTCGCACGGACCTGGGAGTCGCTCGGCGACCTCAAACCGTTGGTCGCGGCCTTCATGAAGTCTCGGCACTGGCAAAGTTTGCGCTGGCGCGACGTCGCCAGCGATCGGGATCCGCTGCTGGAACGCAAGCAGATCGTCACGGAGCTTGCCGAACTTACGCTTCCCGACAACGGCGACATCGCCTATCGGTCTTTGCAAGTGCTCCGCGATGCCTGGGGTAAGGAAACACAGACCGTCCAGCCGGGTTATGCCATGCGCCAGCCGCTGGGCACCGGGGTCAATACCATGCGTGTCGTAACCTACTTCCAGGGCTTGCGAAAAACCTTGCTTGAAGTCGACAAGACGGCCAAGGAACCCACGTTCGCCTACTACTACAAGCGCTTGGCCCATGACGCCTGCGGCAGCGTGTTTCTCAGCCGTGCTTTTGATTGCGCGTTGCTGATGTACGCCAGCCAGTTCGGCACTTCCCGTCTGCTTGAAGCCAGCCTGTGGATGTTCCGGATGATCTTCTCCTATCGCCTGATCAAGGAGGTCAGCGTCCGGGAGGATGGCGTGCAGGCGCACCTCAGGCACAACCCATTGCTGGACTGGATCGCCAGTGCCCACACCCATCACGAGCTGTTGAGTTACCTGCGCGACTACACCTATACGGCCACTGCTGAACACCTGGATAAAAACAGTATCAAGAAGCGCTTCGCGGAGTCGGTCGGCTTTACTCTAAGCCTGCAACTGCCCTGGCCCGATCCGCAGCGGGTGGCCGTTGAATATGACGCGCAGTTGCGCAGCGCCATCGAACGTATCAGCCGCGACGACCTCGCCTGCCAAGGAGGCAAATAATGAGCGCCCTGGTCCAATCCCACGTGCAGTCTGCCGCCACGCTGTGCGCTCAGGGCATATCGTTAACCATTCCTTGCTACCAGCGCCCCTACGTCTGGCCCGCCGACGCCGTGGAGGAACTGCTCGAGCAGATCATTCAGGCCAGCGAACCGGACACCGACGGCCGACCGTTGCAGGCGCATTACTTCATCGGAACGGTGCTGAGCAGCGTGGTACCACCCAACGCCAATCCTGATGCGACCATGACCTACGAACTGATCGATGGTCAGCAGCGAATGACCACCTTGATGATCCTGGCGCTTGCCTTCCGCGCGTTGAAAACTGGCTCGCCGCTATGCTCACTGGTGGTGCTGGGCAACGTTCCGCGCCTAACCTTCAATATCCGCGACGAAGTCCAGGCCCAGTTGAGTGCGTGGGCGGGCCTGACCGAGGAGAAGCCGCTGGATAAGGAGGATGCTGCCAATCCTTATCTGGTTCATCTCAACGCCGCCCGCAAGGTCGCCGGCGATCGTTTGCAACGCTTGCGCGCCACAGGAGGTGAGCAGGCCCTGGAACGGGTGGGTGACTACCTGTTCAACCAGGTCACGTGGGTCAACAATGTCATGCCGGCGGGCATGGACCTGAACAAGTTGTTCGCCACGCTAAACACCAGCGGCGTTCAGCTTGAGCAGACGGATATCCTCAAGGCCCGCCTGATGTCGCGGATCAAGCATCACCGCACCACGTATGAAGGGATCTGGCAGGCCTGCGAGGACATGGGCAACTACTTCGAAAGGAACCTGCGTGATGTCTTCGCCGATGTCCGCTGGAATATGGTGGGTATCAATGACCTCCTGAGCCACTCCTTCGATCTCTTCTCCCTGGATCGTCCTGCTGCCGGTCACACCAAAGGCCGGTCTATCGACGAAATCTCGTTGCTGAGAATCCAGGCCGAGCAGGTGGACGAAACCGAGAACAAGGATGAGGCTCGCTATCAATCGATCGTCAGTTTTGGCCTGTTGCTGATGCACGCCTACCGCATCTACCGCCATGCGCAGGGGGCTAAAGACATCGGTTTCCGTTTGAACGACGGTAACCTCAACGCCTGCTTCTCACGCTTCGTTGAAAATGCCAGCGCAGCGCAAGCCAAGGCATTCATGGAATGCCTTTGGAGTGTGCGCTTCCAATTCGACCGCTGGGTAGTCAAGTGGGTACGCCTGGGCGAGGACGATGAGCGGATCTTGCGCCTGAGTTCGCTCAATCCACGCAAGCGCACCCTCTCGGAATGGCGCACGCATCTCGAGACGTCCGACCTGAGCCAGTTACAGAGCGTGCGCTACCTAACCGGCGAGCGCAGCTCTCAGTACTGGCTGACGCCTTTCCTGGGCAAGCTGATCGAAACGCCCAACATGGGCGAGCAGCAGGTATTGAAGCTGCTGGAAAGTATCGACAATCAGCTTTCCCTGACCGAAATGACCCAGAAGGAGGCGAGTTATCGACTGCTCTCCAGCGACACCACCGAATGCTTGCCGATCAAGGACAAGATCGCTTATCTGAGGGAGCACCACGGCACGAGCTTCGAGCACTACTGGTTCCAGAAGCTGGAATACATTCTCTGGCGGGAGCGGCATTCGTTCAAGTGGTTGGACTGGGCAAGACTGCAGGCCTACCGGATTACATCGAAGAACTCGGTCGAGCATGTGCACCCTCAGAACGAAGAGTTCGGTAGTACACTCAGCGATCACCTGCTGCACGGGTTTGGCAATCTGGTACTGCTCAGCCCGGGAGAGAACTCGTCGTACAGCAACCTGGCGGTGATCAAGAAGCAGGCGGCCTTCCGCGCCAAGCCGAAGTACGACTCCTTGAAACTGGCGCACATGTTCCATGTGCTGGGCAATGGGGACGACTGGGGTCACACTCAGATCAATGACCATGGTGACGCGATGCTGGCGCTTATAGAAGCGCACTACCGCGGCTGAGCCCGAAGTAGCGGATGCGGGTAACGATGATGTTCTTGAGGGTTGCAAACGGATGCACCGTAACGGCCTATGAGTGGAACACAGTCACAGATGCTCAGGGTCGCCAAAAGACATTCTGACCAGGCACACCAAGCGGCTATTCCATAATGGAAATCTGTGCAGGCGATTTTCCATGGAGGGGGCGTGAGTTTAATGCGCCTTTGCGGCGATGGTCCGAATGGGATTTCCAGAGAGGAGTGGGTTGATGGTGAAGGAATACACTGAGTATGAAGTCCAACGGGCATTGCATACGTGTGTTCTGCAAATAACCCAAAGGATGCGTTGGAGCGCTTTCAGGAGGAAATCGAGCTGCTCGGCGACTGGCGGATCATGTATGCGGCAGCTGAGTCGGGTGGGCCGTTTAGCTTGGTGCGTGAGCAGTTCTCCAAGAAACGGGTTGTTTCGACCATGTTGCGCGGCAAGTCCGTCTGGATTCTGGACAAAGCCTTTGTCTTGTCCAAGACGCAAGTGAAATACACATTGGGCGGCTCGCTTTTTTTGGATTCGAATGCGGCCAGCTACATTCGAAAGCTGTCATATGCGGAGCGTATTTCTCCTGAACTCGATGCCGTGCGTGCTGATCTGCATCGGACGTTTTCCGTAGATGATCTCGCACGATTGAATTGTTACATCTATCTGTGTGAGTCGCAGAAAAAGTGGTCGCCTGAAACCCGCCAGTTCTGCAAAGAAACGATTGCCGCAGTGCACGCACTGTCGCATTGATAATGCCCCTCTGAGTGAGGGGGGGGGGGGCGGTATCGCCGCTTTTACCAAGAACAAGCCGAGGCGTTCGCCGAGGATTGGATTGAAGGTTTTTCAAGTACCTTGGAGGGCAGTTTGGGCGTCGCTTTAGCTCAGCAAGCCGCGGCTGCGGAGTGCATGATTTTGCGGGCCAAGATTATAGAAAGCAGCGTCAAGGCATCACCGGAAGCGAAGATGGAGGCGTTGCTCAACTTCATGCACGATGAGTTGCAAATCTTCATGCTACGCGAACTGATTGTTTGCGCTGATATCCTCTTCCACACAAAAAAACGACGCTTTCGAAGAAGCTGAACTCGGTCCTTGACAAGGAAGAACCTCTTCGGATCATTAATAACTGCGCCTGGGATTTGTACATACTCAGAATCATGGAGTCGCTGTCGAATCCTAAAAATTTGAAGGGCGTAGATTTTTGCCTGGATCGATTGATAACCTTTGATCAGGATCTCGCGGATGTCATTTGTTTGACTGAGCTGCGCGCAGTGGCGGTTCATCTCGGTTCAAATCGTGCATACCCCTTCTTTAATAATGAGTTGACAGGCTGGCTGGCGGGGTTGATTGGGCACAAGCGGATGGTGGCTTTTTCTGAAAATTTGCAAGAGGAAGCCTTTAATAAGCGAGCGGATCAAAGAAGCCTGGAAAGTGTGCAGAGAATTCTAGCGGTAGATCAGCGTCGCTTACTGCAACTGGCAAAACGGTAAGTTATGGTTTGGCTGGCGCCTAGCTTAGGTTTTGTACGAAAAGTCGGTGCGAGTAGAATTGCCGTCATGATTGGCTTGAGGCCCGCATGGCAAAGCGTTACGAACTCTCCGACGGATCGTGGGAATTGATCAAGGATCTGGTTTCTCCGGAGCAGAAAATGGGTCGCCCACGCACTGATGATCGCCAGGTACTGCATGGGATCTTGTAGATCCTATGCTCAGGCGCTGATCGTGTCCCAAGACGTGGTGTAACTCATCATGGCCTTGGCCACTAAGTTTGCCGTTTAGTTGATCACGGCCAACAGCTTGGCCTGCGGATTATCGCTGACCGCCTCGAAGTTCTCCAGTTGCATAGAGTACCGGCACAGGCACCATTCGTCGTTCTGCTCGGCGGATTCAATCGGTCGTCGCAACGTCAGCTATTGTCTGATGCACCACTACAGCCGGATCAGGCCACATCAGTTCAACGGCAGGATGTCGCTAACCGCGTCCGACACAAAACTTAACATGGTGTACGGCATCAGTTGATCCACTTCAACGTGTAATTCAAAGACTCTCAGGGTCGCCGAAGAACATCTGAATCCGCGACCGCAACCACCGCTCCCCCGGATCATTATCCTGCGACCCACGCCACGCCATATGCAGTTCGAAGCTGCGCACCGGCAACGGCGGATCCTCCGCCCGCAACCCACCCGCAGACGTCAATGCCTCTGCCGCATAATCCGGCACGGTCGCCAGGATGTCAGTACCCGCCAACAACGTCCCCAGCCCGTTGAACTGCGGCACCGCCAACACCACGTGACGTTTGCGGTCGAGCTTTTCCAACTCTTCATCGATAAAGCCGCTCAGGTCCCCGGCAAAGGACACCAGTGCGTGGGGCCGTGCGCAGAAGTCATCCAGGCTCAGGGAGCCCGGCACGCTGTCGGCACGCAGCAGTTTCGGCAGGCTGCGGCGCAGCACTTTGCGCTTGGCGTTGGCTGGCAGGTCGGCGGTGTAGCTGACGCCGATGGAGATTTCGCCGGAGGCCAGCAAGCCAGGCATCAGGATGTAATTGACGCGACGCACCACCAGCACTATGCCGGGCGCCTCGGCGCGCAGGCGTTTGAGCAGTTGTGGTAGCAGGGCGAATTCGACGTCGTCGGACAGGCCGATGCGGAACACCGCCGTGCTGGTGGCCGGGTCGAACTCGGCAGCACGGCTGACGGCGGTGGAGATCGAGTCCAGGGCCGGGGAGAGCAGGGCGAAGATTTCCACCGCCCGGGCCGACGGCTCCATGCTGCGACCGGTGCGCACGAACAGCGGGTCATCAAACAGCCCGCGCAAGCGCGACAACGCCGCGCTGATGGCCGGCTGGCCGAGGAACAGTTTCTCGGCGGCGCGGGTCACGCTGCGCTCATGCATCAAGGTTTCGAATACGATCAAGAGGTTAAGGTCGACACGACGCAGGTCGTTACGGTTCATCTTGTGTCCTGGAAGAGTCAGCAAACTTGACGAGAGCAGCCATATAAGAAGAATGACCGGCATGAATCTTACGGGTAAAGGCTGTTACTCTGCACTGGAAAATTGAGTTTTCTTACAAGCTCTGGGGTCTATTACTCAGTTGCGGAATCAATGACAGGCATGTCGACTATTAATGGCGACCGGTGGTCTTACCCGGAAAGCCCAGATAGAGTTCATGGCATTAGAGGTTACTTTGACGAGGTTTGCGATGTCCCGCACGATCCGTTTTCACAAGTTTGGTCCGGCCGAGGTGCTCAAATGCGAAGAGCATGCAGCTGTGCAGCCCGCACCGGGCGAAGTGCAGGTGCGTGTCGAAGCGATTGGCATCAGCTGGTATGACATTCTGTGGCGCCAGAACCTGGCGTCTTCCCATGCACGCTTGCCGTCCGGCCTTGGCCATGAGATGGCAGGGGTTGTGGTCGCCGTCGGCGATGGCGTGGATGATTTGGCCGTGGGTGACAAAGTCGCCAGTTTTCCGGCTGAAAGCCCCAATGATTACCCGGTGTATGGCGAGCAGATCGTCCTGCCCCGTTCGGCCCTGACCCGCTATCCGGATGTCTTGAGCCCGATTGAAGCCAGCGTGCACTACACGCCGCTGCTGATTGCCTACTTTGCCTATGTGGATCTGGCTCGGGTCAAGCCTGGGCAGTTTGCCCTGGTCACCGATGCCAGTCACTGTGCCGGCCCTTCCTTTGTGCAACTGGGCAAGGCCCTGGGTGTACGGGTGATTGCCGCGACCAAGGACAGTGCGGAGCGCGAGTACCTGCTGTCCCTCGGTGCGGAGAAGGTCATCGTCACCGAAGAGCAGGACCTGCTCATGCAAATCAACAAGTTCACCGACAACCGCGGTGTCGACGTGGTCTTCGATGGATTGGGCGGCCCGCAGATGTCGTTGCTCGGCGATGTGCTGGCACCGCGCGGCAGCCTGGTGCTGTATGGCTTGCAGGGCGGTAACCAGACGCCATTCCCGGCGTGTGCGGCGTTCCAGAAGAACATTCAGTTCTTTGTGCACTGCATTGGTAACTTCACCGGCAAACCCGAACTGGGCATCATCCAGGATCAGGTCGCTTTGCAGCGCGCCCTGCGGGATATCAACCAACTGACCGCCGATCGCGTGCTGGTGCCGCTGAAAACCACGGTGTTTCCCTTCAGCCAATTTGTGGAAGCGCACCGCTACATGGACGAATGCCCGTGCCGCGAACGCGTTGCGTTGCAGGTTGAAGCTGTTTAGGGCGTAGGAATATTCGTAAACAAGCGTTCCTGCCATCCGCCGCGTGAGGCAAATGCGCCATTTGACAGGATGGAACCTGCATCGCCCGCCAGGCGCCCAGCTGGCGCTTTAGCCCCTGAATCCGGCCTTCCTCTCTGACGCCGCCCTGAAATCCAGCGCGGCGTCTTTGTGTGCGTGTGATTAATACAGGCGCCGGTGCTTTATCTGCACTGGTTTTCGGCCAGGTTCTGTATCTATTAATCATTATTCCAGCACTGATAATTGCGCCTTAACTTTCATCTCAAGGACTGAGCAATGATTGAATATCCGACACTGCAATCGCGAGTGCTCGAAGCAGAGGCTGCTGCGCTTGTGTGGAATCAGGGAAGTAGATATATCCAGGACGAACCTCAATCCAATAAGTTGGAAAGTTCGCAGTTTTATTTGTCAGACACGTCTTTGATTGACTGGCTAAAGACGTGTAGGAAGTTGTCGGAATTTTCCTAGGTTTCCAGCTCGGCCTCGTTTGGGCCTAGATAAATAGAGGGGTGGAGGATTTCAAGGCTGGGCTGATACCCGGGAATCTCCGTGTCATTTTGTTGCTCGGTGCTACTGTTTATTTAGCGCTTCACAATGTGATGTGGAACTTTCTATGCGTGTAATAGATCGGGCAAACACGCTCAGTAGTTGCCCGAAACTGACATTTCAATTCAGGTAGTAGAACGATGAGCACTATTCACGAACAGGCTATGAATTATGTTTACCAGCAAGTTCTGCAGCGTTTGATCGGGCACTTTAATCGTGCGGAGCGAACAGCGCTTCAGTTGTTGGTCCAGCGAATTGTCGTGGCCGCGGGTGGCATGGAGCAGGTGGGGGAATACAAGGTGTTGATGGCCCATGGCGGAGGCGAAGTCAGCAGCTGTACCTTGGCATTGCTGCGTGCTGCACAGCTGACCATCGCCGGGCGAGCGCCACGAACCTTCAAGCTGCGGGTGGCAACGTTGCGCCATTCGGGCATGACCGAAAGCAGGCTCGACAGCCTCAATCAGGGTTACGGGCGCTTGTTCCTGCACGATGATCCGAGGGTTGAACTGCTGATGGTGGAGAACCAGGAAGTACTGCCCTTCAACCATCAACGGCCGGTCTCTGCCATGGGGCGAGAAACCAGCCAGCGCAACATGCTGATGATCGGGCACCTGAGTTCAGGTGATTGCCGTGCCACTTTGTGCAGCGACACGTATCTGGCACTCGGGGATTTCTACCAGCGCGTGACCACCTGGAATGGCGGGGTGCATGCCCTAGTCAGTGGTGATTCCCCGCGCAAGCAAGGGCAGTTTCTGGCCTGGCTGAAGAAAACAGCCCAGAGCGTCGGCGTTCCGATCGCCAGTACCTGGCCGTTGTCGCTTACCGGGTTGTTTGCGCGCATGGATGAGTGGAGCACCAGCTACTACCGCGAGGTGTACGGTGAACATTATGTCGCCAGTGCCAACCCCAGCAAGGCGGGTCACCGTCACCTGGCTTACATCAGCATTGCCGACCTGCTGGAGGACGTGGATACGCAAATGTCGCCGATATTGACTGAATTCATGGCGTTTGCTCCCGACCCGCTTGGATTTCATTTCAGCCATCCTGGCTACTCCAATCCTCTGATGATGGCTCATCTGCGTGGCTTGCAGGCCCGCTGCCTGCGAGACCTTGACTACGAAGAGGGGGTGCAAGGCTTTATCCGCCAGGCCTCGCAATTCCTGCGTCGCCAGCACCTGCCCGAGGAGTGGCTGGCGCAGGTTGGCATCGATGAAGACGCTGCCCTGCCGAGTACCGCCGCGCAGCAGTTCTTTGGGCTGGATGAAACACAGTTGGTGTGCCTGCTGTTCTCGCCGTTTATCCACCATGGGGAGCGGCTGGAAGGTTATTTGCGTCAATGCCACCCTGGCATGCTGGTGGCCTTGCCTGAGCTGCACAAGGTTCTGCAGGGCAAGCAATCGGCTGACATGTTGCAACAGTGGGTCAGCGACACCAGTGGCCTGCCGATGCCCTTGTTGCAGCACCTCTATCGCAAGCGTCCGGTGCCGGGCGCGAGTGGGAAATCGCGCAATGCAAGCGTCATGGACCATGGCAACACGCCTGCTTGCCAATTGTCCGGGCGATGACACTGCGCGGCGAGCGACAAGCCGACTTCGCGTATCAGGCGGTCTACCGCTACATGATCAACCTGATCAACGAAGTCAGCACCGATACCCGTGTAAAGCTGCCATCGCTGCGGCAATTGGCGAGGCGCCTGAACGTATCGATCTCGACGATCCAATACGCCTACTCGCTGCTTGAGAAGGAGGGCAGGGTCTACTCGGTGGCCAAGTCGGGTTATTACGCCTGGCCGCTTTCATCAAGCACCATGGCTGGGGGCGGCGGCGATTTGCTTGACCGGCTCTACGCGGCGGCACGTAACCCCTGCATGGCGGTGTTCAGCGGCGATGAACCGGCGCTGCTGGCTTCGCTGGATGGGGCGCTGTTGCGCCTCGAACGGGAGCTGGTGCGCCAGTACCCGCGTCATCTGCAACCCTGGTCACAGCCGTGTGGCGTGTGGGAACTGCGTGCGGCACTGGCGGCGCGGTACACCTCGTCGCCCACGCGTTGCTGGCACGCCGACGACATCTACATCGGGGCCGACCTGCGCGGGGTGCTGGATATCCTGATTGAGGTGCTGGGCCTCAGGGGGACCACGGTGATCGTTGAATCCCCCTGCGACTGGCTGATTTTGCGCCTGTTCCAGGATTGCGCGGTGCGCATCATCGAGTTGCCCTGGACCCCGGAAGGGCGCCTGGACCTGACGACCCTTGACCAACTGTTGCGCGATGAGCCGGTGCACCTGGTATTGCTGTCGTCAAAGGTCAGCCTGCCATCAGGCAATGCCCTGCCTGCCCATGACCGTCTCAGCCTGGCACAGATGCTGGACCGGTACGGTTGCTGGCTGCTGGAAAACGACACCTTTGGCGAGCTGGGTTTCAAGGAACCCCAGGCGGCCCTGCGCGAGTGGGTGAACCCGGAGCGCCTGATGGTGTTTTCCTCGTTCGAGAAAATACTGGGGGCGGAAGCGCCCTACGGTTATCTGTTATCCCGGCGCATGAGCAGTGAGTTGCAGCGCCAGTTTCTGCTGCGCTCATTCCGCTTATCGTCGATCCGCCAGCGCGCCATCGCCCGCCTTTATCAGAGCGGGCGAATAGACCCGCACTTGCGGGCATTACGCCAACTACTGCAGGCACAAGCGGCTGAAATGAGCGGGCGCCTTGACCAGCATCTGGGGCAGCAGGTGAGTTATCGGATGCCGACTGCCGGGGCGGCGTTCTGGCTGGGCTCCACCCAGGCCGTCGACATGCGTCAGGTCTTCAAGCGCCTGCTTGCCCAGCAGGTCGTGATTGCACCCGGTGAGCTGTTCAGTGTCAGTGGGCTGCATCATCAGCACTTGCGCGTGAGCCATACCTTTCATGGGCAGCCCAACCTGGAGATCGCCTTGGCTGCCATAAGCGAGGCCCTGCGTCAGGCTCAAATGGGATGATTGCGTGAAGTTTCTCTTACTGCTGTGGGATCGATACCGTCGCGCAGTAGTCCAACTCTCAGTAAACTGCCATCTATTCCGAATCCTTCTTTCCGAGGTTTATGCATGACAATCAGTCCTTTTGCGGGCAAGCCGGCGCCAGCCCAGTTGCTGGTGGATATCCCGCGACTGGTCACGGCCTACTATACCGGCCAGCCTGATGCAGCAATCTCTACCCAGCGCGTGGCGTTCGGTACGTCCGGGCACCGTGGCAGCTCGTTCGAACTGAGCTTCAACGAGTGGCATGTGCTCGCCATCAGCCAGGCGATCTGCCTGTATCGCGAAGCCCAGGGCATCAACGGCCCGCTGTTTGTCGGCCTGGACACCCATGCGTTGTCGACGCCTGCCGGTGCCAGCGCCCTGGAAGTGCTGGCCGCCAACGGCGTGCACGTGATGCTCGCCGAAGGCGATGAATACACACCGACCCCAGCGATTTCCCACGCGATCATCTGCTACAACCGTGGTCGAACCAGCGGTTTGGCTGACGGTATCGTCATCACGCCGTCGCATAACCCGCCGCAGAGTGGCGGCTACAAGTACAACCCACCCAATGGCGGCCCGGCCGATACCCACGTGACCAAGTGGATCGAAGCCAAGGCCAATGAACTGCTGGCGAACAAACTGGCCGGGGTCAAGCGCATCACTCACGCGCAGGCGCTCAAGGCCGACACCACCCATCGCCACGATTACCTCAACAGCTATGTGGCCGACCTGGTCAACGTGATCGACATGGACGCCATCCGCAGCGCCGACCTGCGCCTGGGCGTGGATCCGCTGGGTGGAGCAGGGGTGCGCTACTGGTCGGCGATTGCCGAGCACTATCGCTTGAACCTGGACGTAGTGAACACCGAAGTCGACGCGACTTTCCGCTTCATGAGCGTCGACTGGGACGGCCAGATCCGCATGGACCCATCCTCCAGCTACGCCATGCAGGGCCTGATCGGCCTCAAGGAACGGTTCGACGTGGCCTTCGCCTGCGACCCGGACCATGACCGTCACGGTATCGTCACGCCGTCCGGCGGCCTGCTGGCGCCGAACAACTACCTGGCGGTGTCCATCGACTACCTGTTCCAGAACCGTCCGGACTGGCGCGTAGACGCGGCGGTGGGCAAGACCGTGGTCAGCAGCGGCTTGATCGACCGCGTGGCGTCCCGCATCGGCCGTCGCCTGTACGAAGTGCCGGTCGGCTTCAAGTGGTTTGCCGATGGCCTGTTCGAAGGCTCGCTGGGCTTTGGCGGCGAAGAAAGCGCCGGCGCCTCGTTCCTGCGCAAGGACGGCACGGTCTGGAGCACCGACAAGGATGGCCTGATCCCCGCACTTCTGGCAGCGGAAATGACCTCGCGCAAAGGCCAGGACCCGAGCCAGATCTACCGCGGCCTGACCGATGCCCTCGGCGAGCCGTTCGCGATTCGTGTAGACGCCAAGGCCACCCCGGCGCAGAAAGCCTTGCTGGGCAAGCTGTCGCCGGATCAGGTGACATCGACTGAACTGGCCGGGGAACGCATTCAGCAGATCCTCAGTCACGCACCGGGCAACAACCAGGCGATCGGCGGCTTGAAGGTGATGACCGAAAACGGCTGGTTTGCCGCGCGGCCATCGGGCACCGAGGATATCTACAAGATCTACGCCGAGAGCTTTATCGGTGAGGATCACCTCAAGCAGTTGGTGGAAGAGGCGCAAGTGCTGGTCGACGGCGCCATCTCCGGATAACGCCGTAATAACAATGTGGGAGGGGGCTTGCCCCCGATAGCGGTGTGTCAGTTTGCATCTCTTTTTCTGAAACACAGCCATCGGGGGCAAGCCCCCTCCCACAGTTGATCGAGGTCAGGCCAGGTCTACCAGGACGATTTCGCTGTCCTCGATCGCGGTTACCCGCAATACCTGTTCATTCTCTACAGCCACACCGTCTCGAGCTTGTGCGCGCAAGCCATTGACTTCAATCACGCCCGTCGCCGGCACCAGGTAAGCACGGCGTCCGCTGTCCAACCGGTATTCAGCACTTTCCCCAGCTTTCAGGTTCGCTGCCACCAGCCGCGCATCCGCACGAATGTGCAGGCTCTCGTTGTCCCCGGCCTTGCCGCTGGCCAGTGTCACAAACCCCTCGCGATCCCCTTTCGGAAACGGCTTGGCGCCCCACGAAGGCGGCAAACCGGCTTCATTCGGAATAATCCAGATCTGGAAAATCTTGGTCGGCGCATCTTCCAGGTTGTACTCGCTGTGGGCGATGCCGGTGCCCGCGCTCATCACCTGTACATCGCCGGCCTCGGTACGGCCTTTATTGCCAAGGTTGTCGGCATGGCTGATCGCACCTTCACGCACATAGGTGATGATCTCCATGTCGCGGTGCGGGTGCTGCGGGAAGCCGGTGCCGGGCGCAATGATGTCGTCGTTCCACACCCGCAGGTTGCCCCAGTGCATGCGGCTGGGGTCGTGGTACTCGGCGAACGAAAAGTGGTGATGGGCGTCAAGCCAGCCATGGTGGGCACCGCCCAGGGATTTGAAAGGTCGAAGTTCAAGCATGATCATCTCCTATGGATGGCCCTATGATCCTGCAGCCCATGATCGATAAAAAGCGTAAAAAATGCCTGATTCCTATCGATTTAATGGATTGGTTAGCGGCGTTTTGACTTTCAGTTCATCGCCTAACTGCATGACCGCAAAGCAATTGGCTGGCACTGAACGTCGATTCCGGCGACCATGGCGCACTTGTCAGAACCCAGCTCATCGCAGGAGTCCGCGTGTCGCAACAAAAGCCTGATCTTCCTCCCGAACTGCGCCCCTTGGCCGAAATGCCGCTATTGAAACGCCTGGCCGCGCGCCTGTTTGGCCACGGCCTGACCCGCTTGCGCGCCCAGCACCGGTTTTCCTGGTTGCACGGGCAGGCCGACGGTTTTCGCAGTGGGCACGAGGCGGGCGTGGAGTACGGTTACCGCGAAGGCAAGGCCGATGGCATCGAGGAAGGCCGGCAGGTCCTGTTGATTCGTGATTTCCGCCCGGATGAGCACCGTGCGCCGGGCGTGGACGATAGCCTGTTCGATGATTGGCGCCTGCCACTCACCGCCGAGTTGAAGAAGCGTATCAAGGCGGATGTCGCGCGATTGCTGCCGGCCCATGCCCAGCCCAGCGCGGCGCAGTGGAAGATGATTTTCAGCGATACGCCCTCAACGTCGGTGATTGCCGGGGCCGGCGCGGGTAAATCCACCTCGCTGGTGCTGCGTATCCTGTTGTTGACCCATTATCTGGGCTTTGAGCTGAACTCTATGACGGTGGTGACCTTTACCCGGGAGTCGCGCAAAGACTTCATCAACAAGCTCATGGAAATTCTCAGCCTGTGGGGCCAACCCCTGGGTATGAAAGAAGCGCAGGCCGTGGTGCGCACCTTTCACTCGCGCATTCTGCCGATGGTGCGCAGCCTGCCGGGCTTTGAACGCCTGCAAGCGTTCGAAAACCTCAGCTCGGGCTTTGACGACGCCGACAGCAACCCCTTTGACCTGCGTATCAACGACGCCCAACGCCAGCAGATGAATGCCTGTTATCACCACCTGCATGGGCGGCACGCACGCTTTCGCGAGCTGATTGCACCGCTGGCGCGCCACGGCCTGCAGCTCAAGGAGTTGGAGCGTGATCACCCTGACGTACAAAAACGCTTAGCGGTAACCGAACTGGCAGCCAAGCGTGATGAAGAACTCTGTGATGTGATCGAGGACCTGTGGTTCCGCGTCGGTGCCTGGCCGATCAAAGGCATCGAACCCAATCGCCAGACCGTGGAGATCAATGGCGCACGCTTTCATTGCCATGGCTATATCCCCGAGCTGGACGCCTGGGTGGTGCTGGGTTTCGATGCTCGGGAAAATGCCCAGCTCAGCCGGCCCAACGCGAAACTGTCAGTGCGCGCCGAGTGGGCGGTAAAGCGCACACTGTTTCAAGCTTTCTGTCGTAAGCCATTGATATGGCTCGATAGCTATGAGTCGTCCAAGCGCCTTTTGAGTAGCCTGGCGGGTGATGCCGCTGCGGGGCCAGGCTTCGATTACAAAGTCAAAGGCGAACTGGCGTCGGCGCCGTTACTGGACAGTTTCGTGATGGCGGCCGGATTTATCGAGAACCTCGGGCTGGATGTGCCTACTGCGGTTGGACAGATGAATTTTGCCAAGGATGATCCAGACCGCTTCTTCTTCGAGGCCCTGAGCATTTTCTGGAAGGCCCTGGAAGATCACCTGCTGGACCAGTCGCCGCCGATCATGACCTACAACCGCATGTTTTCGCTGTTCGGCGAGAACACCCCGGAAAACCTCAAGCTGCTCAGCGATCCGTTGTTACGGCCGCTGTCGCACCTGATGATCGACGAGTTCCAGGATGTTTCGCCACAGATCGTCTCGTGGATCCGCGCAAGCCTGCGCGAGATCCGCAGCCGTGGCCCGGCCATGCACGTCGGGCGCGGCGCCCAGCATTCATCACTGTTGTGTGTGGGGGATGACTGGCAGTCGATCTACGGCTGGCGTGGAAGTTCGCCCAAGTACTTCATGGAGTTCAACAAGGAGTTCCCGTCGCCGGCCACCACCCGAGTGATGCTGGGCGAGAACTACCGCAGTCACCAGCACATCATCGACGCGGCCGAGCACATCGTGCGTGCCGCACCGGCTATCCCCGGCAAGAAAGCCAAGGCCAGCGGGGCGCCCAAGGATCTGGTGCCGGTCAAGGTGCTGGAGCGCGACGACGCAGCATTGGGGCGGCAGTTGCTGGAGCATTACCAACGCGGTGAATCAGTGTTAATGCTTTATCGAAAAAGTAGCGATAAGTTACTGATTCAAGAGCATATTCATCCTGCAGTTAATGTGGATTCTAGCTTGCCGCCTTCAGCGCGCAGGCTGAAACAATTGACCTACCACAGCGCCAAGGGGCTGCAGGCCGATGCGGTATTCCTGCTTGGGGATTGCCAGCATGTCACCCATTCCCCGTATAAAAACCAGGTGTACCGCATGGCGGGCCTGGGCAAGGACGGGGACAGCGAGCCGTATGACAACGCCCAGAAAGACGAGGTGTTGCGCCTGGCGTATGTGGGCATCACCCGGGCGGTGAGTCATTGCTACTGGTATGTGGAAAAACCCGAAGGCCAGGCCGTGAATGTGCCCAAGGCCTCGGAGCGGGTAGATGGCAAGAAAGCCTTCTTCGACGACCAACGCAATTAACGGATCGATGCCGTTCAAATGTGGGAGGGGGCTCGTCCGCTCCCACAGAAGATATGGGCTGTCTGTAGGATCGAGTTCAGGCCCGCAGGGACTGCGGCGGCACAAACGACTCCAACTCATCCTCCACCGCCTCGATGATCCGCTCCACATCGGCGGCATTCATCACCGTGGCGCAGGGGATGCCGGCGATGGCGATCAACGTCTCGCCGCTGGCCCGGTCGAACAGGCGGGCGATCATGCTGCCGGGCGCGTCCATGCTGCCCTCGAAGCCCATCGGATGGAAATGCCAGCGCATCAGCTGGCAGGCGTTGGGGAACGTCACTTTGTTCATGTTGCCCACCTTGTTCATTGAGCGCTTCCTTTAGCTCGCGGCAGGGGGCCATGACCTTCACTGGTCGTGGCGTTGTAGAGCTTAAAAATAGCATTCGTTCGTCACCACAAGGTGACTTTTTCGGCCCCGTTCGGCAGTTGTTTTCCATAAGGTTGATTTGGGTCATGTCCTGCTTGTGATTGGGCAATAGGCCATTAGTCAGAAGTGCCAATTGGCCATTGAAGCACCCGCAGAAATTCGGCAATCTCCAGGGTTTACCCGCCGCAGAGCCTTCCATGCCCGACATCGCTGCAGACGATGATTGCCAGCAATCCCACGCCACACGCGAGCTGGTGCTGCGCCACCACCTTTGCTGGCGCCACCGGGACCTGGAAGGCGTGATGTCCTACTACCACCCGGAAATCCAATACCACGACTTTTTCCAGAACCGTGTCATCGGTTTCGCCGGCTTGCGCGATTACCTGCAAGCCAGCATGCCCCGTGAGGCTGACGAAGCGATCGAGCACAGCGACCGTATCCGCGCCGACGGCGATACCGCGTTCATCCAGTACCGCATCACCTTGCGGGGCGGCCAGGGCCTGGTGTCGTTCCGCACCAGCGAAGCGATTACGGTGCGCGACGGGCTGATCTGGCGGGTCAACGAATATGCGTCGCTGGTGCATGAGCAGCCGGCCCAGGCCGCACGGCCCTCTGTCAGCCGCCTGGGCCTGTCGCCCCAGCAATTGGGGCACATGGCCAATGACCTGCAGCAGTATTTCGAACGCAAACAACCTTACCTGGACCCCGAGCTGGACCTGCAACGGGTGGCCAAGGAGTGCGGATACAGCCGCAATCAGATTTCCTACCTGCTGAACCAGGTGTTGGGACAAAGCTTCTATCGCTACGTCAACCAGGCAAGGCTCCAGCATTTACTGGCCGCGCTGGATCAGGCCCTGCCGCCGATAAAGGTCGATGACCTGGCGTTTGCCGCCGGTTTCAATTCGCTATCGGCATTCTATAGCGCGTTCCGCCAGCATACGGGCCAGACACCCAGGGCCTACTTGAACGCGCTTTGTGAGAGAAAGCTTGACGAGGGTGATCAGAAGGGAGGTGTTCGACCGACCAGCGAAAACTAGCTGTCACTGTCAAGCTTGACAGGTTTTTTTTCTGGAAATTAGTTGTGTAATGCTTGTGCATTCTTCACTTCTACCGGAGAACTATCATGTCCGAACTCAGAAAAATATTAGATGAACTCGAACAAAAACCTGAGGTCCGTCCCCAAGGTCATATGTTCGGAACCGTCACTATCGACGGTCAGGTCAGTCAGTTTACAGCCGATCACGTGTACGCACACGAACAGCTCGATACGCTACGTTTTTTCGGTCGCCAAACAGATGCTAATGATCCCGAGGCGTTTTCGGTTTTGCTAGTGCAACTCCAGCCCAGGACAATAACGTCTGGTACTTACAAGGTAGGAGGCCCCCACGTTGTGGACATCTCTTACTGGGATACGAAGACCGGAGTGGTACTCATCACAGATCAAGGAGAGGTAGCCCTCAACAGGTCCAATACGCTGGAGAGGCTCTTTGGAGTGATAGATATCCAAGGTAGTATCAATGGCGAATTGGCTCTTATCCGCGCCCAGTACGACATCCGCGGGTGGCACGTCAAATAGCCAATGCAGGGTGGGTTGGGTAATACCTATCTCTGAGATTTCCCTGCGTGCACGCGCACAAGACAATTTCCAACACCGCGCCCTAGCATTCCCTCTGTCGAAACAAGGTGGGGGAGTTGGGCATGCCGGCATGGCGCACTATCAGTTTATGGATGGACCAGTTGGACGACCCGCTGCAAGCGCGGCCGGCGCTGGAGCATGACCTGGACGTCAATGTGGCCATTATTGGCGCCGGTTACACCGGGCTGTGGACTGCGTACTACCTGAAACGCCAGGCCCCTGAGCTGAAAATTGCCATCATCGAAGCGCAAACCGCCGGTTTCGGCGCCTCCGGTCGCAATGGCGGCTGGCTGATGGGCAATCTGCTGGGCGAAGATCGCTTGCTCGCCGGCCTGAATCCCGAGCAACGCCGTGCATCGTTTGACCTGTTGCACGCCATTCCCGACGAAGTGGCCCAAGTGCTGGCACGTGAAGGCATCGACTGCGACTACCGAAAGGGCGGCGTGCTGTACTGCGCCGCCCGTTACCCCGAGCAGGAAGGCAGCCTGCGCCGCTACCTGGAAAAACTCTACGCCCAGGGCCTGACCGAGGCCGACTACCGCTGGCTCGGCCCGCAGCAGCTGGCCGAACAGATCCGCATCGCCAAACCCTACGGCGGTATTTACGCCCCCCACGTCGCGACCGTCAACCCTGCCAAGCTGGTGCGCGGCCTGGCGCGGGTGGTCGAGAGCATGGGCGTGACAATCTACGAAAACAGCCCGGTCACCCACTGGCAGTCCGGCAGCCTGCGCACCGCAAAGGCCAACGTGCGTGCCGCCTGGGTGGTGCCGGCGGTGGAAGGCTATGCCACCACCTTGCCGCCGCTGGGCCGCTACCAACTGCCGGTGCAAAGCCTGATTGTCGCCACCGAGCCATTGCCGGCCAGTACCTGGGATGAGATCGGCCTGAGCCATGGCCAGGCTTTTAGCGAAAGCAGTCGTCAGGTCACCTACGGCCAGCGTACAGCGGACAACCGCCTGGTGTTCGGTGCGCGCGGCGGTTATCAGTTTGCCGGGAAGCTGCGCCATGACTTCGATTTGACCGACAGCGAAGTCGAGCTGCGTCGCTACCTGTTTGGTGAGTTGTTCCCACAGCTCAAGAGCGTGAGGATCAGCCATTCCTGGGGCGGCAACCTGGGCATGTCGCGCAATTTCCGGCCGCACATGCTCTGCGATCACAAGACCGGCATCGCGCTGTCCGGCGGTTACGGCGGGGAGGGTGTTGGCGCGACCAACCTGGGCGGCCGCACCCTGGCCGACCTGATCCTGGGGCGCGGCACCCCGTTGACCCATCAACCCTGGGTCATCCGCGAACGCGGCCTCGAGGCACTCAAGCCCTGGGAGCCCGAGCCCTGCCGCTGGCTGGGCTACAACGCGATCATTCGCAGTTTTGTTCATGAAGACCAGGTACTGGCCAACCCCAATACCGCGCCTTGGCGTCGCAAGCTGGCGACCGGCGTGGCCGGGTTCATGGAAGGTTTCATGCACTAAGTCGTTTCATCAATACGGGAAAGCCCATGAGCATCACTCAATTCAAAGACACGCTGAACGCCTCCCTGCCGGACTCGTCGCCCGTCGCCGTGCCCTTGGGCGAACCCATCGCCGTTGCGTCGACACTGAGCGTGGAGCGCGACGACGGCGTCGAGACCGGCATCTGGGAGTGCACCCCCGGGCGCTGGCGTCGACAGATCACATCCCAGGAGTTCTGCCACTTTGTCCAGGGCCGCTGCACCTTCACCCCGGACAACGGTGAAGTCGTTCATATACAAGCCGGTGATGCACTGATGTTGCCGGCCAACAGCACCGGTATCTGGGATATCCAGGAGACCGTGCGCAAGACCTATGTATTGATCCTGTAACGCTTTGATCCTTGATCGCCTGCCATAAAAACAGCCCTAAAACCGCCAGGAAATCGAACCATGAAAGCCATTGCCCTGTTGCCCTTGATGTTGGTGGCCTCTATCAGCCAGGCCGCCGAGACGGTGAAAATCTACAACTGGTCGGACTACATTGCGCCGGACACCACCAAGAACTTCCAGAAAGAAACCGGTATCGGTTTCACCTATGACGTGTACGACAGCAATGAAACCCTCGACGGCAAGTTGATGACCGGTAAATCCGGCTACGACGTGGTGTTCCCGTCCAACCATTTCATGGCCCGGCAGATCCAGGGCGGGGCGCTGAAAAAGCTCGACAAGAGCCAGTTGCCCAACTGGAAAAACCTCAACCCGGTGCTGCTCAAGGCCCTGGAAAACAACGACCCGGGCAATGCCCATGGTTTCCCGTACCTGTGGGGCAGCACCGGCATCGGCTACAACATCGACAAGGTCAAGGCGGTACTGGGCGACAATGCGCCGGTGGATTCCTGGGATTTGATCTTCAAGCCGGAAAACATGGCCAAGCTGCAGAAGTGCGGGGTGGCGATCCTCGACAACGGCCCGGAACTGCTGCCGGCCGCGCTCAACTACCTGGGCTTGCCGCACCACAGCAAGAAACCCGAGGACTACAAGAAGGCTGAAGACCTGCTGATGAAAGTGCGGCCTTACGTGGCGTACTTCCACTCCTCGAAATACACCGCCGACCTGGCCAATGGCGATATCTGCGTGGCCGTCGGCTTCTCCGGCGACATCCTGCAAGCCGAAAGCCGCGCCAAAGAGGCCAAGAACGGCGTGAACATCGGCTACAACATCCCCAAGGAAGGCGCCGCCATCTGGTTCGACATGGTCGCGATGCCCGCTGACGCGCCGGATGAAAAAGCTGGTTATGCGTTCATGAACTACCTGCTGCGCCCGGAAGTAATGGCCGGCATCACCAACTACGTGCATTACGCCAATGGCAACCAGGCCGCCGACAGCCTGGTGGACCCGGCGATCAAGGCGGATACCAAGGTGTATCCAAGCCCGGCAATGATGGGCAAGTTGTTTGCGCTGGAAGCGATGCCGCTGAATATCGACCGGGTGCGCACGCGGGTGTGGAACACCGTCCGTACCGGCCGCTGAAGTTCCGCAGTGAGCGGGCTTGTCCCGCGGTGGGCTGAAAAGAGGCCCTAAATCCACTACCTCGGTAGGTGCGGCAGACCGCCTATGGACCCGGCCATCACGGCAGACGCGGTCCATAGAGCTTCTAGCGATTAAAACTAAATTCTTAGACTGTCATTTCTGACAGGTTTTATGCTTGGACAAATGCCTTAAGCTCCTGATGCCAACTCGTCATCAAATGGAAAAAGGAGTTTTTATGCCAAACGCTTCTAATATAGTCCTGCCGAAAATCCCACCGTTCGGCAGCATGGTGGGTGCGGTAACCACTGCCGGTGTGCCGAGTATTTTCATAGCGACATCGGTCTATCGCGACGAACAAGGTGGAAATATTCGATTTTTTGGCCGAATGGAAGGTTCAGATCCGCTAGCGCCAGCAATCATCCAAATCGAGATTAAGGATCGTGACACGCCAAGCGGCACTTACACATTAGCGGACAAAGTCTTGAGGGTTATTTACGTCCCGCATGGCTCAACTGCGGGCCGCCTTGCAGTCAGTGCCGAGGTGCTGTTTATTCGCTCCGGTCCGATTGACTGGATTCGAGGACGTGTGGAGGCTGAAACCCCGCAGGGTGATGTGATAGACGTTGTGTACTCTATCTTCGGAATGGGTTGACAGGCTTGAAACCGACCGGGCCATTTTCTGAAATCGACTTCAGATAGCCGCTCTGCACCGGGGCAGTGCCATCCGGCATTCAGGGGTTCTCCAGATCATGCCCCAACGACTGGATAAACAACGAAAACAGCTCCGGTTGTGACGAGATATCCAGCTTGGCGTACAAATGCCGACGGTGCACCTTCACCGTGTCCGGCGAGATGTTCAGGCGCTCGGCCATGGCCTTGGACGAGAACCCGCGCAGCACCAGGCGGGCGATTTCCAGTTCGCGGTCCGAGAGCACCCCGCAGCCGAACTGACTCAGCGCATCCCGGATCTGGCTGTCCATCGCCGGGGCGCGCTGGGTGCTTTGCTGCCAATGCTGTTGCATCAGCGGCAACACCCAGGCCGCTACGGTGGTCATCAACCCGGTCTCCTCAAAGCTGAAGCGCCGCTGCATGCCCAACGACAGCGATAACGTGCCGGCGCCCGGCAGTTGCAGGATGAACTGCACCTCGTCTTCCAGCACGTTGTCGTGGAAGTAATTGAGGAAGTACTCACTCTGGCGAAAATGATCCGGCGCCACTTCCTCCAGGCGGTACACCCCGCTGGCATACCCCTCGCGACAGGCCTGGAAGAACGGGTCGAGCAAATACAAGCCATTGAGGTACGCCAGCATCGACGCCGGTTTGCTGCTGGGCTGGGCGTCGTATTCTTCCAGGGCCAGTGGCGGGCCCTCCAAGGGGTAGAAGATCGCCAGGGCGTTATCGAAGGGCAGGCATTGGTGCAGCAACAGCACCAACTGCTTCCAGAAACGCTCGGTGCCGATGTGCGCAACGGTGCGGCCCAGGCCGGCGTGCATCCCCACCTCGCGAAACAGGCTCATGTGACAGGCTCCCGCCGGCAAAAAGATCGGCCAAGGGTTCGGCTTTTGCCGGGTGGCGTCAAGGGGAGTACGCCAATAGGGGAATTGGCTGACCTGCCCTCAGGCTTTAACGTCGGCATCATTCAGCGGGAAACATATCCCGTGACTTATCAGATTTTTCGTTTCTGCCTCATACCAAGAACAACGACAGAGGATAACGATATGAGCACTTCCCCCACGCCCGAAGGCGTGCTGAAACCCACCTTGAGTGTGTTCGATGTGGTCGCCATTACCGTATCAGCGGTGACGCCGGCCAGTTCCGTGTTTGTGATCGCACCGTTTGCCATCCAGCAGGCCGGCAGCGGGGTGTTCCTGGCGTTTGTGATGGCCGGTCTGCTCGCGCTGATGTTTGCCTTTTGCTACGCCGAACTGGGCCGTGCCCACAACAGCGCCGGTGGCGAGTATGTGTACGCCAAGCGTGTGTTCGGCGGCATGGCGGGTTATGCGACGTTCCTGACCGTGCTGGTGATGTTGCTGTTTATTCCACCGGTACTGGCTACGGGCGCGGCAACTTACCTGAATAACGCCCTGGGCACGAAGTTTGATTCGCAGACTGTGGCCCTGGTGATCGTGGTGTGCAGCTACGCCCTGGGCATCCTCAATATCAAGCTCAATGCCTGGATCACTGGCACCTGCCTGTTGCTGGAAGTCGCAGCGCTGCTGGTGATCGTGGTGATCGGCTTTGGCAACCCGGTACAACCGGCCAGCGTGCTGTTCCAGCCGCAGATCGTCGAAAACGGCGTGTTGCACCTGGCGCCCTGGGCCCTGGTGATCGGCGCGGTGGGTATCGGCCTGTTTTCCTACAACGGCTACGGCCCGGCGGTGTTGCTCGCCGAAGACATGAAATGCGGCGGCAAAGGCGTGCACAAGGCGGTGCTGTGGTCCCTTGGCCTGGTGGTGGTCATCGAACTGGTGCCAATCACCGCACTGTTGATCGGCGCGCCGTCCCTGAGCGCGATGATCAGCAGCCCTGACCCCATCGGCTACCTGCTGACCAGCCACGGCAATGAAACCCTGTCACGCCTGGTCAGTGCCGGGATCTTCCTGTCGGTGTTCAATGCGATCGTCGCCATCGTGATCCAGATCGGCCGCGTGGTGTTCAGCAGCGGGCGCGATGCGCTGTGGACGCCGGGCATCAACAAACTGTTCACACGCATTCACCCGCGCTGGGATTCGCCGTGGTTGGCGACGCTGTTCCTGGCGATTCCTTCGGCGCTGCTGAGTTTCAGCTCCAACCTGGCCGACCTGACCTCGTTCAGCGTATTGCTGATCATGCTGGTGTACCTGGTGGTGGCGTTGAGCGCGTTGATGAGCCGCGTGCTGCTGCGTGACCGCGAGCATCCCTACCGCATGCCGCTGTGGCCGCTGCCGGCGTTGGCGGCGGTGCTGGGCGCGGGCTATCTGTTAATGACCTTGATCGTGGCGGCCTCGGTCCGCGACATCATGATCATCCTCGGCCTGCTGGCCCTGTCGGTGATCCTGTATTGCATCAGTGGCCGGTTGAGTCCGGTCTTCCAGAAATTGTAAGGAGTGGTTATGCGCGCACGTCAATTGGGCATCACGTTAGGGCTGGGCACGCCCGGTGAGTGGAACGCCATCACCGATGTGCCGGGGGTGCGGGTCGGGCACAGCACGCTCAAGACCCGCATCGATGGCAAGCAGGTGCGCACCGGCGTCAGTGTGATCCAGCCGCGCGCGGGAGAAGCACGCCTGCAACCCTGCTTTGCCGGGTACCACGTGCTCAATGGCAATGGTGACGCCACCGGTCTCGAGTGGGTCAGCGAAGCGGGGCTGTTGACCACGCCGCTGGCGATCACCAACACCCACAGCATCGGCATCGTGCGCGACAGCCTGATTGCCCTGGAGCGCGAGCGCCTGGCCGATCCGGCAGTGTATTGGTGCATGCCGGTGGTGATGGAAACCTATGACGGCCTGCTCAACGACATCTGGGGTCAGCACGTGGGGCCCGAGCATGTGCGTGAAGCGGTGGACAACGCCGAAACCGGCCCGGTACAGGAGGGCGCGGTCGGCGGAGGCACCGGGATGATCTGCCACGAGTTCAAGGGTGGCATCGGCACATCCTCGCGGTGCCTGCCGGCGGAGCAGGGCGGCTGGACCGTCGGCGTGCTGGTGCAGGCCAACCATGGCAAGCGCCAGGAACTGCGGGTGGATGGCTACCCGGTGGGGCGCAGCCTGATGGACATTGCGTCGCCGTTCGCCGAGCAAGGCACGCCGGGCATGGGTTCGATTGTGGTGATCATCGCCACAG
Organism: Pseudomonas sp. FW305-3-2-15-C-LB1; assembly: GCF_058787615.1. NCBI lineage: Bacteria > Pseudomonadati > Pseudomonadota > Gammaproteobacteria > Pseudomonadales > Pseudomonadaceae > Pseudomonas > Pseudomonas sp. FW305-3-2-15-C-LB1. The sequence continues at coordinate 256,304 of NZ_JBYSZX010000005.1, read as the reverse complement.
ACGCGCCGTTGCTGCCGCACCAATGCCAGCGCCTGGCACAACGTGCATCCATCGGCATCGCCCGCACCGGCGGCGGCACCGAGGACTCCAGCGGCGATCTGTTCCTGGCGTTTGCCACGGGTAACCAGGACTTGCCGCCAGCCGATTACGGGCGCAGGGGCCTGCCGTTCAGCAGTGCATTGCAGATGGTCAACAATGACCATATTTCGCCGCTGTTCAGCGCGGCGGCGGAGGCCGTGGAGGAGGCAATCATCAATGCGATGCTGGCCGGGGAGAACATGCTCACCGATCAAGGCGTGCGCGTGCCGGGCCTGGACGCCGACACGCTGTTGGCGGCATTGCACAACACCGGCTGGAGTGTGTCCCGGAAATAGGGGGCACACTTAATGGTGACTGTAAGTAGTGGCTGTTTAATGTTGCCAATGGCACCGTGGCAATATATTGGATCCATTAATAGCGAATGCCGCTCAACTTGAGCGGCATTAGTGCTATTTAATATTTAAATACCGGCGCGGTGTTTTTGTCGGACAACATCGGTACTGCCCAATAAACATGGAGCGGAACTTATCCGGGGTGTTTGCCTGCCGATTTTTAGTGCAGGAAAAGATGTAGACGAAAGATTTGAAGTTGTGTCAGTTTTCTTACGCCTTCAAAAGAGGCGAGTGATAGGACGATCTCGCCCGCGGGGTTCCTATCGATCAAAGACTGATGCACTTGCAAACAAGGAAGTACGTTTATGTCAAAAGTAAAAGACAAGGCTATCGTGTCGGCGGCGCAAGCCAGCACCGCTTACTCGCAAATCGATAGCTTCAGCCATTTGTACGACCGTGGCGGCAACCTCACGATCAATGGCAAACCCTCCTATTCCGTTGACCAGGCGGCCACCCAGCTGCTGCGCGACGGCGCCGCGTACCGGGACTTTGACGGCAACGGCAAGATCGACCTGACCTACACCTTCCTGACCTCGGCCTCCTCGAGCACCATGAACAAACATGGCATCGCGGGCTTCAGCCAGTTCAATGCCCAGCAGAAAGCACAGGCCGTACTGGCCATGCAATCCTGGGCGGACGTGGCCAACGTCACCTTCACCGAGAAAGCCACCGGCGGTGACGGCCACATGACCTTCGGCAACTACAGCAGCGGCCAGGACGGCGCGGCAGCCTTCGCCTACCTGCCCGGCACCGGCGCAGGCTACGACGGCACCTCGTGGTACCTGACCAACAACAGCTACACCCCGAACAAGACCCCGGACCTGAACAACTACGGCCGGCAGACCCTCACTCACGAAATCGGCCATACCCTGGGCCTGGCCCACCCTGGCGACTACAACGCCGGGAACGGCAACCCGACCTACAACGACGCGACCTATGGACAGGACACGCGCGGCTACAGCCTGATGAGCTACTGGAGCGAGAGCAACACCAACCAGAACTTCAGCAAGGGTGGGGTCGAGGCTTACGCGTCCGCTCCGCTGATCGACGACATCGCGGCGATCCAGAAGCTCTACGGCGCCAACTACAACACCCGTGCCGGCGACACCACGTACGGCTTCAACTCCAACACCGGGCGTGACTTCTACAGCGCCACCTCCAATGCCGACAAGCTGGTGTTCTCGGTGTGGGATGGCGGTGGCAACGACACCCTGGACTTCTCCGGCTTCACCCAGAACCAGAAGATCAACCTCAATGAAGCGTCGTTCTCCGACGTGGGCGGCCTGGTGGGCAACGTGTCCATCGCCAAGGGCGTGACCGTCGAGAATGCTTTCGGCGGTGCCGGCAACGATTTGATCATCGGCAATAACGCGGCCAACGTGATCAAGGGCGGTGCCGGCAACGACCTCATCTACGGTGGCGGCGGGGCGGACCAATTGTGGGGCGGTGCGGGCAACGACACCTTTGTGTTCGGTGCCAGCTCCGATTCCAGGCCGGGCGCGGCGGACAAGATCTTTGACTTTACCTCCGGTTCCGACAAGATCGACCTGTCCGGCATCACCAAGGGCGCAGGCCTGACCTTCGTCAATGCCTTTACCGGGCATGCAGGCGATGCAGTCCTCACCTACGCCGCAGGTACCAACCTGGGCACCCTGGCTGTGGACTTCTCCGGGCACGGCGTGGCGGACTTCCTCGTCACCACCGTCGGCCAGGCTGCGGTCAGCGACATCGTAGCGTGATGCACGGGCGCGGCGCTTCGGCGCCGCGCCTTACGGATGGAGCATGAAGATGCGGCGTATGTTTAATGTGATCGCCTGCGTGTTGCAGGTGATGTTCGTGTCGGCAGGAGCCCACGCAATGGCGAGCAGTCTCGTATTACCTACCTCCGCCCAGTTGGCCGGGCATTGGCAGTTGCACCAGCAGGACCAGGTCTGCGCGCTGGACCTGCTGGAACAGGCCAATGCCTTGGGCGGCGATGTGGCGTGTGTCGCAAACTGGTTGGGCGACAAGCCCCTGACCTGGACGCCAACACCCGACGGTATCTGGCTGATGAACGCCGAAGGCAGTGGTATTACTCACCTCAACCGACAGAAGGAAGGTGAATATAAAGGCCGCACGCCGACGGGCCTTGAAGTTGTACTGCAACGCGCACCTTAGTTGCCGTTATAAGTAAATAACTTGATTTCATTAGTTGACCGCTTCGTTCGCCGGGGCTGGGGCAACTATTGCGCGTAATTTGGTTCAAGGAAGATCAGACACCATGGCAAAGTCCCATGCCGCCGCGCCGTTGTTCAAGGCGCTGGGTGAGTACAAGAGTATTTTGATCAGCATTGGCTGTTTCACGGCGTTGATCAACCTGCTGATGCTGGTGCCGTCGATTTATATGCTGCAAGTGTATGACCGCGTGCTGTCCTCCCAGAATGAAACCACCCTGGTGATGCTGACGCTGATGGTCGTGGGCTTCTTTGCGTTTATTGGCCTGCTGGAGGTGATCCGCAGTTTTATCGTGATCCGCATCGGCAGCCAACTGGAGCGGCGTTTCAACTTGCGCGTGTACAAGGCTGCATTCGAACGCAACCTGCAACGCGGCCAGGGGCATGCCGGGCAGTCCCTGGGGGATTTGACCCATATTCGCCTATTCATCACCGGGCCGGCGCTGTTCGCGTTTTTTGATGCGCCGTGGTTTCCCATCTACCTGTTTGTGATTTTCCTGTTCAACGTGTGGCTTGGCGTGTTGGCCACGGCCGGCGCCGTGCTGCTGATCGGCCTGGCGTGCCTGAATGAATACCTGACCAAAAAGCCCTTGGGCGAAGCCAGTGGTTACTCCCAGCAATCCACGCAACTGGCCACCAGCCACCTGCACAATGCCGAGACCATCCAGGCCATGGGCATGCTCGGCGCACTGCGCAGCCGTTGGTTCGCGTTGCATTCGCAGTTTCTTGGCTTGCAGAACAAGGCCAGTGATACCGGCTCGGTGATCACCTCCCTGAGCAAATCCCTGCGCCTGTGCCTGCAATCGCTGGTGCTCGGCCTGGGGGCGTTGCTGGTGATCAAGGGCGATATGACCGCCGGGATGATGATCGCCGGCTCCATCCTGATGGGCCGGGTGCTCAGCCCCATCGACCAGTTGATTGCGGTGTGGAAGCAATGGAGCTCGGCCAAGCTGGCCTATCAGCGCCTGGATGACTTGCTGCGCGAGTTCCCCCCGGAGGTCGAGCAGATGAAGCTGCCGGCGCCCAAGGGCCAGGTCAGCTTCGAACAGGTCAGCGCCGGCCCGCCCGGGCGGCGTATGGCGACCTTGCACCAGGTCAGCTTCAATCTGGGCGCTGGCGAAGTGCTCGGTGTGCTCGGGGCGTCGGGCTCCGGCAAATCCACCCTGGCCCGTGTGCTGGTGGGCGTATGGCCGACACTGGCTGGCACCGTGCGCCTGGATGGCGCCGACATCCTTCGCTGGGACCGCGACGACCTGGGCCCGCACATCGGCTACCTGCCCCAGGACATCGAGTTGTTCAGCGGCAGCATCGCCGACAACATCGCACGCTTTCGCGAGGCCGACCCCGAGCAGGTGGTGCGGGCCGCACAGCAGGCCGGTGTACATGAACTGATCCTGCGTTTGCCCCAGGGCTACGACACCGTGCTGGGCGACAACGGCGGCGGCCTGTCCGGCGGCCAGAAGCAACGGGTGGCCCTGGCCCGCGCCCTGTACGGCGGGCCGCGCCTGATCGTGCTGGATGAGCCCAACTCCAACCTCGACACCGTGGGCGAAGCCGCCCTGGCCAGCGCCATCGTGCAGATGAAAGCCCAGGGCAGCAGCGTGGTGCTGGTGACCCATCGTTCGTCGGCGCTGGCCCAGGCCGACAAGTTGCTGGTGCTCAGCGACGGTCATTTGCAAGCGTTCGGGCCGAGCCAGGAAGTGTTGCGCGCATTGTCCGGCCAGCAGGAAACGCCCAAGGAGAAACCGGGCGTGAGTTTCAGTCGTCAGTACCAGGCCGCAAGGAATCCAGGCGCATGAGTAGCATCACAGTTGAACCACGCTTCAAAGAGCACGACGCCAGGTTTTTCACGCGCATGGGATGGTTGCTGACCGTGGTCGGCGCCGGCGGGTTTTTCCTGTGGGCCAGCCTGGCACCACTGGACCAGGGCATCCCGGTACAGGGCACGGTGGTGGTGTCGGGCAAGCGCAAGGCCGTGCAAACCCTCAGCCCGGGCGTCGTCAGCCGGATCCTGGTGAAGGAGGGCGAGCTTGTAAAACAAGGCCAGCCGCTGTTCCGCCTTGACCAGACCCAGCACCTGGCCGACGTGCAATCCCTGCAAGCCCAGTACCGCATGGCCTGGGCCAGCGTGGCGCGCTGGCAGAGCGAGCGCGACAACCTCGCCAGCATCCGCTTTCCCGTCGAACTCAGTGCCGATCCCGACCCCGCCCTGGCGTTGGTGCTGGAAGGCCAGCGCCAGTTGTTCAGCAGTCGCCGCGAAGCTTTCGCCCGCGAGCAGGCCGGCATCCGCGCCAATATCGAGGGCGCCACCGCACAGCTGGGCGGTATGCGCCGTGCGCGCACTGACCTGACCGCCCAGGCCCAGTCCCTGCGCGATCAACTGAGCAACCTGCAACCCCTGGCCGACAACGGCTACATCCCGCGCAACCGCTTGATGGAGTACCAGCGGCAGTTGTCCCAGGTGCAACAGGACCTGGCGCAAAACACCGGCGAAAGTGGCCGTGTGGAGCAGGGCATTCTCGAGTCGCGCCTCAAGCTGCAACAACACAGTGAGGAATATCAAAAAGAGGTACGCAGCCAGTTGGCCGATGCGCAATTGCGCAGCCTGACCCTGGAGCAGCAACTCACCTCGGCCGGTTTCGACCTGCAGCACAGCGAAATCAACGCCCCGGCGGACGGCATTGCGGTCAATCTCAGCGTGCACACCGAGGGCGCCGTGGTTCGCGCCGGCGAAACCCTGCTCGAGATCGTGCCCCAGGGCACGCGCCTGGAAGTGGAAGGGCACCTGCCGGTACACCTGGTGGACAAGGTTGGCACGCACCTGCCGGTGGACATCCTGTTCACCGCCTTCAACCAGAGCCGCACGCCCCGGGTGCCGGGGGAGGTCAGCCTGATTTCCGCGGACCAGATGCTCGATGAAAAGACCGGTGCGCCTTACTACGTGCTGCGCACCACGGTCAGCGAAGCGGCCTTGGAAAAACTCCATGGGCTGGTGATCAAGCCGGGTATGCCCGCCGAGATGTTCGTGCGCACCGGCGAGCGCTCGTTGCTCAATTACCTGTTCAAGCCGCTGCTCGACCGCGCCGGCTCGGCGCTGACCGAGGAATGAACATGAAACCGGTGTTTATTGCCTTGCTGTTGACCTGCGCGAGTGCCCAGGCGGCCATGGGACCGTTCGATGTGTACGAGCAGGCCCTGCGTAACGATCCGGTGTTTCTCGGCGCGATCAAGGAGCGCGACGCCGGCCTGGAAAACCGCACCATCGGCCGCGCCGGGCTACTGCCCAGGCTGTCGTACAACTACAACAAGGGCCGTAACAACTCCCAGGCCACCTTGCCGGACGGGCGCGGTGGCAATTATCACGACGACCGTAACTACAACAGCTACGGCTCCACCTTCAGCCTGCAACAGCCGCTGTTCGACTACGAGGCCTACGCCAACTACCGCAAGGGCGTGGCCCAGGCGCTGTTTGCCGATGAAAGCTTTCGTGACAAGAGCCAGGCGTTGCTGGTGCGGGTGCTGACCTACTACACCCAGGCCTTGTTCGCCCAGGACCAGATCGACATCGCTCGCGCCAAGAAGAAGGCCTTCGAGCAACAGTTCCAGCAGAACCGGCACTTGTTCCAACAGGGCGAGGGCACTCGCACGGACATTCTGGAAGCCGAATCGCGCTACGAGCTGGCCACCGCCGAAGAGATCCAGGCGCTGGATGAACAGGACGCATCCTTGCGCGAGCTGGGCGCCTTGATCGGTGTACAGAGCGTCGACATCCACGACCTGGCGCCACTGAACCAGGGTTTTGCCGCGTTCACCCTGACCCCGGCCAACTACGACACCTGGCATGAGCTGGCTCTCAGCAACAACCCCACGCTGGCCTCCCAGCGCCAGGCCCTGGAAGTGGCGCGTTATGAAGTGGAGCGCAACCGTGCCGGGCATCTGCCCAAGGTCACGGCGTATGCCAGTTCGCGCCAGCAGGAATCCGACAGCGGTAACACTTACAACCAGCGCTACGACACCAACACCATTGGCGTCGAGGTCAGCCTGCCGCTGTATGCCGGTGGCGGCATCTCGGCCTCCACCCGCCAGGCCAGCCGCGCCATGGAGCAGGCCGAGTACGAGCTTGAGGGCAAGACCCGGGAAACCCTGATCGAACTGCGCCGGCAGTTCAGCGCCTGCCTGTCGGGGGTGAGCAAATTGCGCGCGTATCAGAAAGCCCTGGCGTCGGCCGAAGCACTGGTGGTGTCGACCAGGCAAAGCATCCTCGGCGGCGAGCGGGTCAACCTCGACGCTTTGAATGCCGAACAGCAGCTCTACAGCACCCGGCGCGATCTGGCCCAGGCGCGGTATGACTACCTGATGGCCTGGACCAAGTTGCACTACTACGCGGGCAACCTGCGCGATACCGATCTGGCCAAAGTGGATGAAGCGTTCGGCCCGATGAAATAAGCCGCCATAACAACAAAAAGGAGGGTTTCAATGCTCTGCGACTCACACCGTTTCAAACCGCTTGCCGCCGGTTCCTTGCTGCTGGTGTCCGTTGCGGCGCAGGCGGCCTATACCGAGGCCGGTCAACCGGGGAACGCTGCCAGTTGGCGTTCCGCCGAATTCCAGAGCGACTGGGGGCTGGGCCGCATGAAGGCGGATGAAGCTTACGCCGCTGGTATCACGGGTAACGGGGTGAAGATCGGTGCGCTGGACTCAGGTTTCGATCCCGACCACCCGGAAGCCGCCAAGGATCGCTATCACGCCGTCACCGCCAATGGCAGTTACGTCGATGGCAGCCCCTTCAGCACCAGCGGCGCGCTCAACCCCAACAATGACTCCCACGGCACTCATGTCACCGGCACCATGGGCGCGGCCCGTGATGGCGTCGGCATGCACGGCGTGGCCTATAACGCGCACATCTTCGTGGGCAACACCAACGCCAACGATAGCTTTCTGTTTGGTCCGACCCCGGACCCCAAGTACTTCAAGGCGGTGTACAGCGCCCTGGTGGATTCCGGCGTGCGCGCCATCAACAACAGTTGGGGCAGCCAACCCAAGGATGTCAGCTACCAGACCCTGGGTAATCTGCACGCCGCCTACGCCCAGCATTACAACCAGGGCACCTGGCTGGATGCGGCGGCGGATGTGGCCAAGGCCGGTGTCATCAACGTGTTCAGTGCCGGCAACAGTGGTTACGCGAATGCCAGCGTGCGCTCGGCGTTGCCGTATTTCCAGCCGGAACTGGAGGGGCACTGGCTGGCGGTATCGGGGCTGGATAAAGCCAATAGCCAGAAATACAACAAATGCGGCATCGCCCAGTACTGGTGCATTTCTACGCCTGGCGCGCTGATCAACAGTACCGTTCCCGGCGGTGGCTACGGCGTGAAGTCCGGCACCTCGATGTCGGCACCGCATGCCACGGGTGCGTTGGCATTGGTGATGGAGCGTTATCCCTACATGACCAACGAACAGGCATTGCAAGTGCTGCTGACCACCGCCACGCAGCTCGATGGTTCGATTACCCAGGCGCCCAACACCACGGTGGGTTGGGGCGTACCGGACCTGGGACGGGCGATGCACGGTCCGGGGCAGTTACTCGGGCCGATGAACGTCAGCCTGGCGGCCGGGCAGAGCGATGTCTGGAGCAATGGCATTTCCGACCAGGCCCTGCTCCAGCGCCAGGCGCAAGACGCCGCCGAGCACAGCGCCTGGCAGCAGACCCTGATCGACAAGGGCTGGCAAAACGGTGTGGGCGCCGCTGCCAGCCAGCAGGACCAGACCGATTACGCGGTCGGCACAGCACGCGACCAGGCGGCCGCGACACGGATTTATGCAGGCAGCCTTATCAAGTCCGGCGCAGGCACGCTGGTACTCGACGGCGACAGCACCTATCGCGGTGCGACCACCGTCAACGGCGGGCTGCTGGCGGTCAACGGTTCACTGACGTCTGCGGTGACCGTCAATGACCGCGGCACATTGGGCGGTTCCGGACGGATCGGCGCGCTGTCGGTCAACACGGGTGGACGGGTGGCGCCGGGCAATTCGGTGGGCACCTTGCAGGTGGCGGGTGACGTGAATCTGGGCGCGGGTTCCACCTATGCGGTGGAGCTCACGCCCACCAGTAGCGACCGTATCGTCGCCGGGGGCAAGGCGATCCTGGGCGGCGGCAACGTCAGCCTGGCGTTGGAAAACAGCCCGACCTTGCTCAGCGGCGCACAGGCGCAAAGCCTGATCGGCCGCCAGTACAGCATCCTGCAGGCGGCGGGTGGCATCCAGGGCCGATTTGGCCAGGTGTTGCCCGGCTACCTGTTCCTCGGTGGCACCCTGGGTTACGCCGCCAATGGCGTGCAATTGGACGTGGTCCGCAGCGCCGCCACGTTTGCCAGCGTCGCGGCGACCCGCAACCAACGCAATGTGGCGATCGCCGCCGAGCAACTGGGCGCGGGCAACCCGGTGTATGAAAGCATTCTGCAGTCCGATTCCGTCGAGGTGGCGCAACAAGGCTTGCAGCAACTGTCCGGTGAAATCTACCCGGCCATCGGCGCCATGCTGATCAACGACAGCCTGCAAGTGCGCGACGCCGTGGGCGAGCGCTTGCGCCACGTGCCGGTCACTGCTGAAAGCAACCTGTGGCTCAAGGCACTCGGTGCCTGGGGCAAGCGCGACAGCCGCAGCGAAACGGCGGGTTCCACCACGTCCCTCGGTGGCCTGCTGGGCGGGGTCGATGGTGCGCTGGACGAGCAGACGCGCGTGGGCCTGGTCGCCGGTTACAGCGACAGCTCCTTGAATATGGGCAGCGGCACGCATGCCTCGGCGTCCATCGACAGCTATCACCTCGGCGCGTATGTCGGGCGCGAGCTGGGTGATTGGCGCATCAGTGCCGGTGGCGCCTACAGCTGGCATCGCGGTGACGTGAAGCGCGACCTGCACTACGGCGCCGTCAGCGGCAAGCAGAAAACCAAACTGGAGGCGCGCACGGCGCAACTGTTCTCCGAAGCCGCCTACCGGATCAACCTGCAACCCTTGGCGCTGGAGCCGTTCGCCAACCTGGCCTATGTGCACCTGGACAGTGACCGCTTCCACGAAAAAGGCGACGCCGCCGCGCTTGAGCGTGGCAGTGATCGCCGGGACGCCGTGCTCGGCACCCTTGGCGTGCGTGCGTTGAAAACCATTGCCCTGAACGATCACCAGCCACTGCAGCTTTCCGCTTCGCTGGGCTGGCAACACAGCCTCACCGCCGTCGAATCCGCAGAGCACCTGGCGTTTGTCGCCGGTGGACCGTCATTTGCCGTGGGCAGTTCGCCGTTGCTGCGGGACGCCGCGCTGGTCGGCGTGCAGGCCAGCCTGGCGTTGAGCCCGGCCATGCGGGTCAACCTTGATTACAACGGCCAATTGGGTGGACGGGAGAAAACCCAGGGGGTGGGGCTGAGCCTCAACTGGCAGTTCTGAAGCGACTTACACACGTTCAATAAGAAAACTAAGGAAGGTCAGCGTGAACAAAAGCAAGTCAGGGTTAACAACCGCCATCCACACCGCTTTGGGCTACCCGCTCAGCGCGACCCGCAGCGCGCCTTACGGTGCCTTGCTGTGCTGCCTGGCAAGCCTGGGAACCGCCCAGGCCGCACCCTATGTGGAAACCGGCAAGCTGGGTGACGCCGCCAGCTGGCGCAGCACTGAATTCAAGGCCGACTGGGGCCTGGGCGCCGTGCATGCCGACGCCGCGTATGCCGCGGGCTATACCGGCAAGGGGGTCAAGCTGGGGATCTTCGACCAGCCGGTGTACGCCCAGCATCCGGAGTTCGCCAGCCCCGGCAAAGTCGTGACGATTGTCACTGAGGGCATCCGCCAGTACACCGACCCGTATATCCCGGTAAAGGCCGGCGATGCGTTTCGTTATGACGGCACGCCGTCGCTGGGCTCCAACGGCAAGCTGGGCAACCACGGCACCCATGTCGGCGGTATCGCCGCGGGCAATCGCGATGGCGGGCCGATGCATGGCGTGGCCTTCGATGCGCAAATCATCAGCGCCGAGAACGGCGACCCAGGCCCGGAAGACGGCATCATCCTTGGCAACGATGGCGCGGTGTACAAGGCCGGCTGGGACGCATTGGTCGCCAGTGGCGCACGGATCATCAACAACAGTTGGGGCATCGGCATCGGCGACCAATACGCCCAGGGCGGACGCGACCCGGCGTTCCCGAATTTCACGGTCAATGAAGCGCAGGCGCAGTTCAATAACATCCGGCCGATCCTCGGTACGATCGCCGGGGGCGCCTACCAGGGCGCCATCGACGCGGCCCGCAGCGGCGTACTGACGATCTTCGCCGCCGGCAACGACTACAACCGCAACAACCCGGATGCGATTTCCGGGCTGGCGTACTTTGTGCCCGAGATTGCGCCCAACTGGTTGTCCGTCGCGGCCTTGCAGCAGAACCCGGACACGGCGAGCGCCGACCCGTATGTGATCAGTACGTTCTCCTCGCGTTGCGGCTACGCGGCGAGCTTCTGTGTGTCGGCCCCCGGTACCAGGATCTACAGCTCCGTCATCAATGGCACCAACCTGGACAACCTCACCACCGACTATGCCAACTTCAACGGCACCTCCATGGCCGCGCCTCACGTGGCCGGCAGCGCGGCCGTGCTGATGCAGCGTTTTGCGTACATGAGCGGCGACCAGATCTCGACGCTGCTCAAGACCACCGCCACCGACCTCGGCGCACCGGGCATCGACTCGCTGTATGGCTGGGGCATGATCAATCTGGGCAAGGCGATCAATGGCCCAGGCATGTTTGTCACGGCCGAGGACATCCCCGCCGAGTTCCGCATCGACGGCGCCTATGGCAGCGGTCAGTTTGTCGCGGATCTGCCGGGCGTGGGCGCGGTGGTCGATGCCGGCAAACCGACACAGCGGCTGTGCAACGATGTGCATTGCGGGCTGGACGTGTGGAGCAATGACATCGCCGGACACGGCGGCTTGACCAAACAAGGTATCGGCACCTTGGTGCTCACCGGCTCCAGCACTTACAGCGGCCCGACGCTGGTCAACCAGGGCCTGCTGGCCATCAACGGCTCAGTCATTTCGAACGTCACCGTCAGCCAGAGTGGGGTGGTTGGGGGGAGCGGGCGCATCGGTTCGTTGTTGGCGAAAAACGGCGGCACCGTAGCGCCGGGCAATTCCATCGGCACGCTGAACGTGGCCGGGGACGTCACCTTTGAGCCCGGGTCGACCTATGCCGTGGAGCTGTCGCCCACCAACAGCGATCGCATTGTGGCGGGAGGCACTGCCACCTTGAACGGCGGCACGGTGACCCTCGCGCTGGAAAACAGCCCGACACTGCTCAGCGGTGCCCAGGCGCAAAGCCTGATCGGGCGCCAGTACAACATCCTGCAAGCCGCCGGCGGCATTACCGGCAGCTTTGGCGCGGTGCTGCCCAACTACCTGTTCCTTGGCGGCAACCTGAATTACGCGGCCAACGGCGTGCAACTGGACGTGGCGCGTAACGCCAACAGTTTTGCCAGCGTGGGCGCCACGGACAACCAGCGCGCCGTGGCCAGCGCCGCTGAGCAACTGGGCGCGGGCAACGCCGTGTATGAAAGCCTGCTGTCGGCGCCGAACGCGGCATCGGCGCAAGGGGCTTTCCAGCAGCTGTCTGGGGAAATCTACCCGGCATTGGAAACGGCCTTGGTCAACGACAGCCGCTACGTGCGTGAAGCCGTGGGCGAGCGCCTGCGCAATGGCGAGATGGGCGCACCCAGCGAGACGCTCGACAGCCGTGGCAACGTGTGGGTGAAGGCCCTGGGCGCCTGGGGCAAGACCGACAGTCGCAGCGATACGGCCGGCTACACCACGTCCGTCGGCGGCATGCTCGCGGGGGTGGACGGTGCGCTCGACGAGGCCACGCGCATCGGTCTGGTCGCCGGTTACAGCGACACGTCACTCAACATGGGCAGCGGTACCCATTCCCGTGCTTCGGTCGACAGCTATCACTTCGGTGCGTACGCCGGGCATGAGATCGGCGCCTGGCGCCTGAGCGGCGGCGCCACCTACAGCTGGCACCGCGCAGACGTGAAACGTGACCTGCAATACGGCGATGTTTCAGGCAAACAGAAAGCCAAGGTTGATGCACGCAGCACCCAGGTGTTCACCGAAGCGGCCTACCGGGTCAATCTGCAACCGCTGGCCCTGGAACCGTTCGCCAACCTGGCCTACGTGCACCTGGACAGCGATGGCGTGACCGAAAAAGGCGACGCTGCTGCACTCAAAAGTCGCGACGACAGCCGCGACCTGGTGCTGAGCACCCTGGGTATGCGTGCCTTGAAAACCTTCACCGTGAATGACCACCAGCAACTGGAGGTGTCCGGCACCCTGGGCTGGCAGCACAACCTCAGCAGCAATGACTCTGAACAGCACCTGGCGTTTGCCTCGGGCGGCCCGTCGTTTGCGGTGGAAAGTGCGCCGATGGTGCGTGATGCGGCGCTGGTCGGGGCGCGGGTGAGCCTGACGTTAAACAAGCAGGCGCGAGTGAACTTTGACTACAACGGCCTGCTGGCCAGCAAGGAAAAAGTCCATGGCGTGGGCTTGAGCCTGGACTGGGCGTTCTGAGGGTTCAGCGACCTTTGCGGGAGCCGGCACACCGGCACCCGCAGGTTTGGCTTTCTCGACAACTCCAACAAAAGAGAGGCACACCCCATGGGGATCTTTGACTATAAAAACCTCGGTGCCGAGGGCTCCAAGGCGTTGTTCGCCGATGCAATGGCGATCACGTTGTACACCTATCACAACCTGGATAACGGCTTTGCCGTGGGGTACCAGCACAATGGCCTGGGGCTTGGCCTGCCCGCCACGCTGGTCGGCGCATTGCTCGGCAGCACCGATTCCCAGGGCGTGATCCCCGGCATCCCGTGGAACCCGGATTCGGAAAAAGCCGCCCTGGACGCGGTGCACAAGGCCGGATGGACGCCGATCAGCGCCAGTGCCCTGGGCTACGGCGGCAACGTCGATGCACGAGGTACCTTCTTCGGCGAAAAGGCCGGCTACACCACGGCCCAGGTCGAGGTGCTGGGCAAGTACGATGATGCCGGCAAGCTGCTGGAAATCGGCATTGGCTTTCGCGGCACCTCCGGACCACGGGAAACCCTGGTCAGCGATTCTATCGGCGATCTGGTCAGCGACTTGCTCGCGGCCCTGGGGCCCAAGGACTACGCGAAGAACTACGCCGGCGAAGCCTTTGGCGGTTTGCTCAAAAATGTCGCCGACTACGCCAGCGCCCATGGCCTGAGCGGCAAGGACGTGGTGGTCAGTGGGCATAGCCTGGGTGGGTTGGCGGTCAACAGCATGGCCGACCTGAGCAACAGCAAATGGTCCGGCTTCTACAAGGACGCCAACTACGTGGCCTATGCCTCGCCGACCCAGAGTGCCGGCGACAAGGTGCTCAATATCGGCTACGAAAACGACCCGGTGTTCCGGGCCCTGGATGGTTCGTCCTTCAACCTGTCGTCCCTGGGCGTGCACGACACCCCCCATGCGTCGACTACCGACAACATCGTCAGCTTCAACGACCACTATGCGTCGACGCTGTGGAATGTGATGCCGTTTTCCATCGTCAACCTGCCGACCTGGATCTCGCACCTGCCCACCGGCTATGGCGATGGCATGACGCGCATCCTGGAGTCGGGCTTCTACGAGCAGATGACCCGCGATTCCACGGTGATTGTGGCCAACCTGTCCGACCCGGCACGGGCTAACACCTGGGTGCAGGACCTCAACCGCAATGCCGAGCCGCACAAAGGCGATACCTTCATCATCGGCAGCGACGGCAATGACCTGATCCAGGGCGGCAAGGGCGTGGACTTTATCGAGGGGGGCAAGGGTAATGACACCATTCGCGACAACAGTGGGCACAACACCTTCCTGTTCAGCGGCCACTTCGGTAACGATCGGGTGATCGGCTATCAACCCACGGACAAGTTGGTGTTCAAGGATGTGGAAGGCAGCACCGACTTGCGTGACCATGCAAAAGTGGTCGGCGCGGATACGGTGCTCACCTTTGGCGCCGACTCAGTGACCTTGGTCGGCATCGGGCAAGGCGGCCTCTGGGCGGACGGTGTGAGTATCGGTTGAATAAGGCTAAACGCAGCGGCGTGGAAATCCTTCGGTAAATAAATATCTACCTGGTTGTCGCGACGGATCGCTCGGTGTGCCTGCGTTTAACGATCAAGCGAGCCGTTTCGCGTGATGACGTGGGAGGAACCGAGCATGTCCCGATTGCGATTGTTGCTGTGCGCCCTGGTACTGCTGGGGTTGGCTGGGTGTGCGGTGTACCCGGCGTATCCTGGCCCGTGCTGCTATCACCCGTACTACCACTCGTACTATTACCATCCCTACTATCACCCGTACTACCACCCGTATTACCGCTATTAACCGAGCGATAATGCAAAAAAAGCCCCGCACTGCGGGGCTTTTCATTGTTATTTTTCTTTGATAACCGTCGCGACATCGGCGGCTTTGACTCGGATGCGCTTGCCGGCGATATCGGTAAATTCGTAGAAACCGTCGGCGGTCTTGGCGTTGGGGGTGTCCTTGGTCAAATACTGCGTGCCATTTTGCAGCGTCACTACGGTTTGCGTTGCGCAACCGGCCAGTACCAGAAAAGTGAGTGCAACCAGCGGCAGCCCCAGATTCTTCATGTTCATAACCCTTACCTTGACCTTGAAAAGTCCCGCGCCAGAGGCGGCGGGCGACAAATGTTACGCCATCGATTCTCCCATCTGATCACTTTTATGAGAAAAGTTGCAGGTGCCATTTATCTATTACCGATTGCAACAGGGCATTTGGGACGGCACTCTGTATGCATAACCAGTATTCGATCAGCGCGTGAAATGGCCAACCCCCTCGACGATCCCATGTATTACCTGCATAACTTCCGCCGAGTGCTGCTCTGGCTGGCACAGCGCTATGCCGATTTGCTGGACCCGGACGAACAGCTTTTTATTCAGCAATTTGACAGGTTGCCGCAGGCGTCCCAGGCGCTTTTGGTGCGTATGGTGATGCGCAAGGGCGTGCATTTTCGGGCCGGCAAGCTCAATTACCTGGAGATTGGTTGCCCCCATGCGGCTGCCGGGCCGCTGATGGAACTGGGTTGGGTGGACGATCAGTACCTACTGGCCTTTGAAGAGCTGTTCGCCGTGCTGCAAAAAGCTGAAATCCTGGCCGCGTTCAAGCCCTGGATAGACCAGCCCAAAGGCAAGAAAACCGATTGGCTGGAAGGGCTGTCGGCGCAATTCATGGACAGCCGCAGCTTTGCCACCTGGTGCCCCGAGCTGGCCGACAGGTTGTTCAGCCTCACGGTGATGGAGCTGTGCGACCGTCTGCGCCTGATGTTCTTCGGCAACCTGCATCAGGACTGGTCCGAGTTTGTATTGGCTGACCTGGGCATCTACACCTATGAAAAGGTCGAGTTCTGCGCCGAATCCCGTGGTTTGCGCCATCGTGACGATGTGCAGGGGTATCTGTTCCTGCACCACTGCCAGCAGGCCTTCGAGGCCGGTGAGCCGCTGGAAGATGTACTGGCCGGGATCGCCACGCTGGACACCGATAACCCCTGGCTGGAAAAACGCCGCGCCAAGCTGTTGTTCCAGATTGGTCAATATTGCGAACGCACTGCCGAGCTGGCCGTGGCGGAGCGGATTTACCGGAGCTGCACCTACCCCGGTGCCCGCTCACGGTTGATCCGCGTGCTGGAGCGCCAGGAGGACTACGCCCAGGCCATGGCCCTGGCGAACACGGCCCAACAGGCCCCGGAAAGCGCCGCCGAACAGCAGCACTTGCTGCGTGTCATCCCACGCCTGCGCCGCAAACTGGGCGAGCCGGCGTTGCCCAAGGTCAAGCCACGGCCGGTCACGCGCCTGGATCTGGCCCTCACTCCGCCGGAACCCTTGATGTCGGTGGAGTACTGCGTGCAGGCGCACCTCAGCGAGCCGGATGGGCCGGTACATTATGTGGAAAACGGCCTGATCAATTCGTTGTTCGGCCTGCTGTGCTGGGACGTGATTTTTGCGCCGTTGCCGGGTTCGTTTTTCCACCCGTTCCAGCGCGGCCCCGCCGACCTGCACAGCGCGGATTTTCACCAGCGCCGTGCGCCGCTGTTCGCCGCGTGTTTCGAGCAACTGCAGGACGAGCGCTACAAAACCACTATCCGCCAACGCTACCGCGACAAATGGGGCATCCAGTCGCCCTTCGTGTTCTGGAACCTGCTCAGCGAAGAGCTGCTGGAGCAGGCCCTGGCCTGTTTGCCCGCCGAGCACCTGCGCTACTGGTTCGAGCGGCTGCTGCTGGACATCCGCGCCAATCGCGCCGGCATGCCCGACCTGATCCAGTTCTGGCCCGCGCAAAAGACCTACCGCATGATCGAGGTGAAAGGCCCCGGCGATCGCCTGCAAGACAACCAGCTGCGCTGGCTGGAGTTCTGCGGCGAGTACCAGATGCCGGTGACGGTCTGCTATGTGCGCTGGGCACAATCCGCTTGAGCTACACCGTCGCGGTGCGGGCGCTGTGCGAGTTCACGGCCAAGGTCGGTGACCTCGACCTGCGCTTCACACCGTCGCCGAGCGCCCAGGAAGGCATCGCCGGCCACCGTACCGTAGCGT
The DNA here is from genome assembly GCF_058787615.1 of Pseudomonas sp. FW305-3-2-15-C-LB1. Classification (NCBI taxonomy): domain Bacteria; kingdom Pseudomonadati; phylum Pseudomonadota; class Gammaproteobacteria; order Pseudomonadales; family Pseudomonadaceae; genus Pseudomonas; species Pseudomonas sp. FW305-3-2-15-C-LB1. The sequence continues at coordinate 239,029 of NZ_JBYSZX010000005.1, read as the reverse complement.
CGCGGCGCAGCCAGCACTACCAGAATGAAGTGGCGCTGGAGGGGCAATACCAGCAACTCACGGTGCGGGGCAGGGCGGATGGCTATGACCCGGATGCCAACCGCCTTGAAGAAGTGAAGACCTATCGCGGTGACCTCGATGCCCAGCCCGCCAACCATCGGCAATTGCACTGGGCCCAGGTCAAGGTGTATGGCTGGTTGATGTGCCGCAAACTCGGGCTCGCGCAAATCGACCTGGCGCTGGTGTACTTCGATATCGTCGGTGAGGGCGAGACCTTGCTCAACCAGCGCTTTCAAGCCAGTGAACTGGAGCCGTTCTTCAACCAGCAATGCGCGCTGTTCCTCGGCTGGGCCGAGCAGGAAATGCAACACCGCGCAGCGCGCAACGGCGCCGCGCAGACCCTGGCGTTCCCCCATGCGGATTTTCGCCCTGGCCAGCGCTCACTGGCCGAGTCGGTGTACAAGGCTGTCAGCACCGGCCGCTGCCTGATGGCCCAGGCACCGACCGGCATCGGCAAGACCATCGGCACGATTTTCCCGTTGCTCAAGGCCCTGGCGCCCCAGCAATTGGACACGTTGTTCTTCCTCACCGCCAAGACTCCCGGCCGCAAACTCGCCCTGGACGCCGCCCAAGTGCTGTATGCCAGCAGCCCCGGCTTGCCGTTGCGTGTGCTGGAACTGGTGGCGCGGGACAAAGCCTGCGAGCACCTGGACAAAGCCTGTCATGGCGACTCCTGCCCATTGGCCAAGGGCTTCTACGACCGCTTGCCCGCCGCGCGCATCGCCGCGTCCAAGGTGCGCCTGCTCGACCAGCGCAACCTGCGTGACGTGGCCCTGGCGCATCAGGTCTGCCCGTATTACCTGAGCCAGGAAATGGCGCGCTGGGCTGACCTGGTGGTCGCTGACTACAACTACTACTTCGACTTTGGCGCCATGCTGTTCGGCCTGGCCCAGCTCAACCAATGGCGTGTAGCGGTGCTGGTGGACGAGGCTCACAACCTGGTCGAACGGGCGCGTTCGATGTACAGCGCCAGCCTCGACCAGTACCACCTCAAGACCCTGCGCGACAGCGCCCCGGAACCGTTGAAGAAACCCTTGCAGCGCCTCAACCGTGAGTGGAACGCGCTGCACAAGGACCAGCTTGCGCCGTACCAGGCCTACGCCGCCCGCCCGGACAAACTGTTGCAGGCCCTGAGCCTGTGCGCCAGCGCCATGGGCGAATACTTCAACGAGCACCCCGAGTCCCTCAGCGGCGACCTGCAAGCCTTCTATTTCGATGTGCTGCAATTTGCCAAGGTGGCGGAGCTGTTCAACGAGCACTTCATTTTCGACATCAGCAAGCGCCAGCTCAGCGGCAAACGCAGCAGTTCCACCCTGTGCCTGCGTAATGTGGTGCCCGCCGAATTCATCCGCCCGCGATTGACGGCTGCCCGCAGCAGCGTGCTGTTTTCCGCGACCCTGAGCCCCCGACATTACTACGCCGACTTGCTGGGTTTGCCGGCGGATACGGCCTGGGTCGATGTGGAGTCACCGTTCAAGGCCGAGCAGTTGCAGGTGCGCATCGTCGCTGAAATCTCCACGCGCTTTGTGCACCGCCAGGCCTCGCTGGAGCCAATCGTCGAGCTGATTGCCCGCCAGTACACGCAACAACCTGGCAACTACCTGGCGTTTTTCTCAAGCTTTGATTACCTGCAACAGGTTGCGCAGTTGCTCGCCGAGCGACATCCGCAGATCGTGCTATGGCAGCAGTCACGCGGCATGGCCGAGGCCGAGCGCCAGGCGTTCCTCGACCAGTTAACCGAACACAGCCAGGGCATCGGCTTTGCCGTGCTGGGCGGCGCATTTGGCGAGGGCATCGACTTGCCGGGGGCACGCTTGATCGGTGCGTTCATTGCCACCCTCGGGTTGCCGCAACTGAACCCGGTCAATGAACAGATGAAACTGCGCATGGGCGCGATCTTCGGCGCTGGCTACGACTACACCTACCTGTATCCCGGCCTGCAGAAAGTGGTGCAGGCGGCGGGGCGGGTGATCCGTAGCCAGCAGGACCGTGGCGTGGTGATGCTGATCGATGACCGTTTCGGCGAAGGCCAGGTACGCCAATTGTTGCCGCGCTGGTGGGCGCTGGCTTGAGTTTTTCCTGCCATCAATGAGGCTGGTGCCGGGGCCGGTCATCGCGCTGATGCTCGGGTTTCCAGGGAAAACGTAAAGGTTGCGCCTCGGCCAGGGCGGTCCACCAGGCTGATGCTGCGCCCGTGCAGTTGCAGGATGCGGTGCACGATTCGCAGGCCCAACCCCCCGTCGCGCCGGGCGCCGCCAATGGTGAATGCGCGCAGGAACAGGCCTTCGCGTAATTCGGCGTCGATGCCCGGGCCGCTGTCGCTGACGGTGACGGCTACCGCGTGGGTTTGAGGCGTCAGGATGACCTCGATTTCGCCGTTGACCGGGGTATGCCGCAGGGCATTGTCCAGCAGGTTGGTCAGCACCCGTTCTATCAACCCCAGGTCTGCCTGCACCGTCGGCACCTGCGGCGGCAGGCTGGCCGTCAGCGTGATGCCGCGTGCCTCGGCAGTCAGTTCGAATTTCTGGAAGATGTCCTGCACCAGGTCCGGCAATGAAAAACCTTCGATCACCGGCTGCACAAAGCCATGCTCCAGGCGCACCAGTTCCAGCAGCGATTGGGCCAGGCCGCCGACTTTGCGGCTCTGGTCTAAAGCAATCCCGAGGTAGCGGCGGCGCTCTTCAGGGCTGAGGCTGGCATCCTTGAGCGACAGGGTTTCCAGGTAACCGTGCAACGAGGCCAGCGGTGTGCGCAGGTCATGGGAGATATTCGCGACCATTTCCCGGCGTTCCTGGTCCTGGTGGGTGATGGCGCGCCACTGTTCGCCCAGGCGGTTCTCCATTTGCGCGAAGGCGTGATCCAGCACGGCGATTTCATCGCCGCTGGCGAGTGGCACTGCAACGGATTCTGCCGGTTTGGGCGCGCCATTGATGTCGAACTGGCCAACCTTGTCAGTGAGTTGACGCAGCGGTCGGGTGATCCAGGCAAACGCGATCAGGCCGGCCGTCAGGCAGAGCAGGGCAACCAGGCCGATGGACCACAGGGCGATCTTCAAGGCCATGCCGGTGGCGTCCTTGGCGTCGTACGCATCGTGGGCTTCACCGAGCAGGACCACATACAGGAACCCGATCTGCTGCCCGCCGGCGGTGAGTGGCGCGGCGCTGAATACCTTGCGCCCATCGACACTGCGCGGGTCGTCCCCGAGGATCGGCAGCATGAAGCCCGCGAGGAAGCGCCGGATGGGCGCCAGGTCGACCTTGTCGCGCAACAGGTGGCCGCTGGGTGCGGCGTTGCCGACCACGCGGCCGTCGATGTCGAGCAGGTACACCTCGACGCTGGGGTTGACCAGCATCAACTGGCTGAACAGGTTGCGCACGGCGTCGGGCTTGAGGCCGTCGGCGTCCATCAATTGGGTGTCGCGGGCGATGTGCGCCGCGAGATCGCGGGACAGGCCTTGCACCACCTCCAGCTCGTGCATGTGGTTGGAACGCACCTGCAGCCACGCCGAGGTGCCGCTGCAGATCAACAGCAGTACCGCGAACACCAGCGACAGGCGCTGGGTAAGGGTGAGCTTCATGGCGGGCTCTCGGCAAACTTGTAGCCACGGCCCCACACCGTGAGGATGCGCGCCGGGTTGGCCGGGTCGGCTTCGACCTTGGCCCGCAGGCGGTTGATGTGGGTGTTGACCGTGTGTTCATAGCCTTCGTGGCTGTAGCCCCACACCGCGTTGAGCAAGTCCATGCGCGAGAACACTTTGCCCGGTTGGCGCGCGAAGAAGTACAGCAGGTCGAATTCCCGTGGGGTAAGGTCCAGGCGCTGGCCTTGCAGGGTGGCGTCACGGGTCAGCGGGTTGATGAACAACTGGCCGAGGTCGAGGCTGCCGGCGTCCATCTTCAGGTTGCGCGCCATGGCGTCGACCCGGCGCAGCAACGCTTTCACCCGGGCCACCAGTTCCGGCATGGAAAACGGCTTGGCCAGGTAATCATCCGCGCCCAGCTCCAGGCCGAGGATGCGGTGCAGTTCGCTGGAGCGTGCACTGGTGATGATGATCGGGGTGTAGCGCGTCATGGCACGGGCGCGCCGGCAGATCTCCAGGCCATCCACGCCAGGCAGCATCAGGTCGAGGATCAGCGCATCCCAGCCGCCTTGCTCCAGCAGGCGCAGGCCTTCATTGCCATCGGCGCTGTGCACCACTTCGAACTGTTCATCACGCAGGTGCAGGCAGATCAGGTCGGCGATATGGGCATCGTCCTCGACCACCAGGACACGTTTGGGCTGATCCATGTAAGAGAAACCTTCGCTTGTAGTTCGCGCATTGTGCGGCTTTTGCAACAGTGTAGTTATCACGAATTGTTTAACTCTGCGTGAGGATTCCGCGACGGTAAACAGCCCAACATTCCCGTTACTTCAAAGAGGGAAAACACCATGTACTCACGCCGACAAATACTCCTGGCCAGTGGCGACCTGGATGTCGCCATGACGTTCGCGACGGCGTAAGCCAATGTCTTTTTCTTATAAGGGTCCATCCCATGTGGCTTCTGGTTCTCGCGTACCTGGGCGGCGTGCTGACAATCGTCAGTCCGTGCATCCTGCCTGTTCTGCCTTTTGTCTTCGCTCGCACCGGGCAGCCGTTTTTGCGCAGTGGCATGCCGCTGTTAGCGGGGATGGCGGTGACATTCGCCCTGGTGGCCTCGCTGGCGGCAGTGGGCGGCGGTTGGGTGGTGCAGGTCAATCAATACGGGCGCTGGCTCGCGTTGCTGTGCGTTGCCCTGTTCGGACTCACGTTGTTGTTGCCGCAACTGTCGGAACGCCTGACGCGCCCGCTGGTGGCCGCCGGCAGTCGTTTGTCGCAAGCCGCCGGGGTCGATGCCCGGCCGCGGCCGGGCGCGTCGTTCCTGATCGGCGTGGCCACCGGGCTGCTCTGGGCACCGTGCGCCGGGCCGATCCTGGGGCTGGTGCTCACCGGCGCGGCGCTGCAGGGCGCCAGCACCGGTACTACCTTGCTCTTGCTGGCTTACGCCGCCGGTGCTGCCACCTCCCTCGCGCTGGCGTTGCTGGTCGGCGGTAAGGTCTTTGGTTTCATGAAGAAGTCCCTCGGTGCCGGCGAATGGCTGCGCCGGGGCCTGGGTGGGTTGATGCTGGCCGGTGTGGTCGCGATTGCGCTGGGCCTCGACACGGGCGTGCTGTCGCGGCTGTCGACCGCGTCCACCGGTGGCCTGGAACAAAGCCTGGTGGATCGCCTGAGCGCCAAGCCGGTGAAGCCGGGCGGGGCGATGATGATGGCCGCCAATCACAGCGACACCTTGCCGATCGAAGGCGCGCTGCCGCCCCTCGACGGTGCCGTGCAATGGCTCAACAGCCCGCCACTGAGCACCGAAGCACTCAAGGGCAAGGTGGTGTTGGTGGACTTCTGGACCTACTCCTGCATCAACTGCCTGCGCACCTTGCCGTATGTAAAGGCCTGGGCCGAGAAATATCGCGACCAGGGCCTGGTGGTGATCGGCGTGCATGCGCCGGAGTTCGCCTTTGAGCGCGACGTGAACAACGTCACCCAGGCCATGAAGGACCTGGGCATCACTTACCCTGTGGCCATCGACAACAACTACAAGATCTGGCGCGCGTTCAACAACCAGTATTGGCCGGCCCATTATTTCGCCGATGCCAAGGGCCAGATTCGCTACCACCACTTCGGTGAAGGCGACTACGCCGAGTCGGAGCGGGTGATCCAGCAGTTGTTGCGTGAAGCCGGCGCGAAGAACGTCGCGGGCGGCTTGATCGAAGCCGATGCCAAGGGCGTGCAACAAGCGCCGGACATGAACGAGGTGCAGTCGCCGGAAACCTACCTGGGTTCGCAGCGCGTCGAAAACTTCGTCAAGTCCGGCCGCCTGGCACTCAACCAGTGGACCCTGCAAGGCCAATGGAACGTCGGCGGCCAGCAAGCCACCCTCGACCAGGCCGGTGGGCGCATCGTCTACCGCTTCCACGCCCGCGACCTGCACCTGGTGCTCGGCCCGGGCGCCGACGGCAAGCCGGTGCGTTTCAAGGTCACGATCGACGGCCAGGCCCCGGGCGGTGCCCATGGCACCGACGTCGCACCGGATGGCAGCGGCACCGTCACCGAACAGCGTTTGTACCAACTGGTGCGTCAGCCGGGCGCCGTGCAGGACCGCACCTTCACCATTGAATTCCTTGACCCCAACGTGTCGGCGTATGCCTTCACCTTTGGTTAACCCGGAGTGCCTGCCATGAATGTATTCAAATACCTGCCAGTCCTGGCCTTCGCAGCGTTCGTCGGTCAAAGCCCGGCCTTTTCCTTTGGCGCCGCCGACGACGCCGTGGTGATCGCGCCGCCCGCCCTGGACCTGCCCGCCGAAGCTGGCAACCTGCAAACCGCTGTGTTCGCCGGCGGCTGTTTCTGGGGCGTTCAAGGGGTGTTCCAGCATGTGCAAGGCGTGAAGAACGCCGTGTCCGGCTACGATGGCGGCGCTGCAAGCACGGCGCAATATGAGTCCGTCAGCGACGGCAACACCGGCCACGCCGAAGCGGTTTCCGTCACCTACGACCCGAGCAAAATCAGCTTCGGCAAACTGCTGCAGATCTATTTCTCAGTGGCCCACAACCCCACCGAACTCAACCGCCAGGGGCCCGACACCGGCACCCAGTACCGTTCGGCGATCTTTGCGCAGAACGCCGAACAGCAAAACGTCGCCCAGGCCTACATCGCCCAGTTGGACGCTGCCAAGCCTTTCGACAAACCCATCGTCACTAAAATCGAGATGGGCAAGGTGTTCTACCCGGCGGAGTCCTATCATCAGGACTTCCTCACCGAGAACCCGTCCTACCCCTACATCGTGATCAATGATCTTCCGAAGGTGGCGCAGCTCAAGAAACTCTTTCCCGACCAATACCGCGCCGAGCCGGTGCTGGTAAAACACCAGTAACCCCGGTTGTGGATTACACAACCTCCAGGTACGAGCTGTGAATTGCTCGCGCCAACTCGCGCACGGTGTCGATAAACTCGGTGAGACGGCTGTGCAAGCCGTCTTCAAGGATTTCATCAATCCCCGTATACCGCAGCCGCGCCTCGAACTCCGCCGCCAGGCGCTGCGCCGTGCGCCCATAACTGCCAGGCAGGTCCGCCAGGATATGGCTCAACTCCTCGATGCACGCATGCAACGAGCGCGGCACATCGCTGCGCAACAGCAGTAATTCGGACACGGAACGGGCGTTCAACGCGTTCGGGTACAGCTCCGTATACGCCTCGAAGGACGACAGCGCGCGGAGCAGGGCGCTCCACTGGTAATAACCGCGTGCCGACAAGTCACTGACTTCTTCCGATTCCTCGCCGAACATCTCGTAGCGCGCATCCAACAAACGCAGGGTGTTGTCGGCACGCTCGACAAAGGTGCCGAGGCGAATGAACCGATAGGCGTCATTGCGCATGATCGTCCCCGAGGTTGCCCCACGAAACAGGTGCGAGCGCTGCTTGACCCAATCACAGAAGTGGCTGATGCCGTGTCGCGCCAGGCCGCCGGCGGCGATGCTGCGCATTTCCAGCCAGGTGGCGTTGAGGTTTTCCCACATGTCGGCGGTGATGCGCCCGCGTACGGCGTGAGCATTGCCACGGGCGGCGCGCAGGCAGTTGTAGATGCTGGCGGGGTTTTCTTCGTCGAGGGCGAAGAAGTGCAGCATGCGCTCGGCATCCAGCTGTTTATGGCGTTCAAGGTAGCTGTCCAGGGTGCCGCTGCTGAGCAACGACATGGCCAGTTCGTCCAGACCGTCGCTGCGCCCGGCTTGTGGCATCAACGACAGCGAGTAACTGACTTCGAGCATGCGCGCCAGGTTTTCGGCACGCTCCAGGTAACGGGACATCCAGTACAGATCTGCGGCGGTTCTACTCAACATACTCAGCCCTCCACCATCCAGGTGTCCTTGGTTCCGCCGCCTTGCGACGAGTTGACGATCAACGAGCCTTCCTTCAATGCCACGCGGGTAAGCCCACCGGGCACCAGGCGGGTTTCCTTGCCCGACAGCACAAAGGGCCGCAGGTCGATATGCCGTGGGGCGATGCCGTTTTCAACGAAGGTGGGGCAGGTGGACAGGCTTAACGTCGGTTGGGCGATGTAGGCGTGGGGACGCGCCTTGATGCGCTGGCGGAAGTCCTCGATCTCGGCGGCGCTGGAAGCCGGCCCGACCAGCATGCCGTAGCCACCGGAACCCTGGGTTTCCTTGACCACCAGTTCCGGCAGGTGAGCCAGTACGTGGGACAGTTCATCGGGCTTGCGGCACTGGAAGGTCGGTACGTTTTGTAGCACCGGTTCTTCGTCCAGGTAGAAACGGATCATTTCCGGCACATAGGGGTAGATCGACTTGTCGTCCGCCACGCCGGTGCCGATGGCATTGGCCAGCACTACGTTGCCGGCGCAATAGGCCGCGACCAGGCCGGGGACGCCGAGCATCGACTCGGGGTTGAAGGCCTTGGGGTCGAGGAAGGCGTCATCGATGCGCCGGTAAATCACGTCGACCGGCTTGGGGCCGTCGGTGGTGCGCATGAACACCTTGAGGTCGTGCACGAACAGGTCGGCGCCTTCCACCAGTTCCACACCCATTTCCCGGGCCAGGAACGCATGTTCGAAGAACGCGCTGTTGAAGCGGCCCGGGGTCAGTACCACCACGTTGGGGTTGTCCAGGCGGCTGGAGCTCTTCAACGTCTTGAGCAGCAGGTTGGGGTAGTGGTCCACCGGCGCGATGCGTTGTTTGGCGAATACTTCGGGGAACAGGCGCATCATCATCTTGCGGTCTTCGAGCATGTAGCTCACGCCGCTGGGGGTGCGCAGGTTGTCCTCGAGCACGTAATAGGTGCCGTCAGCGTCACGCACCAGGTCGACACCCGAGATATGCGAGTAGATGTCGCGGTGCAGGTCCAGGCCGACCATGGCCTTCTGATAGCCCTCGTTGCCCAGCACCTGGTCCGCCGGAATGATCCCGGCCTTGATGATGCGCTGGTCATGGTAGATGTCGGCGAGGAACATGTTCAGCGCATTGACGCGCTGGATACAGCCGCGTTCGATAACGCTCCATTCACTGGCAGGGATGCTGCGCGGGATGATGTCGAAGGGGATCAGGCGCTCGGTGTCTTGTTCGTCGCCGTAGAGGGTGAAGGTGATCCCGGCGCGGTGAAACAGCAAATCGGCTTCGCGGCGACGCTGGGCCAGCAGTTCCGGCGGCGTATTCGCCAGCCAGCGGGAGAAGTCCTGATAGTGCGCACGGCAGGCGCCGTTTGCGTCATTCATTTCATCGAAGAAAGATCGAGCCATTCCAGTACCTTGTCAGTGCCGAGGGACGCTTGGGTGGCACTGCCGTTTCAAAAAACGCATTTTTTATGAGCCCGTGGCTAAGGGTGCCACTGGGCCTGGTCCTTACTTTCTTGTGGAGTCGGCTCTGGGTCGGGGGGTAACGAATGCTCCTGTATCCGGGCAGATGAATGGATAAAGCAATGCCTGTGCCGAAACCCTGAATTGCTTGTAGTGAGGGGCGTGTTGTGGCGAGCAAGCCCGCTCACAACAACACGCCCGCTCACCAGAAGGGGGCAGTGCCTGGCAGGCGCCCCGACTTGGTGCATGAACAAACTTGAACTTCACTCGCCGCTGATTCTTCTAACAGGACTTGAACCCGCAGGGAGCACCGTCATGCCCAGAATCATCTCTCCCCATACACCGGAAGCGGCCCTGACCGACCACAGCGAACACAACGCCAAGATCTTCGGTTCGCCCAAGGACCGTCTGGACTTCTACCGGCGCGAGATCCAGTACGAAACCACCATCCTGGCCAACCGCACCGACGCTTATCTCACGGCGCAATCGTTCCTGGTGATCGCCTTTGTTTCCGGCATGGGCAACCTCAACCCGGAGTGGGGCAAGCTGTTTACCCTCGTGGTGCCGGTGTTCCTGGTCTCGCTGGGCATTCTCAGCTCCCTGAATGCCTGGCCAGGCATTCGGGCGGCGTACGAAATCATCGATCACTGGCACTACAAGCAGAGCGAACTGCTGCGCAGCGAGCCGGTGATGGGCATGGCCTATGATGAGTCGCCGCTGTTTTCCGAAATGGAGTCGTCCCACAAGGGCTATCGCAAGTCGCTGCTGTTCTCCATGCGTGCGCCCTGGCTGTTCATGGTGTTCTGGCTGGTGCTGGGGATATACGCGTTCTATATCCAGGTCGACAACCCGATCCGCTGAGCAATCGGACGGAACTTCGCCGGGTGGCGCAGCACCTTACCTGTAGGCCCTGCTGATTTCCCTGCGGCCTGTAACGAGGTGACCCATGAGCACAAGCAAAGCCCCGCAACTCGATAACCGCAACGACCCGGCCATCGACGGCGGCGAACCGGCTCCCGGTACCGCTGCCGACGCACCGAAAGACCCGGTCCCGGCCAAAGACCCCAAAGCCACGGAAAACGACTACAGTCCAGACTTCAAGCCCGAGCGCGAGCCCAAGCCTGAAACCGATGCCGATATCGATACCCAGGGCGGTTAGAGGAGACGGTCATGTCCAAAGAACTCGACGACGAACTCAACGACCCGGGCAATGAAGACCCCGGTTCCTTGATGGATGATGCAGAAGTGCCGCTCAACGACCTGGATGACGCGGCAGACGTAGGCAATACAGAGCGTCAGGACTGAGCGTCCGCCTTGGCTCGTCGTTCATACCACACCAGCATCGGCTGGGTACTCAGGCCATGAACGACGATGCTCAGGGCAATGACTGACAAGGTCAGGTTTACCGCCACCGCGCTGCTGGTGCCAATCAAGCCGTGGTTCAGCGCGTAGAACAGGTAGTAAATACTGCCGATCCCGCGAATACCAAACCACCCCATCAGCCCGCGCTGGCGCAGATCAATCAGGCGGCCCCAAGGCATTGCCAGCACGCCCAGCGGGCGGATCACGCAGAACAGCAGTGCCGCCACCGCCAGTGCGCGCCAATCCCAGTGGCTGACCAGCACGATGCCCAGCACCGTGACCAGGAACACCTCCATCGAACGCTCCACCAGGCTGCCGAACGAGAGCATGTCGCCCATCATCACGCCGGCGGCGATCTGGGTGTCTTTCAGTTCGCTGACATCACCTTGCAATGCGTGTTCTGGCTCTACTTCCAGGTGACCCACCACCGGCAGCGCCAAATGCTCCGACGGGGTCTGCGAGTTCCCGGTCGAGCGGAACTCCGCCTGGCGCAAGCCAAGCCCCGCCGCGAACACTGACAGGAAGCCATAGCCGCCCACCGCCTCGGCGACCACATAGGCCAGTGCGATCAGTGCGAGCGTCAGGTAGTCATTGGGCGAGAGCGTGCTGTCACTGTTGCTGATGCGCAACCATAGGGTCACGCGGCCTATGCCACGGCCCATCCAGTAGCCGATCAACAACCCGGCCGGCACCGCCCAGAGCAGATTCTTCAGCACCCAACCGCCCAGCCAGTCACCGTCGAACCCGCCGTGCTGCATGAACAGCAGGGCGAAAATCACAAACGGGAAGGCCGTGCCGTCGTTCAGGCCCGCTTCGCCGGACAGCCCGAAGCGCAGCGCGTCATAGTCCTGGGCATTATTGACCTGCACCAGGCCTGCCAGCACCGGGTCAGTCGGGGCCAGAATCGCCCCGACCAGCAGTGACAGACCCCACGACAATGCAAACAGGTAATGCAGCGCCAGGCAGATGCCGAGGATGGTCAACAGCATCACCGGCCCGGCCATGCCGAACGCGATGCGCCAGGTTCGGTGCTTGAGTGGCAGACGCAGCTTCAAGCCGCTGACGAACAGCGAAAACAGCACCGCGACTTCAGTGAGGTGCTCCATCCAGCGCGCAGAGTTTTTGATGTCCAGGTGCAACAGGTCGACGCCCAGCGGGCCGATGCCTACCCCCAGCAACAGGCACACCGCCGAGGTGGTGACCGGCATCCAGCGCAGGTAGGAGGAGGTGAGGGCAAGGGTGAGCAAGACAGTGCCCAGTACGGCCATCCATAGAATAAAAGTCATCGAGCGTGCACCGAGGCCGTGGTCTGTTCAGGTTGGAGGACCGCGGCCGGTGACGGGTTCAATGTGATTGGATCAACTGCGAGCCAATGGTTTTCACGCGGATCATGTCCATCAGCTGGCGCAATCCCGGCTGCGGCTGGCGCCGGCTCGGGTAATACATGCACAACGGCTCGCCCATGCAGGCCCAGTCGGGCATGACCTCCACCAGGCGACCGTCCTTGAGCTCCTGCTGCACGCGGTTGGACAGGCAGTAGGCGATGCCCACCCCTTGCAGCGCCGCATTGACGATGGTCTCGGTGTCGGCTGCGCTGAAGTGGCCGGGCACGTCGATGCGTTGCTGGCGACTGCCGTTGCCCAGTTCCCACTTATAGGTAGTGTTGTCGCCCAGGTACATGCGGATGCAGGCGTGTTGGAGCAGGTCTTTGGGCTCCTGCGGCGTGCCCCGGCGGGCCAGGTAGGCGGGCGACGCGACCACGATCCAGCGCAACTCACCGGTCAAGGGCACGGCGACCATGTCCTGGGGCACGGTGGCACCGTAGCGGATACCGGCGTCGTAGCCCTCGGCGATGATGTCGATCATCTGGTCCTGCACGATCAGGTCCACGCGCAGTTGCGGGTAGGTGGCGCAGAAGTCCCCGAGGATCGGCGCCAGCAGCAATACCGCCGCATCCCGCGGCACGTTCAAGCGCAGCCGGCCAATTGGTGCTTCGCGGTACAACTCCAGGGTGTCGAGGCCGTCCTTGATGGTGGCGAAGCCCTGGTTGAGTTTTTCTGCCAGCAGCGAGCCGGCATCGGTGGGTTCGACGGCACGGCTGGTGCGGTACAGCAGTTTGACCCCCAGGCGGGTTTCCAGGTTGCGCATGGTGTGGCTCAGGGCCGAGGTGGTCACACCCAATTCGTGGGCAGCATGGCGAAAGCTGCGACGGCGGATGATCGCCATGAACACGTTGAGATCGGCCAGTTCGGAACGGTTGAAAGCAGCCATTTGCAAGTCTCTTATGCAGGAGTTCGGCTGGGTGCGGCGTTGAGCCCGATTCAACCGTGGATGACTTAGGGTAATTGTTTTTCCAGGCATTATTGCAAGCCACTGGATTTTTTCATGCGCGTCGAGACCATCCGAATTAGCCTCGCGCCTCCTGCGGAATCGCCATAGCGACCTCTTTGGACGATAAACGACACCGGGTCAGACATGCCCATTGAACGAGTGTTCAGCTTGAACTATGTTGACCGCATCCGCCCGTTTGCAACAGAACGGGTTAGCGCTGTTTCTTCTTGAACGAGAGGCTCTGGCATGCGGTTTTCCCCCTTCGTCGAACGAATTGCAGGGCAGGGCGTAGCCGCCTGGGACATCCACCACGCGGCGTTTCACGCCGCCAGCCAGGGCGAAGACATCATCATTCTCAGCGTCGGCGACCCGGATTTCGCCACGCCGTCCTTTATTACCGACGCTGCCGTCAGCGCCTTGCGCGAAGGCGACACCCACTACACCGAAATTCCTGGCCGCCCGGCACTGCGCGAAGCGATTGCAGCACGCTACAGCCAGACGCTGGCACGCCCGCTGAACGGCGCAAATGTGATCACGGTGGCCGGTGCGCAGAACGCCTTGTTCGTCACGTCGCTGTGCCTGTTGCAGGCCGGTGACGAGGTGCTGGTGCTCGACCCGATGTACGTCACCTACGAAGCCACGCTCAAGGCCAGCGGCGCCATACTGGTACGCGTGCCGTGTTCCCCTGAGTCGGGCTTTCGCGTCGATCCGGCGCTGCTCGCCGCCGCGATCACCCCGCGGACACGGGCGATTTTCTTCTCCAACCCGAACAACCCCACCGGCGTGGTCCTTGACGCACAGGAGTTGCAGGCCATCGCTGAACTGGCCATCGCCCATGACCTGTGGGTCGTGGTGGATGAGGTCTACGAAAGCCTGGTGTTCGACGGCGAGTACCACAGCCTCGCCGCGCTGCCGGGCATGGCCGAGCGCTGCGTGGTGATTGGCAGCCTGTCCAAGTCCCACGCGATGACCGGTTGGCGCATCGGCTGGCTCATCGCCACGCCCGAACTGATCGCCCATGCCGAAACCCTGGTGCTCAGCATGCTGTACGGCTTGCCCGGCTTTGTGATGGAAGCCGCCACCGCCGCCGTGCTGGCCCATGATGAAGTGACCCGGGGCATGCGCGAGATCTACCGGCGCCGCCGCGACCTGGTGGTGGCCGGGCTGAGTGCCTGCCCCGGAATCCAGGTACAGGTGCCGCAAGCGGGGATGTTCGTGCTGGTGGACGTGCGCGGCACCGGCTTGGGCTCCCTGGATTTTGCCTGGCGTCTATTTCGCGAAGCCGGGGTATCGGTGCTGGACGCGGCGGCCTTCGGCGAGCCCGCACAAGGTTTTGTGCGGTTGTCGTTCACCCTCAGTGAAGAGCGCCTGGCACAGGCCTGCCAACGTATCGCGCAGTTTGTCGCCAAGCTGGCCGGTGAGCCACGTATCGCCGCCACGTCCAGGGTTGAAGTGGCGCAACCCGTCGCAGCCAAGAAGATGATCGAGGTCATCGACCTGCACAAGCGCTTCGGCAATATCGAAGTGCTCAAGGGCATTTCCCTCACGGCCCACGAAGGCGAGGTGATCTCGCTGATCGGCGCCAGCGGCTCGGGCAAAAGCACCTTGCTGCGCTGTATCAACATGCTCGAAGTGCCGGACCAGGGCAGCATTCATGTGGACGGCGAGAGCATCAAGCTCAACTACGGCCGCCCCGGCGCGCCCCTGGTCGCGGATGCCAGGCAGTTGGTACGGATTCGCTCGACCCTGGGCATGGTGTTCCAGAACTTCAACCTGTGGCCCCATCGCACGGTGCTCGAAAACCTCATCGAAGCCCCCACCCAGGTGTTGCGCGAAAGCCGCGCCGAGGCCATCGAACGCGCAGAAAGCCTGCTCGACCGCGTCGGCCTGGCCGCCAAGCGCAACGAATACCCGGCCTTCCTTTCCGGTGGCCAGCAACAGCGCGTAGCGATTGCCCGGGCGCTGGCCATGCGGCCCAAAGTCATGCTGTTCGACGAACCCACTTCGGCCCTCGACCCGGAGTTGGTGGGCGAAGTGCTGCGGGTGATCCGTTCCCTGGCTGAAGAGGGGCGCACCATGATCCTGGTCACCCATGAAATGGCATTCGCCCGGGATGTGTCGTCGAAAGTGGCGTTCCTGCACCAAGGCATGATCGAAGAAACCGGCTCGCCGGACGCGGTGTTTATCGACCCACGCAGTGAACGTTGCCGACAGTTCGTCAACGCGCATCAAACTCGCTAACTCCAGAAAAAGACGGGGCAAAATCATGAAATCCAAGCGTATGGCAACATGGTTGGGCAGTGCAGTGCTGATGCTGGCCGCAGGTTTCTCCTGGGCGGCCGACAAACCCATCGTGTTTGCGGTGGCGGCCGAACCCTACCCTCCGTTTACCGTGAAGGGCGGTAACGGCCAGTGGTCCGGGTTCGAGGTGGACCTGATCCACAAGCTCTGTGAAGGCATGAAAGCCGAATGCCAGATCAAGGAAGTGGCGTGGGACGGCATTATTCCCTCGCTGCTGGCGAAGAAGATCGACGTGATTTTCTCGTCGATGTCGGTGACCGACGAGCGCGAAAAACAGATCGCGTTCAGCCGCGCCTACTACGATTCCCTGCTGGGCGTTGCGGGGCCGAAAGGCAGCGAAGTCGAGATCTCCCCGGCGGGCCTCAAGGGCAAGTTGATCGGCGTGCAGATCTCCACGGTCAGCGCCAATTACCTGAAGAAGTATTACGAAAACATCGCCGACCTCAAGTACTACGACACCCAGGAATCGGCCAACGCCGACCTGATTGCCGGGCGTATCGACTACATGATGGCCGACGACACCGCCATCGCCATGATGGTCAAGACCCCGGAAGCCAGCGGCCTGGCGCACATCGCCAGCGTGCCCTACGACCCGATCATCGGCCGTGGCGTCGGCGCTGGCCTGCGCAAGGAAGACACCGCGCTCAAGGCCCGGCTGGACAAGGCTATTGGCGAATTGTTGGTGAGCAAGGACTACGACGACCTGTCGCAGCACTATTTCGGCCTGTCGGTCAGCCCGTGCAAGCGCACCGATACCCCGGCGTTCGTGAGCAAGACTTGTGACAGCCCGTACCCGCAAATCGCCCAGAAGACCGAATAACCATGTTCGATCTTCTCGGCTTCGACGAACAAGGGTGGGGCCATGCGTTGCTCAAGGGGTTATGGATGACCCTGCAGATCTCCGCCGGGTCGTTTGCGGTGGGCTTGCTGATCGGCCTGGTGGTGGCCTGCGCCAAGCTCAGCGCGCCGCGCCCGATCGCGCTGCTGATGCGCGGCTACACCACGGTGTTCCGCGCGGTGCCGGAACTGCTGCTGATTCTGCTGCTGTATTACGCCGGCTCCATGGGCCTCAACGCGCTGATGCTGTGGCTGGGCTTCGCCCAAGTGAATATCAGCGGCCCGCTGGTGGCGATCCTGGTGCTGGGCCTGGTGCAGGGCGCCTACGCCTCGGAGATTTTTCGCGCGGCGATTTTGGCGATCCCTCACGGGCAGATCGAAGCGGCGCGGGCTTTTGGCCTGAGCGGGCTGGGGCTGTTCCGGCGGGTGACGCTGCCGATCATGGCACCGTTCGCCCTGGCCGGCATGTCCAACCTGTGGATCAACCTGATCAAGGACAGCGCCTTGATCAGCGTGGTTGGCACCAACGAGCTGCTGTACACCGCCAAGCAGGCGGCGGGGTCGACCCGCCAATACCTGCTGTTCTACCTCACGGCCGCCGCCTTGTATTACCTGGTGACACTGGCTTCCAACTATCTGTCCGGGCGCCTGGAGCGCCGTATCCGTCGCTGGATGCCGGTTGTCGAGTGAGGCACACATGCCTGAGTGGATAAGCTACTACGCCGCGCTCATCGCCAAGGGATTGCAGACCACCTTGTCGCTGCTGGTGATTTCGGCGGTACTCGGTTTTGCCCTGGCGGTCCTGGTGGCGCTGGCACGGTTGTCGCGGCGCAAGTGGCTGGCGCGCAGTGCACTGGCCTACACCAGCGTGCTGCGCGGTACGCCGCTGCTGATCCAGATCTACATTTTCTACTATGGCCTGGGCAGCCTGTTCGCCCAGTTCCCGATGATCCGTGGCAGCTTACTCTGGCCGTATCTGCGCGATGGCTACTGGTACATCGTGTTCGCCCTGGTGTTGTCGGTAGGCGCCTATGTCGGCGAGGTGATTCGCGGTGGCCTGCTGGCGGTGCCCAAAGGCGAGATGGAAGCGGCCTCGGCATTCGGCATGACACCGCGTCAGGCCTTGCTGCGCGTGCGCTTGCCACGGGCGATGCGCCTGTTGCTGCCGACCCTGGCCGGGGAGACGGTGATGCTGCTCAAATCCACCGCGCTGGCGTCGACCATTGCCGTGGTCGACCTGCTCGGCGCCGCCAACGTGGTGCGCGCGCAGACCTTGCAGATCTACCAGCCGCTGCTGCTGGTGGCGGGCGTCTACCTGTGCCTGACCTTCCTCATCGAAGGCGTCTACGCCATCGCCGAACGGCGCGGTACGCCGCTGCGCAGGTCGGCCGGATAAACCGTTGTCAAAGGCTGTGGTCGGCGCCGAATGCGCCCTGACGCAAGCCTTGTACCCAGCAGCGGCAGATATGCAGCCCGTTGGCAGGGCTGAAGGTGCCGGGGTTGAGGCAGCCCTCGAGCCAGAGCCCGTCGAGCATCGCCGACAGGCCGATGGCGGCCAGGTGGCTGTCGTGGATCAGCAGGTTTTCGCTGCGGGCCAGGTCGTCCAGCAGGCGTCGGATCAACCCCAGGTAGGTGTGGTAACTGTTTTCGTGGGACTGGTTAACGTGGGGTGAGTGGCGGATCAGGCTCCAGAACACCACCCACACGCCGAGCAGGTCGGGGTCCATGACCCGTGGCGAGAACGAGGCGCTGAGAAACGCGTCCAGCCGTGCGGCGGCGCCGTCAGCCAACTCGACCTGTTCCCACAGCGCAGTGGTCAGTTCGTTGGCGAGCTTGTGGTAGGTCTCGGCGATCAACGCGTCGATGCTGCCGAAATGGTGGTTGAGCAAGCCCACCGATACACCGGCTTCGGAGGCGATACGGCGCACGGAAATCCCCGCGTGCCCGTCGCGGGCCAGGCAGGTGAGGGCGGCGGCGATCAGCAGGTCGCGGCGCTCGTCGGGGTCGGCACGGCGCAGTTTGGGAGGGTTGACGGTCATGGGCAGGCCTTTGATGGAAACACCACAGCGCTCAGGTTAGTTGAACGTCTGTTCACTCTCTAGCGATTAATTGATGAGAAGAGGGCAAGGCATGGCAAACGACCTTTCGTGGCAGGTCACCGGCGACGCCGGCAACCCGTTGCACATCGGCGCCTGGCGCTTCGAAGGCGACGGCAGCGGGCCAAGGGTGCACCTGCAGGCGGGGGTGCACGCGGATGAAATCGCCGGCATGCTGGTGCTGCATCAGCTGTTGCCGCGCTTACAGGCGTGTCAGGACCAAGGCCGCCTCAAGGGCTGCGTCACCGTGGTGCCCCAGGCCAACCCGTTCGGCATCGGCCAGTTCCGCCAGGGGCGTTTGCTGGGGCGCTTTCATGAAGCGACCGGGCAGAACTTCAACCGTGCCTTCGATCATTCCCTGGCCATGGCGCGCCCGGCGAGCAACCTGGCGCAGTGGCAAAAGCGCCTGGTGCAACTGGCCGCCGAGGCCGACCTGGTGCTGGACCTGCACACCGATGACGAGGCGCTGCCGTACCTCTACATCCACCGCAGCTTCTGGCCCGGCCAGGGCCTGGCGTTGGCGGCGGCCTTGCGCGTGGACCTGGTGATCGTCTGGGATGAGGGCGGTGATGGCTCCTTTGAAGAGACCATCATCAACCATGCATCGCCGCAACTGGCCGCGACCGTTGAGCTGCGCGGGCAGGCGGACGTCAGCGATGCGCTGGCGCAACAGGATGCCGACGGCCTGTGGGCGTGGTTGTGCATCAATGGTGTGATCGACGAAGTAGCCGCCATTAACGAGTGGCCGGGCGACGTGGTCGACATGGGCTGCATGGAAACCATCCTGGCACCTTGCGCCGGCGTGCTGGTGTTCGAGAAAGCCCTGGGGGATTACGTGGAGGAAGGCCAGCCTTTTGCACGCATCATCGGCCGCCCCGGTGACCCGTCTTCCGAAGTGATCCTGCACGCCGCCCAGGCCGGCCGCATGGTCACCGGCCACCGCGAACGCCTGGTGGCACAGGGGGCGGTAGTCGCCAAGTTCACCGGGACGCGTCTATCCGCCAGCTACAGCGGCGGCGTGCTGGACCCGTAGCGGCGTCTGTGTGGGAGGGGGCTTGCCCCCGATTGCGGTGGATCAGCTGTAGATGAGTTGACTGGCCTGGTGCTATCGGGGGCAAGCCCCCTCCCACATTTTTAGCGCAGTGTGTCATTGCTCGAAGTGTGATCCCAACCGCTTCAACCGCCACATCGCACTGTCCAGGTGCGGGCTGGCACAGATATGCACCATCTACCGGGGCTTGATCGAGTGCCTGCGTGAGGAAATCTCACGGACTCTCTAAGCGCTCCAGCAACAGCCGCTCCAGGGTCTCCACCGGCAGCGGTCGGCTGAACAGATAGCCCTGGATCTGATCACAGCCGGCCTCCTTCAAGAACGCCAGTTGCGCCTGGGTTTCCACGCCCTCGGCTACTACCCGCAGGCTGAGGCTGTGGGCCAGTTCGATGATGGTACGGGTGATCGCCGCGTCCTGCGGGTTGCTGGTTACCTCGCGGATGAACGCGATGTCGATCTTCAGCGTGTCGATGGGAAACCGCCGCAGGTACGCCAGGCTCGAATAGCCGGTGCCGAAGTCGTCGATGGAAATCTTCACCCCCATGGCGTGCAGCCGCTGCAGGCTGGCGATGGTGTGCTGGGTGTTTTCCATCAACGAACCTTCGGTCAGTTCCACTTCCAGCCAATGGGGTTCGACTCCGGTGCGGGCCAGGGTGCGTGCGATATCGGCGATCAGGTCGCCTTCGATCAATTGATGGCCGGAGACGTTCACCGACACCTCCACCGGGCCAATCGCGCCGCGTTGCCACTTTGCGATCTGCTGGCAGACCTGCTCGATCACCCAGCGCCCCACGGGGACGATCAAGCCCAGGCTTTCCAGGATCGGTATAAATACCGCTGGCGACACCGCGCCGTATTCCGGCCTTTCCCAACGCAGCAGCGCTTCGAGGGCGCAGATGCGACCGCTCGGCACCTCGACCTTGGGTTGGTAATGCACCGTGAAGTCATTACGCGCTACCGCTTGGCGCAAGTCGTTTTCCAGGGACTGGTGCGCCAGGTCATGCACGCTCATGCCGATCTGGCGTTGCGTCAGCTCACGGGAGTGGCTGGCCAGGTCGCCGCGTTCCTTGAGCCGCAGCAGGTTGCGCACCCGCAACCATAGCTCGACACGTTCCACCGGCTTGCTGATGAATTCCTCGGCGCCGGTTTCAAGCCCGCTGACACGGGCGCTCGGTTCACTGAGGGCCGACAGCATGATGATCGGAATACCCGCCGTGGTTTCATCGCCCTTCAATTGGCTGGCGACTTCATAGCCGTCCATGCCCGGCATCATGATGTCCAGCAGGATCAGGTCCGGCGGCTGCCGGGCCACCAACTGCAAGGCTTCTTCGCCGCTGCTCGCGCTCAGGGTCTGGTAGCCCTCATGTTGCAGCAGGGTTTCCAGGAGTTTGCGCACCTGGGGTTCATCATCAACGATCAACAACGTTGCGGGTTGGCTGGCCATGGAGAGGACTCATGTGAGAGGGCGGATGTGCTGTTGCAGCAAGGTGTCGATCACCTGGTACAGCTCTTTGTAACGCAGCGGCTTGATGATGTAGGCATCGCACCCCGCGAGTCGGGTCTTTTCGCGGTCTTCTTTCATCGCCATTGCCGTCAGGGCGATCACCGGGATGTGAGCGGTGAGCGGGTCGCGCTTGAGCAGGGCGGTGGCGGCCAGCCCGTCCATGCCGGGCAACTGGATGTCCATCAGGATCAGCGCCGGTTGCTGTTCGCGGGCCAGGGTCAGGCCGGTTTCGGCATCCGCGGCCCACAGCACCGTGTGACCGGCATTGACGAGTAACAGACGCGCCAGGCGCATGTTGGCTTCGTTGTCTTCAACAATCAGGATGTGGGGCATGCAGCCTCCGGGGCGCGGTGCAGCGGCAGCCAGGCGACGAACCGCGCCCCGCAGCCTTCACGGCTGGCCACGGCGACACTGCCGCCATGCAGGTCGGTCAACCGCTTGACCATCGCCAGCCCCAGGCCAGTGCCTTCGAATTTGCGTGCCAGGCTGCTGTCGATCTGGCTGAACGCCTTGAACAACTTGTCCATGTCCGCCTCGGCGATCCCGATGCCAGTGTCGCTGACGCTGAGTTCGAGGAACGGCTGATGAGCGCCGTCGGGCAAGGCAAAGCGGTACACCGGCCAGTCGCCGGGAATGTGCCCGACCTGTGCGCGGGGCACCTGGCGCACTGTCAAGGTCACTGAGCTGCCGTGTGCGCTGAACTTTACGGCGTTGGCCAGCAGGTTGTAGACGATCTGTTTGGTCTTGCGCAGGTCCAGCTGCAAAAGGCCAAGGTCTTCGGGACACTCCAGCTTCAATTGGATGCGTTGCAGCGCCGCCTTTTCCCGCACGATGAGCAGGCTGTTGGCCAACAGCCCCGCCAGTTCTGCGTTTTCCAGTTCCAGCTCCATCATCCCGGCCTCGACCTTGGACAGGTCGAGAATGTCGTTGATCAACGACAACAAGTGCTGGCCGCTGGTGAAAATGTCGCCGATGTATTCGCGCTGGGTCTCGCTCATGTCGCCGACCAGGCCATCCTTGAGCGCCTCGGAAAAGCCGATGACCGCGTTCAGTGGCGTGCGCAGTTCATGGGACATGGTGGCGAGGAATTCGGACTTCATGTGACTGGCGTGTTCCAGCTCCAGGTTCTTTTCTTCCAGCGCCCGCTCGAAGCCTTTGCGCTCGGCTTCTTCCTGCTTGCGCGCGGTGTTGTCGGTGCCGATCAGCAAGTAGCCGATGATGGTGTCATGTCGGTTGCGCAGGGCGGTGACCGAGACCATGGCCGACAGACGACTGCCGTCCTTGCGGATGTAGGTCAGCTCGTAGATGTCTTCGATACCCCGCGAGGCCTTGAATACCAGCGCTTCGAAGCCCGGCGTGATCGGCGTATCCAGTTCCAGGCTGAGGGCGGCGGCGCGGGTGATCAGCTCGATCGGGTCGGAAATATCGGCCGGCGTGATGCGGTTGACCACATCGGCGGCGGCATAACCGAGCATGCGTTCGGCGCCGACGTTGAAGATCTGGATCACGCCTTTCTCGTCGGTGGCGATGCTGGAAAAGTACGCGCTGTTGAAGATTGCGTCTTGCAGGGCGCCGGTCTTGAGCAGGGTTTTCTGCCGCTTGAACTCGACGATCTTTTCAGCCCGCGATTGCGGTTGTTCGGGTAACGGTGTGTCCATCGCTTTGGCGTTCCGTGACGTTCAGGCCCGCCATCGTCAAGCGGCGATGGCGCAGAGCATGCTCACAGAAGATCGCTGGGGGGCGACGAGGAGGAGATGAGGTCCTTGGACAATAGCAGAGATTATGGCGTTTTGATGGCGGGCTACGGGCTATCTCGCTTCAAATGGATACCCTCGGGTGAAATTGGGTACTTTTCGGATTAATGGCTGATGAAACGTTTCATCTGTCGATAAATGATCGACGCAAGCGCTTGCGTAAGGAAATGTTTCTACATTAGAGTCGGCCCACTGACGACAAAAATAATAAAACCAGGAGCTCATCCATGAGCCTTGAACCCTTGCTCGAGATGCAGGGCATCAGCAAAACCTTCAACGGTTTGCGCGTGCTCAAGAATGTCGGCCTGAAGGTCTACCCCGGCGAAATCCACGCCTTGATGGGGGAGAACGGCGCCGGCAAATCGACGCTGATGAAGATCCTTTCCGGCGCCTACCAAGCCGACCCCGGCGGTGAAATCCGCATCGCCGGCCAGCCCATCCCCACGTTCGACCCCGCCACCGCCAAAGCCCTTGGCATCGCCGTGATCTACCAGGAACTGAGCCTTTGCCCCAACCTGAGCGTGGCCGAGAACATCTACCTGGGCCGTGAACTGCGACGCGGCTGGACCATCGACCGCAAAGGCATGCAGGCCGGTTGCATCGAAGTGCTGCAACGTCTGGGCGCGGAGTTCACTCCAGCCACGCAGGTCAGCAGCCTGTCGATTGCCGAGCGCCAATTGGTGGAAATCGCCCGCGCCTTGCACGCCCACGCCAAGATCCTGGTGATGGACGAACCGACTACGCCGCTGTCATCCCGGGAGACCGACCGCCTGTTCGCGCTGATCAAACAGCTGCGCAACCAGGGCCTGGCGATCATCTATATCAGCCACCGCATGGCGGAGATCTACGAGCTGTCGGACCGCGTCTCGGTGCTGCGCGACGGCCAGTACATCGGCGAACTGACCCGCGAGGCGCTGTCGGCCGAAGTGCTGGTGAAGATGATGGTGGGTCGCGACTTGTCAGGGTTCTACAAGAAGGAGCACGCCGCCTATAACCCCGGCAACGTGGTGATGCGCGTGCGCGACATGGCCGATGGCAAGCGCGTGCGTCAGTGCAGTTTCGACCTGCACGCCGGTGAAGTGCTGGGCATCGCCGGGCTGGTCGGGGCAGGGCGCACCGAACTGGCGCGCCTGATCTTCGGCGCCGACCCACGCACCTCGGGCACCCTGGAAGTGGTCGGCAAGACCGTCACCCAGTTGCGCACCCCGGCGGATGCGATCCGTGCCGGTGTCGTCTACCTCACCGAAGACCGCAAGGCCCAGGGCCTGTTCCTGGACATGAGCGTGGCGGACAACATCAATGTCTGCGCCTGCGTGCCGGATGCTTATGCCGGCGGTGTGCTGGATCTCGGGCATGCCGCGCGGCGCGCCACCGAGGCGATCAAGTCGCTGTCGATTCGGGTGGCGTCGGGCAAGGTCAACGTCGGTGCGTTGTCCGGTGGCAACCAACAGAAGGTGCTGCTGGCGCGGCTGCTGGAGGTCAAGCCGCACGTGCTGATCCTCGATGAGCCCACCCGTGGCGTCGACATCGGCTCCAAGTCCGAGATCTACCGCATCATCAACCAATTGGCCCAGGCCGGCGTCGGCATCGTGGTGATCTCCAGCGAGCTGCCGGAAATCATCGGCACCTGCGACCGCGTGCTGATCATGCGCGAAGGCCGGTTGGTCGCAGAAGTCGGCGGCGCCTCCGGCGACGCTATTTCCCAGGAACGTATTATTGACCTCGCCACCGGTGGCGATCAGGTGGTGGCCCATGGCTGAATTGAATATTGCAACAACCGGCAAGGCAGAGCGCGCCCGCGAGCTGATGCGCACGGTCGGCATGTTGCCGGTACTGATCTTGCTGCTGGTGGGCTTTGCCCTGGCCAGCGAGAACTTCCTGACGGTACAGAACCTGTCGATCATCACCCAGCAGGCGTCGGTGAACGTGGTGCTGGCGGCGGGCATGACCTTTGTGATCCTCACGGCGGGCATCGACCTCTCGGTGGGCGCGATCCTCGCCGCATCGGCGGTGGTGGCGCTGCAGGCGTCGATGTCGCCGCAGTTCGGCATGTTCGGGATTGCCGCCGGTATCGGCTTCGGGTTGTTGCTGGGCCTGGTCAATGGCGGCTTGATCGCCTTTATGCGCCTGCCGCCGTTTATCGTCACCCTCGGTGCACTCACGGCCATGCGCGGCCTGGCCCGGCTATTGGCGGACGACAAGACCGTGTTCAACCCGGACCTGCCGTTTGCCTTTATCGGCAACGACTCGATCCTCGGGGTGCCGTGGCTGGTGGTAATCGCCGTGGCAGTGGTGGCGTTGTCGTGGTTCATCCTGCGCCGCACCGTGATGGGCGTGCAGATCTACTCGGTGGGCGGCAACCCGGAAGCGGCGCGGCTGTCGGGGATCAAGGTGTGGAAGGTGCTGCTGTTCGTCTACGCCATGTCCGGCGCGTTGGCCGGGCTGGGCGCGGTGATGAGCGCGTCGCGCCTGTTCGCTGCCAATGGCCTGCAACTGGGGCAATCCTACGAGCTGGATGCGATTGCCGCAGTGATCCTCGGCGGCACCAGCTTTACCGGCGGTGTCGGCACCATCGGCGGCACGCTGATCGGCGCGCTGATCATCGCGGTACTCACCAACGGCCTGGTGCTGCTGGGCGTCTCGGACATCTGGCAATACATCATCAAGGGCATCGTGATCATCGGCGCGGTGGCGCTGGATCGTTATCGCCAGTCCGGCGCACGGACCTGAACTCACTCCAACAACAATCACAAGAGAGACCCCTATGAACCTCAAACGTATCTTTCCGGTCATTGCCTTGGCTGCCCTGATGTCCCAAGCCGTCGAAGCCCGCGAGTTGAAGGCCCTCGGCATCAGCATGGGCTCGCTGGGCAACCCGTATTTCGTGACCCTGGCCGATGGCGCAACCGCCCGGGCCAAGGAGCTGAACCCCAACGTCAAGGTCACCTCGGTGTCGGCCGACTATGACCTGAGCAAGCAGTTTTCGCAGATCGACAACTTCATCTCGTCCAAGGTCGATCTGATCCTGATCAACGCCGTCGACCCGTCCGCCATGGCCTCGGCGATCAAGAAAGCCCGCGATGCCGGCATCGTTGTGGTGGCCGTGGATGTGGACGCGAAAGGGGTGAACGCCACGGTGCAGACCGACAACGTCGAAGCCGGCAAGCTGGCCTGCCAGTACCTGGTGGACAAGCTCTCCGGCAAGGGCAATGTGATCATCCAGAACGGTCCGCAGGTCACCGCCGTGACCGATCGCGTCAAGGGTTGCAAGGCCGCACTGGCCGCCGCGCCGCAGATCAAGGTGCTTTCCGATGACCAGGACGGCAAAGGCTCCCGCGAAGGCGGCCTGAACGTGATGCAGGGTTATCTCACGCGCTTCCCGAAAATCGACGGTCTGTTCGCGATCAACGACCCGCAAGCCATCGGCAGCGACCTGGCGGCCAAACAGCTCAAGCGCAGCGGCATCATTATTACCTCGGTGGACGGTGCGCCGGATATCGAGAACGCGCTGAAAACCGACACACAGATTCAGGCGTCGGCCAGCCAGGACCCTTGGGCCATGGCGCAGACCGCCGTCAACGTGGGCAACGATATTCTCAATGACAAAGCCCCGGCCGAAGCGGTTACCCTGCTCACGCCAAAACTGATCACCCGCGACAACGTCGCTACGTACAGCGGTTGGTCGAGCAAACATTGATCCCTTGAGAGGAACAGCGTCGTGGTCACCATGGATGACGTGGCAAGCAGGGCGGGGGTGTCGACGTCGACGGTGTCCCATGTGTTGAACGGTACCCGCAAGGTCAGTCCGGCAACGGTGCACGCGGTACAGCAAGCGATCCAGGCGCTGGGTTACATCCCCAACACCCTGGCGCGTTCGCTGGCACGGTCGAGCACCAGCACGATTGGCGTGGCGATCTCTGCGCTGTCCAACCATTATTTCAGCGAAACCGTGCACGCGATTGAAACCGAGTGCGCCAGGCACGGCTACATGATGCTGTTTGTCGATACCCACGACGACCCGGAACACGAGCTGCGGGTCGTCACGGCATTGCACCATCGGCGGGTGGACGGCATTGTGCTGGCGCCCTCGAACGGCTCCAAGGCCCTGGAGTATCTGCGGGCCAACGAAATCCCGGCGGTATTGGTGGACCGCATGATGAGCGAACAATTCGACCAGGTCGGGGTGGAGAACACGCAGTCCACCCAGGCCTTGGTTACCCACTTGATCAAACACGGGCACCGGCGCATCGGCTTTATCGCCGGGCGTGAGGGGTTCAGCACCACCGATGAGCGGGTTGCCGGGTACCGCGCGGCACTGCAAGGCGCGGGGCTGGCGTTCGATCCGCACTTGTTGGTCAATGGCGGCTCCAACACCGAGCCAGCGCGTCAGGCGACGGTGCAGTTGCTGGGCCTGGCGCAGCCACCCACGGCGATCATGGCCGGCAACAACCTGATGACCCTGGGCGCCATGCAGGCCCTGCGTGATGCGCAGATCGACGTACCGGCGCAGATGGCCCTGGTGGGTTTTGATGATTTCGATTGGGCGGATTTCTTCGTGCCGCGCCTGACCCTGATCGCGCAGCCGGTCCAGGCACTGGGCACGCAGGCAGTGAACCTGTTGTTGCAGCGCATGGCGTCGCCCGACGCCCCCACTCACAGCGTGCGCCTGGCGCCGACCCTGCAACGGCGTAATTCATGTGGCTGTAATGGATTGGAATGACCCCCTTATGAGCAGTCCCGTTTCCCTCGGCATCGACCTCGGCACCTCGGAACTCAAGGCCATCCTCATGGACCTCGACGGTACGGTGCTGGCCCATGCTGGCGTGCGCTTGAGTGTGTCGCGGCGCCATAGCGGCTGGTCCGAGCAGGCGCCGGAAGATTGGTGGCAGGCGTGTTTGCAGGCGCTTGCCGAATTGCGCGAGCATCCCGGATTTGCCCGCGTGGCCTGTATCGGCCTGTCGGGGCAGATGCATGGCGCGGTGCTGCTGGGCAAGGACAACCGCGTGTTGTACCCGGCGATCCTGTGGGACGACTCCCGTGCCGTCGCCGAGGCCGATGAGTTGGGCCCGGTGTTTGCCGACATCACCGGCAGCCTGCCCATGGCCGGGCTGACGGCGCCGAAACTGCTGTGGCTGCAACGCCATGAGCCCGAGGTGTTCAAGGCCATTGATTGTGTGCTGTCGCCCAAGGATTACCTGCGCTTGCGTCTGAGTGGCGAGCGCATCAGCGAGATGTCCGATGCAGCGGGGACGTTGTGGCTGGATGTGGCGCGGCGTGAGTGGTTCGCGCCGATGCTGCGGGCGACGGGCCTGTCGCCGGAGCAGATGCCAAGACTGGTCGAGGGCGGTGCCGCAAGTGCTGTGTTGACGGCGCAGGAGCTGGGCTTGTCTTCCTCAGTGGTGATTGCCGGCGGAGGTGGTGACAACCCGGTAGCGGCCGTGGGGATCGGGGCGATCAGTGCCGGTGATGGCTTCATCACCCTCGGCACCAGCGCTGCCATTGTCGCGATTACCGATCACGCAGCCGGTAATCCCGCGAGTGCCGTGCACAGCTTCTGCCATGCGCTGCCTGATCGCTGGTACACCATGGGCGCCATGCTGGCCGGCGCCAGTTGCCTGCGTTGGGTCACGCGTCTCACGGGAACCGCGGATGAGCAAACCTTGCTGGACCAGGTGCAGGCGCAACTGCCGATCGAACAGGCAGTACCGCTCGGTACGCCGTTGTTCCTGCCGTACCTGGCCGGTGAACGCACCCCGCATAACGACCCGCTGCTGCGCGGTGGCTTCATGGGCCTGGGCCATGACTGCACGCCGGCGATGCTCGGTTATGCGGTGATGGAAGGCGTGGGGTTCGGGCTGCTGGATGCGTTGCGCGCGGTGCAATCAGCGGGGGCTGACGTGGGCGCCTGCGCGTTGGTGGGTGGTGGTGCGCGCAGTGAGTACTGGGCGCAGTTGCTGGCCAACATCCTGCAACGGGACATCTTCACCCTGCACGGCAGCGAATTGAGCGCGTGTATCGGTGCGGCGAAGCTGGGGTTTGTGGCGATAGGGCAAGGCGCGCAATTGCTCGCGGCGGGGATGCGGGTCAAGGCCCGGTACAGGCCAGACCTTACGCCGCAGCCCGTATTGGAGGCGCGATATCGCAAGTTTCAAGGTTTGCTGAGCGCGGCCAAGGCCCTTCACGAGTAGCCTTCTGTAGTGAGCTGGCTTATCTGGGTGGCCTGTTTTGGTGAACGGCCTGTTGTGGCGAGCGGGCCTGCCCCGCGTTGGGCTGCGAAGCAGCCCCAAACCCAGGCGCCATGGTTTTCCTGTAGAAACGCGGTGATGCTAAAAGGGGCCGCTTCGCGCCCCAACGCGGGGCAAGCCCGCTCGCCACAACAAGTACCCTTATCAACGCTTGGTGTAATCGGGGTAACACCAGGACACTGAAATCAACATAGCTAAGCCGCACCCATTGCTAGCGTGAAAAGGCCAAACCCACTCAAAGGAGCAACGGATTGCCCCGTCAGCCCAACTCTCATTTGTTACGCCGTGGTCGCTATTCGGAAACCGGCCGTGCTTACCTGGTGACCGCTGTGGTCCATCAACGCCAGCCCTTGTTCAGGGAGTTCCGGTTGGGGCGGTTACTGGTCGCCAAGTTCAAGCGACTTCATGATGCCGGCTTAGTGAACTCCCTAGCCTGGGTCGTCATGCCAGACCACTTCCACTGGTTGTTTGACCTTAACCGTTCGACGCTTCCCGATGTGATGCGACAAACCAAGTCGCGCAGCACCTTGAGCATTAATAGAGCCCGTTGCAGTCGGGAAAGATTTTGGCAGCGTGGTTATCACGACCGGGCGGTGCGGGCTGAGGACGATATTCGGAAAATGGCGCGCTATATCATCGCCAACCCCTTGCGAGGCGGGTTGGTCGAGCACATTGGAGACTATCCACTGTGGGATGCTGCCTGGTTATGACGTGGCGAGCGGGCTTGCCCCGCGTTGGGCTGCGAAGCAGCCCCAAACCCAGGCGCCATGGTTTTCCTGTAGAAACGCGGTGATGCTAAAAGGGGCCGCTTCGCGCCCCAACGCGGGGCAAGCCCGCTCGCCACAACAAGCCCGCTCTCCACATCAGGACCCACAACAAGCTACTGCCGCTAGTCGCCCAAGGGCGGCAGACGCCGTTTCACCGGGGTTTTCTTGACAATGGCCGTGTTGGTTTCAGCGTAGGCGTTGAGCCGGTCAAGCAGGCTATCCAGGTGATCCATGGTGCGCACATGCAGGCGTGCGATGAAGCAATCCTCCCCAGTCACCTTGTCACACTCGGTAAACTCGGGGATCGCCTGGATCTGTCGCTCCACCTCATGCAATTTGCCGGGCAAGGGGCGGATGCGCACGATGGCCTGCAGCAGGTAGCCGAAGTGCCTGGGGTCGATGTCGACGGTGTAGTGGGTCAGCACGCCGCGCTCTTCGAGACGCCGCAGGCGTTCGCCGACGCTCGGCGAAGACAGCCCGGTAATCCCGGCCAGGGCCTTGAGGGACAGACGCGAGTCGTCCATCAAAGCGGCGATCAGTTGCTGGTCGATGGTGTCAATCATGGTGTCCACCTAATAAGTAAAGGCAACTCAAGGCTTTTGCCTTTTTTAGTCGCTGGAGCCGGTCTCGACCAGATTGCCATAATTGAGCCTCACTTGAGGAGCTTCAATCATGGATACATCCATCCGTCGCGGGTCGTGGGAAATGGTTGCCGCCATGCTGATCTCGGGCACCATTGGCTGGTTTGTCCTGGTCTCCGGCGTATCGGTGATCGAAGTGGTGTTCTGGCGCTGTGTGATCGGCGGGCTGACGTTGTTGTTGGTGTGTGCACTGCTGGGGTATTTGCGCCTGGACATGCTCAGTTGGACCAGGCTCGGCCTGGCGATGCTCAGTGGCGTGGCAATTGTCGGCAACTGGTTACTGCTGTTCGAATCCTATTCCCGCGCGTCGATTGCCATCAGCACGGCGGTGTATAACGTGCAGCCGTTCATGCTGGTGATGCTGGCTGCCGTGTTTCTAGGTGAAAAGATCACCGTGCAGAAACTCGCCTGGCTGAGCGTGGCGTTCCTGGGCATGTTGGCGATTGTCACTGCCCATGGCGATCAACCGACCGGCGACGATTACCTGGCCGGCATCGTCTTGGCACTGGGCGCGGCGTTGCTGTACGCGATTGCCGCGCTGATCATCAAACGTCTGAAGGCAGTGCCGCCACATTTGATGGCGTTGATCCAGGTAACCACCGGCGCGTTGTTACTGGCGCCGCTGGTGCCATGGAATAGCTTGCCGGCCACCACCAGCGCGTGGGGCGCACTGGTGACACTCGGCGTGGTGCACACCGGCGTGATGTATGTGTTGTTGTATGGCGCGATCCAGAAACTGCCGACAGCCCTGACCGGTGCGCTGTCGTTTATCTACCCGATTGCGGCGATCTTCGTCGATTGGTTCGCCTTCGGGCATCGTCTGGGCTGGCTGCAATGGTTCGGGGTGGCGGCAATTCTACTGGCGGCTGCCGGGTTGCAGCGGGGCTGGTGGTGGCCCCGCGTGCAAAGGGTCAGTGCGTGCCCTGGAAAATAATGTTTTCCGGGTTGAAGTGCTCTACCGCGCTGCCCGGTTGTGGCAAGCCCAGGATATGCCCCTTGATCTTGCCCACCACGTGCATCTCGCAGGGTTTGCAGTCGAACTTCAGGGTCAGCACTTCATCGCCATGGATCAATTGCATCGGCGCTACCTTGGTCTTCACGCCCGTGACCCCCTTGGCCTGTTTAGGGCACAGGTTGAACGAGAAACGCAGGCAGTGCTTGGTGATCATCACCGGTACTTCGCCGGTTTCTTCGTGCGCTTCGAAGGCGGCGTCGATCAGCTTCACCCCGTGGCGGTGGTAGAAGTCGCGGGCTTTCTGGTTGTAGACGTTGGCGAGGAACGACAGGTGCGCGTCCGGGTACACCGGCGGTGGCGTTGTTTCCGCCTTGCGGCCACCCCGTGGGTGCGCAGCCACGCGTGCGGCGGTCAGCGCCTCGATCACTTCACGGCGCAGGGCCTTGAGCTGTGAGTTGGGGATGAAGAACGCCTGCGGCGCATCCAGTTGGATGTCGGTCGCGTGGTATTCGGTGGTGCCCAGTTGGCCCAGCAGGTCGCGCAGGGTGTCCAGCGCCTGTTCCGGCTTGTTGGCCACGCCGAACGGGCCGGGCAGGGTGACGCTGGCGCTGATGCCTTCTTCGCTGGTGGCGGTGACTTCCAGCTGCGCTTCGCGCAAGCGAACGGCCCAGGTCAGGCCTATACGACGCTCGGATGAGGTCTTGAGCAGCGCCTGTTGCCAGTTGTGGTCCAGGTTGCGGTTCAGCGGGTGGTTCGGGCGCAATTGATGCAGGCCTGCCGGCATCTCGTTCGGCTCCACGCGGTAGCGGTAGCGCTTCTCGCCGTCTTCCTCGAACTCGCCTTTAGGCTCGGCGATGTTGGCACGGAAACCCACCACTTCGCGCTTGATCAGCACGTTCAGGCCATCGCCATTCGACAATGGCTCGTGGGTAACCACTTGCAGGTCGCGCTTACCGGCTTTTTCCACCACACCCACCGGCAGGCCGGTGAACGTCGGGGTGTCGAAGGCGCCGATATCAACCTTGCGGTCATTGACGAAATAGTCGGTGCTGCCCCGGTGGAAGGTCTTTTCCGGGTCGGGCAGGAAGAAGTGCGCGGTACGGCCGCTGGAGGCGCGGGCCAGGTCCGGGCGGTCTTCAAGCACGTCATCCAGGCGCTGGCGGTAATAGGCGGTGATGTTCTTCACATAGCCCATGTCCTTGTAGCGGCCTTCGATCTTGAACGAACGCACGCCGGCTTCGACCAACGCACGGATGTTGGCGCTCTGGTTGTTGTCTTTCATCGACAGCAGGTGTTTTTCAAAGGCCACGACGCGGCCTTGATCGTCCTTCAGGGTATACGGCAGGCGGCAAGCCTGGGAGCAATCGCCACGGTTGGCGCTGCGGCCGTTCTGCGCGTGGGAGATGTTGCACTGCCCGGAGAACGCCACGCACAGCGCGCCGTGGATAAAGAACTCGATGGCGGCATCGGTTTCGTCGGCAATGGCGCGGATCTCTTGCAGGTTCAGCTCACGGGCCAATACCAACTGCGAAAAACCGGCCTGGTCGAGGAACTTGGCGCGGCCCAGGGTACGGATATCGGTCTGGGTGCTGGCGTGCAGCTCGATGGGCGGAATATCCAGCTCCATCACGCCCAGGTCTTGCACGATCAACGCATCGACGCCGGCATCGTAGAGCTGATGGATCAGCTTGCGTGCGGGTTCCAGTTCGTTGTCGTGCAGGATGGTGTTGATCGTGGTGAACACGCGGGCATGGTAACGGCGGGCGAATTCCACCAGCTGCGCGATGTCGCTCACGTCGTTACAGGCATTATGGCGCGCGCCGAAGCTCGGGCCGC
Source organism: Pseudomonas sp. FW305-3-2-15-C-LB1 (assembly GCF_058787615.1). Taxonomy (NCBI): domain Bacteria; kingdom Pseudomonadati; phylum Pseudomonadota; class Gammaproteobacteria; order Pseudomonadales; family Pseudomonadaceae; genus Pseudomonas; species Pseudomonas sp. FW305-3-2-15-C-LB1. Next base: position 205,915 of record NZ_JBYSZX010000005.1, on the reverse strand, counting down.
CGATGTACACGGCGTCGGCGCCATGCAGGATGGCCTCGCGAGCGATGGCGACATCGCGGGCAGGGCTGAGCAATTCCAGGTGATGCTTGGGCAAGGACATAGTTTTTTTAGTCAGGCTTGTCACGGTTGAGGCGCGCATTGTAGCTGTGAAATGCCTGACCGGCACGCACTCAGGCTTGAGCGGCCATCGCCGTGACTTCCACGCGCATGCCGTCTACCGCCAGCGCGGCCACGCCAACCGCTGCGCGCACGGGCCAGGGCTTGGCGAAGAAGCGTTTGTAGACTTCGTTGAAGGCGGCGCGATCGGCCATGTCTGTCAGATAAATGGTCAGGTGCATCACCCGGTCCATGGAGCTGCCGGCCTTTTCCAGGGCAACTTTCAGGGCTTGCAGGGTGCATTCGCTTTGCAGGGTGATGTCGCCCAGTTCCAGGCTGCCATCGGCACGGGTCGGGATCTGGGTGGACACCAGGATGCCGTTGAAGCCGATCACGTCGGAGGAAATCGAATCGGCATCGGGGTCCGGGGTGTAGTGCAGGTCGTGGTTGGCCATGGGCGCCTCTCGTTGGCAGGTTCAGAAAGGCGCCATGGTCCCCGAAAATGACGGCAGGGGCAAACTACGCCCAGCGGCGGAACAGCACGCTGGCATTCACGCCGCCAAACCCGAAGCCATTGGACAGTGCATAGTCAATCGGCATCGGCCGGGCAGCACCGCGCAGCAGGTCGAGGCCCTCGGCGAGGGCGTCGGGGTGTTGCAGGTTGAGGGTGACCGGGGCGATCTGGTCGCGCAGGGCAAGCACGGTGAAGATGGCCTCGATACCGCCCGCAGCCCCCAGCAGATGGCCGGTGGCGGATTTGGTCGAGCTGATCGCAGGGCTGCCGTTCGCACCGAATACCGTCCTGATCGCGGCCAATTCGCCTTTGTCACCCACCGGCGTCGAGGTGGCGTGGGCATTCAAGTACTGCACCTGGTCCGCGTCGATCCCGGCCTGGCGCAGGGCTTGCAGCATCGCCCGGCGTGCACCGTCGCCGTCTTCCGGGCCGGCGGTCATGTGATAGGCATCGGCACTGGTGCCGTAGCCGACCAATTCGGCAATCGGCTGCGCACCTCGGGCCAGGGCGTGCTCCAGTTCCTCGATGACCAGGATGCCGGCGCCTTCGCCCATGACAAAACCGTCCCGCGCCTGGTCGAAAGGCCGCGAAGCCTGCTCCGGGCTGTCATTGAAGTCACTGGACAGCGCCCGCGCCGCCGCGAACCCGGCAAGGCTGACCCGATGGATCGCCGCTTCGGCACCGCCGCATACCGCCACATCCACTTCACCAGCGCGAATCATGCGCGCCGCATCGCCGATGGCCTGTACACCCGCTGCACAGGCCGTCACCGGCGCACCCAGCGGGCCTTTCAAGCCGTAGTTGATCGACACGTGTCCGGCGGCCATGTTGCTCAGGAACGACGGGATGGTGAACGGCGACAACCGCCGTGGGCCTTTGCTGTCGGTGGTGCGTACCGCGTCGGCAATCGCCGGGAAGCCGCCGACACCTGAGGCGATGATGGTCGCGGTGCGCTCCTGCGCTTCAGGCGTGTTCGGCGCCCAGCCGGCCTGCTTCAAGGCTTCGTCCGCCGCCGCCAGGGCGAGCAGGATGAAGCGGTCCATCTTGCGCTGTTCCTTGGCTGCCAGCAGGCGGTCGGGATCAAATCCGGCTTCAGGGTCCTCGAGTACGGTCTGCACCTGGCCACCGATGCTGACGGCCAAATCACCGATCAACGCTTGCGGCAGGCGACGAATACCCGATTGCCCGGCCAACAGGCGTCGCCAGGTAGATTCCACGTCAGCGCCCAACGGCGTCAGTGCGCCCATACCTGTTACAACGATGCGTTTACTCATGATCAATCGACTCCAGTTGCGGTGAAGGAACAGACCTTATGGACGTCACTATCATCATGAAAGTAACATGGCATCACGCACATTGGCACTGACCCACAGGAATCCCCATGCAACGCAAGTCCCTCATCAGCGACGAATGCCCCATCGCCCGCAGCCTTGAGCGGGTAGGGGAGTGGTGGAGCATTTTGATCATGCGCGATGCGTTGCACGGCCTGCGCCGCTTCGATGAGTTCTCGCGCAGCCTGGGCATTGCGCCGAATATGCTCACGCGCCGCCTGAACGCGCTGGTGGAGGCGGGCATGCTGGAGCGCCGTGCCTACAGCGAACGACCGCCGCGCCATGAATATGTGCCGACGGCCAAGGGTGAGGATTTCGGCATGGTGCTGATATCACTGGTTGCCTGGGGCAACCGGCATTACGCCGAGGAGGGCGCCAGTGTCGAGTTGGTGGAGCGTAAAACAGGCAGGCCGGTGCAGCCGACGCTCGCCCGCGCGGATGGGCAGTTGGTGGCGTTTGACCAGTGCGTGTTGCAAGCCGGTCCGGCGGCCAGTGCCGGCATGCGCGAGCGCCTCGCTTTGCTAGGCGCAAAACCCTGATTGCGCAAGTATTTGACGCCAGAAAATAATCCACGCAAGGCCGGTAAAGTCGCGTATTCCACAGCCGATAGCCCTATCAAGACACGGGTTTTTTCGCACGGCTGAGGGTACGTCATGTTCAACACAACACTCAAAACAGAACTGGCGGCCAGGACGGCCGAGGCCACCGAGTACAAAGGACTGATCAGCGCACTGGAACGCTCCATGGCCGTGGTCGAATTCGACCTCAACGGCAACGTGTTGCGGGCCAACGACAACTTCCTCAAGGCCCTGGGCTACAGCGCCAATCAACTGGCCGGCAAGTCCCATCGCGATTTTTGCCTGCCGGCGCTGACCAGCAGCCCGGCCTACAGCCAGTTCTGGAGTGATTTGAAAGCCGGCAAGTTTGTCTCCGGTACGTTCAAGCGCGTGGATGCCAACGGCCGGACCATCTGGCTGGAAGCCAGCTACAACCCGGTGCTGGATGAGCGTGGCCAGGTGTTGAAGGTGGTCAAGTACGCACTGGACGTCACCGCCCAAGTGGAGCAGGACGCGGCCACCCGCAGCAAATTGACGGCCGTGGACCGTGCGATGGCCGTTATCGAGTTCGATTTGAGTGGCCAGGTGCTGGACGCCAACGCGAATTTCCTCAATGTCATGGGCTACTCCCTGGCGGAAATCAAAGGCAAGCACCACCGGTTGTTTTGCGAGCCCGCGCTGGTTACCAGCCATGAGTACGCCGATTTCTGGCGCCGCTTGAATAACGGTGAGTTCTTTACCGGGCAATTCAAGCGCCTTGGCAAGCATGGGCGTGTGGTGTGGCTGGAGGCCAGCTACAACCCGGTGTACGACGGCGACGGCAAACTGATCAAGATCGCCAAGTTTGCCAGCGACATCACCGAGCGCGTAGAGAAGTTCGAGGAAGACTCCCGTGGCGCCTCGCGGGCCTACCATATTTCCTCCGAGACCGAGCGTTTTGCCGAGCACGGCACCCAGGTGATCCAGGAGACCGCCACGGAAATGCGCCGTATCGCCGAGAATATCGGCGCGTCTGCGCGGCTGGTGGGGCAACTGGGCGACCGTTCCGAACAGATCACCGCCATCGTCAACACCATTCGCGGTATCGCCGACCAGACCAACCTGTTGGCGCTCAACGCAGCCATCGAGGCGGCGCGCGCCGGGGACCAGGGGCGTGGCTTTGCGGTGGTGGCCGATGAGGTCCGGCAACTGGCCGGACGCACCAGCCGCTCCACGGCGGAAATCGCCGAGATGATCGGCATGATCCTCTCGGAAACCCGCGACGCAGTCACCAGCATGAACGCGACCCAGGAAGGCGCACAGCGCGGCGTCAACCTGGCCGACCAGGCGGGGTCGGTGATCCTGCAGATTCGCACCAGCACCAGCGATGCGGTGCAGGCGGTGAGCATGTTTGCGTCGAAACTGGATGAGTCGGAAGTCATTCCCAAGACTGCGGTCGGCTGGGTGGGCTAACGCTTTCCAGCGGGAGGAGCGAGCCAGCTCGCTCCTCCAGGGGCGTGTTTAGAGCAGGGTAAACGGATAGTCGACGATCAGCCGCAGCTCGTTCAGGTCACCATCGCGCTGGTCGGCATTCGACGCCACGATCGCATCACGCACGCGCAACGACAGATTCTTCGCCGGACCGCTCTGGATCACGTACTTGGCTTCCAGATCGGTCTCGTGGTGCGCACCATCTGCACCGTAGTCGCCGACATAAGCGCTATGGGCCGGCGTATGGGTGCCATCGATATCCGAGCCGTTGATGTAGCGGCCCATGAAGCTCAATCCCGGCACGCCATAACTGGCCATGTTCAGGTCATAGCGGATCCCCCAGGACTGCTCGCCCGGGCCGTTGAAGTCGTTCCATTGCACCGAGTTCGCCAGGTACACCGAATCGCCGCCTTCGCCTGCGCCGTTGTTGCCGGTGCCGATGTAGTCGAACGGCGTATCACCATGCACCTTCTGGTACGACAGCGTGAGGGTGTGCGCTTGCAGGAACGAATACGCCGCCGCCACCGAGTAGGTGGTGTTGTTGATTGCCCCCGCCTTGGCACTGCCGGTGTCGAGGGTGCGGTACAGGTTGCCGTCCAGCGCCAGGGACTGGTCATGCGCCAACGGGATCACGTAATTGAGATTGGTGTAGTACTGGCGCCAGATATCTTCCAGCTCGCCGGCATACAGCGTCGCGCTCAGGGACGGGCTGAAGGTGTATTTGCCGCCGACGAAGCTGGCGCTGTTGGCGGCGATGTTGGCGTAGGTGGCGTAGATATCGTGGTCATGGTTGCTGGTCATGCCACTGTTGGTGCTGGTGAAATGCCCGGCCTCCAGGTCCAGGCCGGCGATTTCGCTGCTGGTCAGGTCAAACCCGGTGGCGGTCTGGGGCAACAGGCGCGTGCCGCCGGTGGCGAAGACCGGGGCGGTGGGTTGCATGTCGCCAAATTTGAGTTGGGTCTTGGAGACTTTGATCTTTACCGCCGCACCGACTGAGCCGTAGGCGTCTTCGGGATCGCCATGGCGGTCGGTGGGCAGGTTGCCGGTGCCGGCGTCCGCGTGGGTGGCGTCGAGTTTCAGCCCGCCGTAGGCATAGGCGTCGACGCCGAAACCGAGGGTGCCCTGGGTAAAACCCGAGGCGTAGTTGAGCATCGCGCCCTGGGTCCAGTCGATATTATCGGCCCGGCCGCCTTCACGGTTGCGGTTCATGTAGTAGTTGCGCAACAGGCCGGTGACGCTGCTGCCCTCGACAAATCCCTTGGCATCCGCCTGGTCGGTGACCGACTCGGCAAAGGCCATCTGGCTGATACCGGCACACACCGCCAGTGCCAACAGGCTCGACTGTTTAATCATGTTGTGACTTCCCCGGAATAATGAAGGCGCGCGCAGAAACACCGCACTGACTGGATGGTGCATAACGTTGTTTGGGCAGAGGTTTGCAGGTGAGCTGTTACGGTTTTTTATTGTGTCCGGCGTGGTTGCCGAGGTTGATTCTAAGCACAGTCGGCACGGCCTGCAGCGGGCGGGCGGATGAAACTCGATTAATTAAACTTCACGCTGTTTAACCACGTGCGGGTGTACGTTGAACCTGTCTTAGCCGCTCTGCTTCGACAACATCCTTTGGTTGCCGCCGCAGACTCTGCGGCGGTTTTTTCACAACATTTCACAGCCGGGTTTCGGCCCTTCAGCATGGGCACCTCAGCGACCAGAAAGGCATGCAGCACCGGCCCGGTGAGTCAGCCTGTCATCTTTCAGTAACCCTCAAGGTCTTTGCTCTCCTGACTGGCCCGACATGATCGCCCTTGACGATCGTGCCTCGGCCTCCCGTCCTAAAGGAGCACACGCATGTCAGCACCGGTCAGTAAGGCCCCCACGATCAGGAGCGTCACGGGCAAAGACACCAGCGCCGAATGGGGCAACGCGGTTGATCGGGCCAAGGCCAGGGATGCCGGCATCGAGTGGCAGCGGCCCAAGGATGACTCTCGCTCGGCCCAGGACATCATCGATGGCAGCCCACTGCTGAAAAACCTTGGCAACCAGAGCGGGGTGAAGGACAAGTTGCGCGAACGGGTCGGCGATTTCGAGCACGATGCGGACGCGGCCTACCGCGCCAATCAGGTGCTGGAGCATGTCGAGCGCTTCGACGAAAACGGCTCACGCCTGGCCGGCAATGCCATCGACAACGGCCGCGTCGATGGTTTCACCAAAGGCGGTGACGCCAGGCACGGCACCGAGGCCGGACGCCTGCAAGACTTCGGCAAATATGGTTGGGAGAACCTCAAGGGTGAACGGCAACAGGTGGACGCTGTGGGCCAGGACGGCCAGCGCCGTGAGGCCGCAGAAAAGGTCGGCATCGTCTGGGAACTGCCCGAGGGTGACACGCGCTCGGCCCAGGACATCATCAATGACAACCCATTGCTGAAAAACCTTGGCAACCAGAGTGGGGTGAAAGATGCATTGAAGGAGCAGGTCGGCGATTTCGACAAGGACCCGAACGCGGCCTTCCGTGCCAGCCAGGTGCTCGACCGGGTGGTGGGTTTTGACGAGAAAGGTAACGCGCTGACGGGCAAGGACGTGGCCAACGGCAGTATCGACGGTTTTACCAAGAGCGGCGAAGCGCGCCATGGCACCGAAGCGGGGCGCCTGCAGGACTTCGGCAAGTACGGTTTCGAGGGATTGGCCAAGCCCTCGGCCAATGACCAGATCGGTAGCTATAAGGATTTTCTCGACACCCATCCGGATGCCGACGCGGGCTCCAGGCAGATCGCTCAATACGGCGCAATCCTGGATGCCAAGTACGATTCGATCCGTGGCAAGACCGGCGGCGAGAGTGCCGTCACCGAACAGAACATCCAGGACTACCTCAAGCAAAATCCGCAGTTGAGCAAGGAAGAGAAAGAGGCCCTCAACTTCTTTGCCCAGCCCGGCGCCTTCCGCAAGCTCGATACGGCCGGCAACAGTATCGGCGACAAGCCCGACGGCAGGGTCAGCCGCAGCGACGTGCAAGCCTGGCTGAAGACCGCCGCCCCCACCGATGCCCAGAGCCTGGCCAGCCTGATCAGCGACGTGGCCACCGGCACTGTCACCGGCCAGGTCGACACCCGCAAGCTCGACAAGGACATCTTCGAACATCCGGAAAACTACACGGCCGAACAAAAGGCTGCGGTGCTGCTGGAACTGCAGGAAGCGCAGAAACTGGTGGTCGACGGCGCCAACGCCGGGGTCTGGAACAGCGATTATGGCAAGGTCTCCATCGCCAACCGCTCCGGCGCGATCTGGGAGCCGCAAAAGCTGCTGCAGGACATCAACGACCACATGGCCATCTTGCAGGGCGACAAACCCACCGCCGAGTACATCAGGAACGCAGGCGACCAGGCGGTGAAGACATTGTTTGAAGACAATCCCGGCCTGAAGGATGCGGTCACCAAGACCTACGAGGATCAGGTGAAGTCGGGCAAGGCACTGGACATCGCGTGGGACGCCAACACCAAGGACGGCAAGACCGACCAGCACACAGCGCTGGCCGGTTTCTACGCCACCGCCACCAGCCTGCAGTCGATGCTTGGCATTGACGATGCCAAGGCGATCCAGGGCGCGGTCGCCAAATCCTCGCATAACGAAGCATTCAAGACCTTCTACAAGGACCAGTTGGCCAGTGGCGACCGCCTGCGCGAGTTGCTAAAGGACAACACGCCGGAGCAGGCCGCTTCGGAGTTCAGCCTGGAAGTGGCGCTCTATAACGCCGCGCTTGATCCGACCTTCACGGCCCAGTATGACCAACAGCTCAATGACAATTTCTCCAGCATCGCCCAGCAGAACCTGTTCAAGGGGGCTGGCTTCGACGACATCAAGGCCGCATTCGGCAAGGACGGCGGCGCGGAGCTGGACGAAGACAAGGTCCGCAAGCTGGTCGACCAGATGCGCCAGGAAAGCCCCGAACTGCTGCTGAACCAGGACGGGACCGTGGCCACCACCGACCAGGTCCTGGCGGGCTTTCGTGGTAACTGGGACATGCTCCGCCAGGGCACCAAGGCCCTGGACAAATTGGGCAAGCTGTCGGACTTCGACCCCAACGGCGGCGCCAAGGGCGCCTACGGCAGCGGTGTGCTGCACGGGGTGAGCGGGCTGTTCCTGGCGGGTGTGACCATTGCGCGCGGGGCGCAGAGCGGTGGAAAGTTGACCACGCGCAACATCGTCGACATCACCACCGGTTCCGTGCAGACCACCACCGTGCTGATCGAGGGCGGCACCAAGGGCTACCAGGAACACCTCGCCAAGTCGATCAAGAACGGTGAGCAGACCCTCAAGGATATGAAGGACGGCAAGGTCATGCTCGACCTGCTTGATGAGGTCAAGGACAACGTCAAGGACGGCAAGCACGCCAAGGTCGTGGCGAAGAACTTCGAGGAAGCCGCCAAAGGTATCGGCGGCCTGGCCGGTATCGTCGCCGGGGCTTATGGCATTTTTGATGGCGTCAACGCGCTGCGTCGTGGTGACAAGCTGAGCGGTGGCTTCGGTATTACCGCAGGCTCGCTGGGTGTACTGGCCGGCAGCGCCTCGGCCGCGGAGGGCGGCCTTGGCTTGCTCGGGGCGAACCTGCCGCGCTTTCTCCCGGGCCTGGCGGCCACGGCGGGCGTGCTGGGCTTCCTGGCGGCTGGCGTGGCGGTACTGGCGGCCATCGTGCCCGGGCTGGTCAAGGAAGGACAGGCACAGGCCAAGTCGGACAAGTTCGGCGAGATATTGGGGGATTCAATCGAGCGTTATGGCATCGATGGGGTCAAGGGCGGGACCATTGCGGATATTCCCACCAAGGATTGGCCAGGCGGGGAGCAGTGGACATCGTGAGAACGGGAGGAGGGGGGGAGCCCCCCTCGCTCCGAGGTTGTCTTTACTCTTTGACGTCCATGAACTCTTCCGCCCAGGCCACGTAACTTTCCGGCAACGTGTAGGTATGCGTCAGCTCGGTGGCACTGAGGTTATCGGTGCTATGCGTCAACTGGCGCTGGGCACGCAGGCTGTCATACGTCGCCTTGATCGCGGCAAAGTAAGCCCCGTGGCCGGCCACCACCACCCGCACGCCGAGGCTGGCCAGACGCTGGGCGTCATTCAGCTTAGGGTTGCCGTAGGTCACCAGCATCAGCGGCACCGTCAGGTTTTCCGCGATCTTCTCCAGGTGTTCGAAATCGGCCACACCCACCATGCAAATCCCGTCGGCCCCGGCTTTCTGGTAGGCCTGGGTGCGCTCGATAACGGCTTCGGTCGGCAACACACCGGCGTTGGTCCGGGCAATGATCGACAATTCGGGATCGACACGTGCTTCCAGCGCCGCGCGGACCTTGCCGATGCCTTCTTCAATGGAGATCAGATCGGTGGACTTGCGCCCGAACTGTGCCGGCAGCAACGTATCTTCAATGGTCAACGCCGCCACACCGGCCCGCTCGAGTTCTTCGACGGTACGCATCACATTCAGGGCGTTACCGTAGCCGTGGTCGGCGTCGGCAATGAACGGCAACTGGGCAACGCGGCCGATGCGGGTGGCTTGCTCAACGAACTCACTCAGGGTGATCAACGCAAAATCGGGTGCGGCCAATACCTGCAACGAAGCAACGGAGCCACCGAGGATGCCGACTTCGAAACCCAGGTCGGCGGCGATACGCGCCGACATCGGGTCAAAGACGGAAGCGGTTTCAACGCAGGTTGGGTTGGCGAGCAATTCACGGAAGTTGCGGCGCAGGGCTGAGTGAGAAATCTTGGGCATGGGCTTTCCTGGTTCTGGTCATCGTCTTGTGACGATCAATGTCTATTCGTGGTGGGGCGAGATTAACATGCGGGCGAGGGGGAGATGATGACGTTTCAGCATTAGGGCAGGGGCTGGTGCATGGAGCGTGGGTTTACGGTTTGGGGGTGGACAGGCGCCCGGGGTGGGCGCCGTCCTTTCATTCATGCCTGTTCTTGATAGCCTTTACGCAGTTTCTCCGCGATCAGTTTCTCTGCTTCACGCAACGCGCGTTCGGGACTCTCCAGGGATTTGATCAGGGTCTGGCCCTTGGTGCCGATGCGGCCGAAACTCACCACCACCTCGGCGTCGGTGACACCAATACGCCAGAACTTATTGGAGTTACCTTCGCCATAGATGAACTCGCGCATCGACAGCGCCGCTTCAGGGGTTGCCGGTGGCTCGGTTTCAATCTCGCCGGTTTCCACGGTCAGTTCCGGCGCTGGCAGTGCAGGCGCTTCTTCACCCCGAAGCAGCGCTTCGATGCGCTTGAGTACGTCCTCCGGGTCGCGCAGCCAGTCATGGCTGAGCACGTCGATGATCTTCCAGCCGAAGCTGCGCAATACCGTCGGGCGGAAGATATAACGCTCACGCACGTCAGTCGCGGCTGCCGTGTCGCTGTCAAGCAGCACCCCCAGACTGAAGTATTCACCGCTGGCGTCGCTGATCGCCAGGTCACAGCGGAACTGTGAACGCCCGACATACTCCTGCACCGAATGCCCGCGTTGGCGCAACGCGACGGCGAGGGCGCTGCGCAGCGTGTCCCTGGGCAGGCTGACGGCAAAGGACTGCTTGGCGCCTGGGTTGAGGTTGGCCAGGATGCCCTGGGAGCGTGGCGCATCGCCGCTGGCACTGGCCTGGGCGAATTGCAGGAACGCGCGCAATGCGGCAGCGCCATCGTTGTGGGTATTGGTGATGGCCTCGGACTCAATGCTGGAGACAATCGCCATGCGCTTGCGCGCACGACTGAAGATCACGTTAAGGCGTTTTTCCCCGCCGCGCTGGTTGATCGGGCCGAAGTTCATCAGCATCTTGCCGTTCGGTCCCGGCGCGTAACATATGCTCAGGATGATCACATCGCGTTCATCACCTTGTACGTTCTCCAGGTTCTTGACGAACAGGCCATTGAACTGCCCGGCATCTTCACGCACGTACTCGCGCTCAAGGCGTGTGGCAAAGGCCGAATCATTGCTGGCCAGGTCTTCCAGGGCCTGCTCGATGGCGCCTTGCTGGGCCTCGGAAAAGGCCACGATGCCCAGGCTCAGGCCAGTCTCGCGTTGCAGCAGTTCACGCACCAGATTGGCGATGTAGCGGGCTTCGGCCAGGTTGCTACGGCTGAGGTAGACGCCATCGCTCATCTTCAAGAAGCTGATCGGGCTGTCGAGCAGCGTGTCGGCGCCCTGGATCACGGCCTGGGCGTCGCTGGAGTCCACAGCGGCGTGGGCCGGGGCAGGGCGCTCGATACGCCGGTCGGGAATGGTGATCAGGCGCCCTTCGTAGAACGCTGCGTTGGAGAAACTGATCAGCGCTTCGTGGCGACTGCGGTAGTGCCAGGCCAGCAGGGTGGCTGGCAAGTTGCGTGCGGCCTGGCTCAGCAGGCTGTCCGCATCGAGGTTGATTGAGATCTGTTCCCCGTCCTCCATGGCAATCAGGTCATTATCGTCCTGGTCACCGGCACTGGAGAAGAAGTTGGTGGGTGGCAACTGCATCTCGTCGCCTACCACAATCACCTGCTGCGCACGGCTCAGGGCGGGCACGGCTTCTTCGCTGGGGATCTGGCTGGCCTCGTCGAAAATCACCACGTCAAACAGGTCCGGGGTCAACGGCAGGGTATCGGACACCGACAGCGGGCTCATCAGCCAGATGGGCTTGAGATCGTTGATCACTCGACCACTGTCACCACTGGCCATTTCGCGGATGGAACGATAACGCATAGTCTTGCCCAGCTCATGTTCCAGTTCGCGGCGCCCTTTGGCATAGGCTTTCTTGAACTCACGGGCCGGTGCGTCCAGCTGTGTCACCGACATCGCCGATTGCTTCACATGCTCCAGAAAACGCTGGTGCAGGGTAGCGCTGAGCACATGAGCGTTGTTCTTGAGCAGGCTGCTTTCGGCCTGGCTGACCTGGCGCGCAGCCAGGCTCAAGGCCGGGCCATCGAAGCGGGCCATCTGCGGATTGGCACGGTACAGGCGGGTCAGGTTTTCCTGGGCAATCAACCCGTCCAGCACGGGTTGTGGCAAAGCATACTGTTGCACGACCGCCAGGCAGACGGGATCGGCCTGGTGTAGCTCGTTGAGCAGGGGCAGGGTGTCGGGCAGTTCGTCGAGCTCTTCACGCAGGTCGCGCAGGTACTCGGCCAGCTCGGCCAGGCTTGGCTCCTGGTCGAATACGCAATGCTGGGCAACCAGCTCGGCCAGGCGCGCGATGGGTTGGCGCAGGCTGGCTTCCTGGCGCACACCGGGCAAGCTGCTCGGATTGCCCTGCAGGCCTTCGACCCACTTGCGCAACAACGGTGATGCGCTCAGTTGCTGCAGCAGGGCGTGCAGATTGTGCACGAACAGGTCGATATCCTGGATGCCGTAGCGACCTTGCAGGCGTTGCTGCTCGGCGTGCAGCTCGGCGGTGGCGCGGTGTTCACCGGCCAGGTTGTCGAGCACGCCGCGCAGGCTGGGGCGAATCGCGTGCTGACTGAAGTCGTAGCGGCGTTGAAGTTCGCTACGCAGGCGCCACCAACCGGGTTGCAACCAGCGCAGCAGTGAGCCTTCCTGGCGCTGTACCTGCTCCAGGGCCGCCTGGGTATCCTGGGGCTCAAGTTTCACGCGCCAGTGGCGGGTGGTTTCACGGGCGTTGTGTTGCTGCACGGCCAGTGCCTGCAAGGCGGCCTGTTCGGCGTGCAGCGTTTGGGAACTCGTTGAGCCAGGTTCCAGCAGGTCGAGGTGCGCCGCCAGGTTGGCGCCGGTCAGTTGCTCGGCAGCTTGAGTCAGCACGCACGCATCCGTCAGGCGCTTGTCACCGGACAGCAGGCTGGAGGATGACTCCAGGAACGACTCGACGCTGTCCATCAGCCCACTGGCTTGCTCCAGAAACGCCTTGAGCTGGCCGTAGGCATGCTCGTGGGTGACCAGGCTTGAGGCCAGGTGGCTGAAGGGGTGACGCGCAAAACTGTCGAGGCCGAAGCGTTCCTTGATGGTCTGATACAACCGGCCGGTCAGCTCGTGTTGTGCCTGCCAGTGCCGCCATTCGGGCAAGCGCTCCAGCGCTTCGGGCGGCAGCTGTGCAGCAACGGGTGGCAGCTCGATCAAATGACGGACCAACTCACGCGCCGAGCAGGCCAAGGACTCAGGCACCCCGGCCATCGCCTGTTCAAAGCGCTCTATCAGGCCCAGTTGTTGGCTCAAGGAGGCCAGTGTGGCGTCGCGACGCGCTTGCAACTGCACCGATTGGGCGTCGCCGGCGATCCAGCGCTCATAACACTCGCGCAGGTTGCCCACGAACGCTTTTTTGTCCGTCTGGGAGTCGTGAATCAGGCAGCACAATTCGCCCAGTTCACTCTGTTGCAGGCGATGGAACACCACGTCCAGCGCTGCGCGCTTTTCGCACACAAACAATACGCGCAGGCCGCGTGCGGCATAGTCCGCGATCAGGTTGGTGATGGTCTGGGATTTGCCGGTGCCCGGTGGCCCCTGAATGATGAAGTGACGCCCGGTCCGGGCCAGGCTGACCGCAGCGTTCTGCGTCGCGTCACCGGCCACCACGTTCCACTGGTCGGGCAGCGGGATCGGGTCTGGAGTCTGGACTTCGACGTCTCGCGGCTCAATCGAGAACATCCGGTCAAACGCTTCGTTTTGCGCGGGCTCATCGATCAGCTGTGCGTAGTCACGCACCAGCGACATCTTTCGATAGTTGAAGTTGGCCAGGGTCACCTGGGTCAGGTCGATGTCCCAGGCGTAGCGGTGCCCCTGATTCTCGGGCATGGCGAAGGTGCTGTTTTCGGTGCTGCTGGCGACCATCTGCGGATGCTGGTTGCGCAGCAAGGGTTTGGCGCCGACGGCCAGGCGCAACGGTAACTCGCTGGGCAGCACCTTTTGCTGGAACAATTGCAGGCCCAGCGGGCGGTAGTCTTCGCGGTCGTAGCTGAAATCCGGCCTGGCCAAGGGCATCGTCGAGCGCTGGCGGGCGCGACGGCGTTGGAAGTGGTGCAGATGCTGCACGGCCTTCTGGTGGATCAGTTCGATTTGCGGTTTGCTTTGCAGGCGCAACTCGACGCCAGGCTCGGTCAGTTTGATCTGGCGCGCAATGTCGGCGTGGATTTCCTCCAGGGACGTCTTTTGCAGGTCGACGGTTTCCGGCAACTGGATGTCGTAGAGCTGGCGCAATTGATGCCGCAGTACCGGATTGAACTCAGCCTCGGTCTCATCGCACTGCAACATGAACTGGTCGCGCACGCCCTTTTTGCGACTCAGTTCCACCGGCAGCCAGAGCAGGGGAGTGACGATGCGTTCTTCCGGCGTGTCCTTGAGGTTGTGCCAGCGCATGAAGGCCACGACCAGGCGCAGGTTGCTGAAGCCGAACTCGGCGCGGTCGCGGCGGGTTTCCTGGATGATGCGTTCCAGCGACGCCTGCAACCAGGTCTGGTCTTCAAACCGCAACCATTGCTGCAGGCCAACCGGTTTGCCGCTCAACACCTGCTCGGAGAAGCCACCGAAGGTAGGCTGCCAGGTGCACAAGGCTTCGGGGCGGATACTTTCGACACGCATCACCAAGGGCACGCTGGCCACGGTCAAGTTGACGTTGGCTTGCGTCGGCCGGAAGTACAGCAGGCGATTGCGCCGCGAAAGATCAAACAAGCGATTACGCAGATGCTCCAGTACTACGGTGCGCCGTGAAGCCGGGCCTTCGGCCTGGGCCAATATACGCTCGACATCCAGGCTGGCCGGCTGTTCGCGCCAGGATTCCAGGCGTCGCACCAGTGAGCCGACATCGGTGGCGCGCTCATGGCGGTTCAGCTCGGTCATTTCAACGATCAGATTGGCCAGTACCGGGTTGAGCCGGCCGTTGAGCTGGAACAGGTTACGGCGGTGCCGGGCAAAAGCCTTGAGGTCGTTGATATCGGCGAAATCCAACCCGCACGCCAGGCAGGCCAGCAACTGGCCGAGCTGGAAAATATCGGTGATCTCGTCGTGGTGCCCGAGGCGATGCTCCCAACTGTGCAGGTCGGTGAGGAACACCGGGTGGTCAATGGCCTGATGCGGATCTTCCTGGACTTGCAAGTCGGTCACGGCCACGCCACTTTCCGAATCCCGGGTCAGGCGGACCTTGCCGACGATATTCAGTGCCGACTCTGGATTAGGCTGCACCTGCTTGATCGCTTCCAGCGCCAGCAGTGGCGGGACGCCCTCCGGATTGCGCAATTGCAGCGTGCGTTCCGGCCCTTGCAGCACATCGAGATAACTGAGTTGGGCGACACGTCCCAGTTCATGCAATTGCGCAACCTGGCGCAGTAACGGCAGCGCCAGGAACAGCACATCGTCGATGGGGACGGCGACGCCATCGTGGGTCTGCAGCAATTGCGTGAAATTGATGGGTTGGGTTATCGGTTCCATGTGTCGACCTCCGCTTTGAGCGCGCGAACGATCGGGTCGAGCTCACGTTTGGGGAATTTGATATCGCGCTTGAGCACGTTGATGAAGTCGTCGGTACTGCCGAGCTTCTTGGCTGTGCGCGCCGCGTGCAACAAGGCCTCATCCCGCAGGTCGCGGTCCACCAGGCTCAGGTCGAGCATGATGAAGTGCAGGTATTCGTGGATGCTTGCGTCGACGCGCTCGGCATTCAGCGTGCCCAGGTCCAGCGTGGTTTCGTTGTCTTTCCAGTCGGGAAAGAATCCACGTACCTGATTGAGCACCACCTCCGATTGCAGCACGGAGGTGTCGATGAAGCTGGCGATAAAGCTGCGGGTGAGGGCGGTCAGCTCGACTTGGCCGGTCACATCCAAGCGATAGAGCGACAACGGCCCGCGCAACCGGCCGTGCAGCCAGTTGTCGGTCTCCGGCACCTGCCGCCACCAGCTGTCCACCGCCTGGGAGCGCAGAAACGTCTCCGGGTGAGAAACGCCTTGGGACAACGGTGCATCCTTGCCATCCAGCTCCTGGGCCTGCTTCAGGTAACTGGCGGCATCGACGCTGACGATCCCGGTGTGAATCTTGACCAGCGAAGTAATCGACGCTTCCGGCCCGCCGGCCACCAGGGCTGCGCCTCGGTCGGCATAGATTTCGGTGTGCAGGCTATATAAACGCGCGGTCTGTTCCAGGCTCGGAGGCGTATTCATATCAGCCATGGCGTGCTTGAGAATCCGCTCGGCGGTGAGATAGTCGCCACCGTGCTCAGACCATAAGCGGTAGTGGGCCAGCTCATGTCCCAACAGCGCCAGTAACTCCTGAGCGTCGAGCCGTTCAAGAATCGGTCCGTAGAACACCACATGCACTTCACCGGCCAGGTAATACAGGCTGGCATTCATCGCGCCGTCGCCAGCCTGGTAAAGGGTCGCAGGCGCCTGGATCTGCAAGCATTGCAGCGCCGTCTCACAGGCCTGATAGGCCTGCGGGTGGGTCTCGGGGCTCAGGCGATAGGTGTCCCGCAGCAACTGCGCGCGCACATCCTGGGCGTGCTCCTGCTGAACCCCTAGAGACGAAGCCCACTCCCACACGACGGGTTCGTGGGTCTTCAGGTAATCGACCACACGCTGGTGGTAAGGCAAGGGTGTCAGGCTGCTGATATCCAGCGCAGGGGTACTCATCTTTCAAACGTCCTTGAGAGGATACGGCTCCATAGACTGCGACTGTGCAGCAGAGACTTGGGCGGGCATCCCGGTATCAGTAATCGGCAATAGACGCGGAGCATACCTAGGGGGTAGGAAAATTACTTGTGAAAGTGCTTGGATGCCTGGCCAGCTGCAAATGCAGTTAGAGTGGTGATCATTATCTTGATCGCTGTGTGAAAAATGAATGCTCCGCTTTTTGTTTCTCTGGACGGCCCCAAAGGCACCGGCAAAACCACGCTGCTGGAGGCCGTAACGGCAGCTCTTAGGGCGGACAACAAGAAAGTCATCCGGCTTTGCGAGCGAAAAAGCGATCCCTATAGAGGGGAAACCATGGCCCTGGTGAACGAACTTGCCAGAAATCCTTCACGGGATCTGGAATGGGCTGTGTGCGAGCGCTTTGCCGACAGTCGCAGTTGGATATCCCGGAATGTCCTGACTCGGCAGCCGTTGGGCAGCATCATATTGATTGATCGCTGGTATCCGTCTGAGGCTGCGTTTCGACACACGATTCCGTTTGCAGAGATTCTGCGGTTGAACCTGGAGCGAAGCGTGCGAGTGCCGGATCTGCATGTCGGTGTTATCACCGCGCCGGGTATTTCATGGGCGAGAGCAACGGCACGATCACGAGGATTGGGCGGCACTGTGATTCAGAAGTATGCAGAGCATGTTGCATGCACAGAGATGTTCGAACGGGCGGTTGTGGGTCAGGGCTGGGTGTTGTGTCGTAATGAAGGTGCGATTGAAGAGGCAGTGAAGCAGGTGGTTGCTGAGATCCATAAAGTAGCTGAGCGATAAGCCTAGAGTAATACATGATTTAACATAATATACATTATGCGTAATATCGTATTGCGCAATCAGAGGCAGTGCCCGTCAGATTTCAACGGGCAAAACCCCTGTCATGCTTAAACCTGAGCAAAGCCTCCATCGACAAACATTTCACTGCCCGTCATGAAGCTGCTCTCATCCGATGCCAGGAACAACGCGGCGGCTGCCACTTCTTCAGGTTGACCAATGCGGCCCAGTGGAACCTGTGCCGTCATGTCGTCGATAATCGCTTCCTTCTGGCCCGTGCCTGACAACGCCGAGTCCAGACCTGGTGTCGAGATCGGGCCTGGCGACAGTACGTTCACACGAATGCCGGTGCCTTTGAGATCCAGCGCCCAGCTCCTGGCGAAATTGCGCAGCGCCGCTTTGGTGGCGCTGTACACGCTGAACGCCGCGGTGCCCATCGTTCCGGTGGTCGATCCGGTCAGGATCACGGAACCGCCGGCCTTCATGAGTGGCAAGGCTTTTTGCACGGTGAACAGCGTGCCTTTGACGTTGATGCCGAACGTGCGGTCGAATGATTCCTCGGTGATCGAGCCGATCGGTTGGAAATCCCCCAGGCCTGCATTGGCAAACAGTATGTCAACCCGGCCCTTGGCAGCTTTGACCTGGGTGAACACACGGTCCAGGTCGTCCAGCTTGGCAATGTCGGCCTGGATGGCGATGGCTTCAGGCCCGATCAGCGTCAGCGCCTTGTCCAGTTCTGACTGTCGACGACCTACAATCACCACCTGTGCGCCTTCAGCTGCAAAGCGAATCGCGGTTGCCAGGCCGATGCCGCTGTTGCCGCCGGTAACCACTGCGATTTTCCCGTTGAGCTTGCTCATGATGACTCCAAGAAAGAATGTTGAGGCGCAACTCTAGATCCGCTCTATTCTTTTGAATAGTATGCACCTTTTAGTAAGTACCCTTGGGAGACACCTCAATAATGGCAAATAAGTCATTCAACTGCGGACTTGAGGCTGCCCTGGCGGTGATTGGCGGCAAATGGAAGCCGCTGGTGCTGTTCAACCTGGCGCAGAATGTTCATCGATATGGAGAATTAAGACGCGCGATTGGCGGTGTGACCGATAAGGTGCTGATCCAGCAACTCAAGGAATTGGAGCGCGATGAGATCATTTTTCGCGTGGATTTCCAGGAAATACCGCCCAAAGTCGAGTATTCCCTGACACCGTTCGGGGAGTCCCTGGCGTCGGCGTTGGGTGGATTGTGCCAATGGGGTACGCAGCATATGCAAACGGTAGAGCGCATCGCAGCACGGCGGACGTCTGCCCTCTCCCATTCCTGAGCCCCCTGCCCTGATTGCCAACTCAACTAAATGACTATTTAGTTGAGTTAAATCAATAGGTTACAAATGAAACCGATCAACTGACTGCGAAAGCTTACCGGCCAGGCCGGACAACTCATCCGTTGTCGACGCCGTTTGGCCAATGACGCGACTGTTGTTTTCCGACATGCCCGCAATCATCTCCACCTGGTGCGCAATTTCGTTGCTGGCCAGGCTCTGTTCACCAATGGTGCGGGAGATATCGTTGACCATTTCCGTGGTGTTCAAGGTGGCTTGCAGAATCTCGCGAATCGCCCGCTCCACCTCGGCGGTCACCGCCATGCCCTTATCCACCTGAGCCACGCCCTCCTCCATGCTGGTCACCGCTTCGCGCGTGCTCTGCTGGATACGCTGGACCATGCTGGCGATTTCCAGGGTGGAAGCACTGGTGCGGCCGGCCAGACTGCGAACTTCATCGGCGACCACTGCGAACCCCCGCCCCTGTTCACCGGCGCGGGCGGCCTCGATCGCGGCATTCAGGGCCAGCAGGTTGGTCTGGTCGGCGATCCCCTTGATCACTTGGATAATGCTGAAAATTGCCTCGGACTCCTTGTCCAGCGTACGAATCACCTGGGCCGACTGCTGCGCGGAGCGGGCAATGCCGCCCATGTCGTTGACCACCTGATGAATCACTCGCCCACCGTCCTTGGCCAAGGTCTCGGCCTGGTTGGCCATGTCCAATGCGCGCCCGGCATGCCGAGTGATTTCCTCGATACTGGCGGTCATTTCACTCGCCGCCGCGGCCATGGTGCTGGCCGCCGCACTCTGTTGCTGGCTGCTGCCGGCCACTTCATGGCAGCCGTGGCTCAGTTGCTCGCTCATGCCACTGACGCCGTGGGCGTTGCTGCGCACCACTTCGATCATGCCGCGCAAGTCCCGTTGCATGGTGGCGAGGCTGCGAATCAAGGCGCTGGCTTCATCTTTGCGCCGGGGTTCGACAATCGCTTCGCTCAAGTTGCCCCGCGCAATGCTGGCGGCAATGCGGCTGGCGGCTTGCAATGGCGCCATGATGCTGAGCATCACCCAGCGCCCCTGGGCCAACAGCAGTAAAAGGCTGGCGATCAACACTGCGCCCAGGGTGAAATTGGCGTTGCTGATGGTCTGCCGTGTGCCGACACTTGTCTGCTGGGTGTTGGTCTCGATCAGTTCGCTCAGCGCGGCCATTTGATCTTCAAGCTGGGTGAAAGCGGCATTGAACGTGCCCAGTTCCGCGCGAGCGGCTTCGGGACTGTCCAGCGCCAGGGCGACGATGCGCTCACCGGTGGCGATGTAGTTGTCCAGGCTCGGTTTGATTTTTTCCAGGTTGGCCTTGAGCGCAGCGTCCAGCGGAAGCGCGAGGTTATCCGACAGTACCTGGCGAAAGTGTTCGGCGTGTTCCTTGAGCGAAGCGTTGACCTCGGCCGGTGTGCTGGTGCTTTTGCCCAGGCCCACCAGCATCGCCGACAGCACATCGGCGCGCAGGGCGTCGTGCATCATGTCGGCTTCCATGTGGTTGCGCAGCACCGTCATGCTGACCTCGCTGTCCTGTACGGCATCGCCCATCCGTGAATTGCCCAGGTAACCGGTAAGGCTCATGATCAAAGCAGTGAGCAAGCCAGTCGCTATCAACAACATCAAGCGTAGTTTGATCGTCATGCAAAAATCCCCTTGCCTGGTCATCCGGTTGGGAGCCCAACCGCAGACGCCCCGCTTCTGATGTTATCGGCCACCGTCCCTGGTTATTGAAGCCTAAGTTTGCGGATCTGCGTGGATCCCTTAAGCTGACCGCCCTTTTCCGTGCGGAACCGCTCATGTCTCGACGTATCGCCCACCTCGCCCTGCTACTGGGGTTGATCACCGCCGTCGGCCCTTTCGCCATCGACATCTACCTGCCCGCACTGCCGACCCTCGGCGCGAGCCTGCATGCCTCGCCGGCGCGGGTGCAGATGAGCCTGACGGTGTTCTTCGTGATCGTCGGCGTATGCCAGTTGTTCTACGGGCCGGTCAGCGATGTATTCGGGCGCAAACCGCCGATCTATGCCGGCCTGGTGATTTTTGCCGTGGCCAGTGTCGGATGCGCCTTGGCGCCGACGATCGAAACCCTGATTGCCTTTCGCGCCCTGCAGGCTTTCGGCGCATGCGCCGGCATGGTGATTCCCCGGGCCATCGTGCGTGACCTGTACACGGGGCATGAGGCCGCGAAGTTGATGTCCTTGCTGATGCTGGTGATGAGCGTCTCGCCGATTCTCGCGCCATTGGCCGGCAGCCTGGTGATTTCGCTGTGGAGCTGGCGCGAAGTATTCGCCGTGCTGGCGGTGCTCGCGCTGGCGTGTCTGGTAATGACCATCGTGCAACTGCCCGAAACCCACCCTGCCGAACGCCGGTTGGGCAAGACCCTGGGCAGTGCCTTCAGCAGTTATGGCGCGTTGTTGCGTGACCCGGTATTCATCGGCCTGTCGGTGGTGTGCGGCTTTGGCCTGGCGACCTTCTTCGTGTTTATCGGCAGCGCGCCGTTCGTGTACATCGAGCATTACGGCCTCACACCCACGCAGTTCAGCCTGGCCTTTGCGTTGAATGCCGCGTCGTTTTTCGCCATGAGCCAACTCACTGCGCGCCTCAGTGCGCGCTTTGGCCTGGCGCCGTTGATTCTTTGGTCGGTAGCGGCTGTGGCTGCAGTGATGGCTGTCCTGGCCGTCACTACGCTGTGGGTCGACAGCCTGGCCCTGACCATGGCCTCGCTGTTTATCGGCTTCGGCTTTCTCGGCCTGCTGCTGCCGGCCGCCGGGGTATTGTCCCTGGAGGATCATGGTGCCGTGGCCGGTTCTGCCTCGGCCTTGCTCGGTGCGATCCAGATGATCATCGGGGCCCTGTCCATGACCCTGATCGGGGTGTTCGCCGATCACACGCCGGCGCCGATGCTGATCGGGATTGCGCTGTGCGCCATAGCGGCGATGTTCACCACGGTGTGGACACTGCGGCGCCTGCCGGCTCACCTGGCGAGCGCCCCACCCTCGTCCTGAGGGCGGCCCATGCACTTGAGGTTGGCGTTGCCTGGGGCCAACGCCAACCACTCGTCGGCCCTCGGCGGCATCCGTTACAACTATCAACCGGCCGGCAACTACTAATCCCATAGCCACGTTGGAAACTATGGAGATTGACATGACTGATTACCCTCGCCCTCCCTTCGCCCCCCAAGCGCAGACAGTACCTGGTTCGCAGAAGAAAATGGACCCGTACCCGGATTGCGGTGAACAGAGCTACAAGGGCTCCGGACGGTTGGCCAACAAGATCGCTCTGATCACGGGGGCCGACAGCGGCATTGGGCGCGCCGTCGCCATCGCGTTTGCCCGTGAAGGCGCCGATGTGGCCATCGCTTATCTGGATGAGCACGAGGACGCCAGGGAAACTGCGCGTTGGGTCGAGGAAGCCGGTCGCCAATGCCTGCTGCTGCCCGGCGATATCGCTCAGAAAAGCGTGTGCCACGAACTGGTCGATAAAACGGTCGAGCAATTCGGTCGTATCGACGTGCTGGTCAATAACGCAGCGTTCCAGATGAGCCACGAGACTCTTGAAGAAATCTCGGACGAGGAATGGGTCAAGACCTTCGATATCAACATCACTGCAATGTTTCGCCTGTGCAAGGCAGCGGTGCCGCATATGAAGGCTGGCAGTTCGATCATCAACACCACGTCCGTCAACTCAGACATGCCCAAGCCGACGTTGATGCCGTATGCGGCCACCAAGGGTGCGATTGCCAATTTCACCGGTGGCTTGGCGCAGTTGCTCGGCAGCAAGGGTATACGCGTCAACAGCGTAGCCCCGGGCCCGATCTGGACGCCGTTGATCGTGGCGACCATGACCGATGAAGACGTGCAGAGCTTCGGCAGCGAAACCCCGCTGGGCCGCCCTGGCCAACCGGTGGAAGTCGCGCCGATCTATGTGTTGTTGGCCTCGGACGAAGCCAGCTACATCTCCGGATCGCGCTACGCGGTCACTGGCGGCAAACCTATTCTCTAAAACTGCATCGCCCCCCCTGAGGGGGGGGCTGCAATCGTCAACCCTACAGGTCAAACCGGTCCACCGCCCGCCGTCGCTCATTGTCGTCACGCACGTCATAGCTGGCGGTGGTCTGGATATTGGTATGGTGTGCGAGCTTTTGCGCGATCGACAGGTCATGCTCCTCGATCACCCGGGTAATGAACGAGCGACGGAAGTCATGGGGCATGATCTTCACGCCCACCTGGTCGCCGCGCTGGCGGGCGATGTAGTAAATGGCATGTTTGGTGATGCGCTCGCGGGTGATGTGGCTGCCACGGCGGATACGGTTGAACAGGAAACTGTCATCCTGCTCGCCCTCCTTGAGCTGTTCGCGCCGAAACGCCAGCCACGCCTGCAATTTGGCGAACGCCCAGTCCGGCGCGTACTTGATCAACTCCTTGTTGCCCTTGCCGATCACCCGCAGGCTGCGCTCTTCGAAGTTGATCTGGGCCAGGTCGAGGTTGACCGATTCCGACTTGCGCATGCCGGAGCCGTAGAGAATACCGATCACTGCGGCGTCTCGCAGGCCCTGGGGCCGTGGGTCGGCGGCGCAGACTTCCATCATTTCGCGGATCAGGCTGCGCCGCAGGTTGCGGCCCTGGCCCAGGCGCGTGCCGGGTGCAGCCTTGACCGTGCGCATGCGCAACAGGTGCTCCTGGCTGATCAGGTTCAGGCGCCACGCCTCATTCATCACCCCGCGCACCGCGTTCACATACAACGAGGAGGTATTCGGCGCATAACCGTCTTCGCGCAAGGCGGCGACCAGGGCAATGACGTGTTCGGGCTGCAGCAAGTGCCAGTCGATGTCTTCGAGGTTGATGTCCTCGAAGCCCAGGCGATCGGCCGCATCTTGCAGCACGTAGCGCATGGTCAATTGGCTGGAGGGGGCCAAGCGGGTGAGGTAGAGGGTCAGTGGGTTGCGGATAGACTCAGTCAAGCTAGATCAGCCTTTGGTTTAAATACACCATTTAACTGATTGTTAAATCGACATATTTACGATTGAACAGAGCAAAGAAGTCTAGCCCATGAGTGCCGCTGGTACAAAGTACTGAAACGTACCGCGAGGCGGTGCGTCAACGCGTCAGGTACGCGCCGTATTGTCCTATGGAGCGATAAGCCTAATCACTACCGGTCGAAGCATTTTCCTATGCTGCTTTGTAGGCGCCTTGCTTTATTTTCAGCTTTTCATCCCTGCTCATTCACTCAGACAAAGGTTACTTTATGCCTATTGACACTCCTACCTCGCGTTATGCGAACCCTAATCCCTGGGCTGTCAAGCACTCATCCATTGCTCCAGACAGCCAGCCCCCTGCGTACAACACAACACTGTATGCCCCCTCGTATTTTGCGACGGTGGAAAACAAAGCCAAGGTTGATATCTCCCGGGATGACTTCAACCAGATCAATAAGCAGGTCAATGCTCTCGATAGAAAAATCGAAAAGATAGAGCGATTTTCAACCCGATATCCAGCCGCTATAACAGGCAAAGACACTCAAACATTGCGCCAGACAATGCTCAACCTGCGCAATCATGTAGCGACTGGGAACGGCAAAAGCAATGAAATGCAGGCATTGGCCCAAACGGTCAACAATCAAACGACAGCCATTGCACTGAAAGCGTTACAGGGCGTGCAGAAGAATGAACATGGCACGCCGGCTTTCGCTCAGAATCTGCAATTGCTTTCAGATGTCGAAAATATGCAGCAAAAAAAATACTGATGGTTTTACCTTGAGGCCTTGGCAGCTAGTCGGGCTCAACCGGGCCGTCCTCGGTTTGCGGTTGGCTCCAAGTCTCATCCTGTTTCTGCATCAACGCAAACCATTGGGTGCGCATGAAATCCAAGTACGGAGCGGGCGCCTTGGCAAAGTCCTTCTCATCGCCATAACACCCCGGCAACGGCAACTCGGTGCCCTGCTCCTTGTACTGGCTGACCAGCGCCTGCTGAGCGGCCACGCTGCAGTCCTTGGGCAGCGGCATGCCGCGCAGGGCGCCGGCCTCTTCGTCCCACCAGGCCGCACCGACGCGGTCGACCCCACGCAGGCGGTACTTCTGCGACTTGCCGACGTGCATGATCAACTTGAATTCGTTGGGGCTGACATCACTGGTGCAGGTGCGCGAATAGCCCACGGTGGCCTGGGTGATGCCGTCGCCAGTGAGGTCGGTGACTTTGGTTGCAGCCCGGTCAAAGCGCAGGGACGCATCGAATTCGCAGTGCTGCACATCGTCGTAGAGCATCCACACGCGCTTGGGGCGGTTGCCGTCGATCAGGTACTGGGCCGCATACACGAATGCCGACTGGGTGCCGTCGTCATCGCGCTCGCTGACTTGTTCGGCGAGCACCAGCAGGTTCTTGCCTTGTTTATCGTCCCAGGTATACGCGGCGATCTGCTTGCCGCGCACTTCCACGCCGTCCGGCACCTGGTCGATGCTGGTCAGCGCCACCCCATCATCGGCGCATACGGTGGTGATGCACGCGACGCTCATCAACAACCCCATCAACACTGGCCGCAATTGGCCGCGTAAAAGCTGCACGCTATTCATCCGTTCACCCTGGCAAGAGACGGCTTACTTTACCGGCACTTGGCGGGCATTGCAGAGAATATTCTTTACTGATCACCGGATTGAATAACATCGCGTCGCGCTCGCCCGGACGCCTTGCCTGGCACCTCGTCCACTTAGCTGAACCCTAGCTGTCTACCTGTCAAATAAACGAGTTTTTCATCTGCCTTTCATATCTGTTCCACATTTTTACGCTTAATCTTGGATACAGCACTTCATAGCAAACCGCGCTATATCGTCTAACCTCTTGATTACGTTCTATCTTCAGTGCCGCTTTCCAACCTGCATTCTGGACGTTTGCCTAATGATTACTGCTGTTTCCACGCTCCAAGTTGCTCTAACCCCGAGGTCATGAATCTTTGAAACCCTACCCTATTCATTGCGTGTCGATCGTTATCCCGGTCTACAACGAACAAGAGAGCCTGCCTGAATTGCTGCGCCGTACCACCGCAGCCTGCAAGCAACTGGCCTACGAATACGAAATCATCCTGGTGGATGACGGTAGCCGCGACAATTCGGCCCAACTGCTGGAAGACGCCGCCTCGGAAGACGGCAGCAACGTGGTCGCGGTAATTCTCAACCGTAACTACGGCCAGCATGCGGCGATCATGGCCGGTTTCGAGCAATGCCGAGGCGAAGTGGTGATCACCCTCGACGCCGACCTGCAAAACCCGCCCGAAGAAATCCCGCGCCTGGTCGAGCAAGCGGCCCTGGGCTACGACGTGGTTGCCACCGTGCGCAACAATCGCCAGGACTCGGCCTTCCGCCGCTGGCCATCGCGCCTGATCAACCTGGCCGTGCAGCGCTCCACCGGCGTTGCCATGAGCGACTACGGCTGCATGCTGCGCGCCTACCGCCGCACCATTGTCGACGCGATGCTCGCCTGCCGTGAGCGCAGCACCTTCATCCCGATCCTGGCCAACGGCTTTGCCCGGCACACCACGGAAATCCTGGTGCACCACGCCGAGCGGGAACACGGCGAATCCAAATACAGCGCCATGCGCCTGATCAGCCTGATGTTCGACTTGCTGACCTGCATGACCACTACCCCACTGCGACTGCTGTCCATCGTCGGCTTCAGCCTGGCGGCGCTGGGTGTGCTGTTTGCCTTCGCATTGATCATCCTGCGCCTGGCCTTTGGCGCCGACTGGGCTGGCGACGGTTTGTTCGTGCTGTTCGCGGTGTTGTTCGTGTTCACCGGCGGCCAGTTCATCGGCATGGGCCTCTTGGGTGAATACCTGGGCCGCATGTACAGCGACGTGCGCGCCCGTCCACGCTTCTTTATCGAAAAGGTGCTGCGCAACCAACCGGCAGCACCGGCTCCCGTGGTCGTCGTGGACGGCCTGGTGTCCTCCCATACTTCTACTTCTGCTGATCAGGTCTAATCATGAGTTCAAAAGCTGTTGTATTCGCGTACCACGATATTGGTTGTGCAGGCATTGAAGCGCTGCTCAACACCGGTTACGAAATTGCTGCCGTGTTCACCCATGCCGATGACCCCAAGGAAAACAACTTCTACGGTTCCGTCGCACAACTGTGCGCGCGCAATGGCATCCCGGTGCACGCCCCGGAAGACGCCAACCACCCGCTGTGGATCGAGCGCATCGCCAAGCTGAACCCGGACTACATTTTCTCGTTCTACTACCGCAACCTGCTCAGCGAGGCCCTGCTGGCCACCGCCAGCAAAGGCGCGTTCAACCTGCACGGCTCGTTGCTGCCGAAATACCGTGGCCGCGCCCCGGCCAACTGGGTACTGGTCAACGGCGAGACCGAAACCGGCGTCACCCTGCACCGCATGGTCAAGCGTGCCGATGCCGGCGCGATCCTGGCCCAGCAGAAAGTCATCATCGAACGCAACGACACCGGCCTGACCCTGCACGCCAAACTGCGCGACGCCGCCAGCACCCTGCTGCGCGACGCCCTGCCGCAACTGGCCCAGGACAAGCTGACGGAAACCGCCCAGGACGAAAGCCAGGCCACTTACTTCGGCCGCCGCACTGCCGCCGATGGCAAGCTGGAGTGGAAAAAACCGGCTGAAGAACTGTTCAACCTGGTGCGCGCCGTGACCCAACCGTACCCAGGCGCCTTCTGCGCCGTGGGCGAACACAAGTTGATCGTCTGGCAGGCCGAAGTGGTCAAGGGCAACGAAGGCCTGGCGCCGGGCCGTGTGATCAGCGTCAACCCGCTGCGCATCGCCTGCGGTGAAGACTCCCTGGTGGTCAAGTTCGGCCAGCGCAACGCCGACGGCCTGTTCCTCGCCGGCCCAGCCCTGGCGGACGCACTAGGCCTGGTCGACGGCTCCGTGCTGCGCGGCGCCGAGTCCGGCCGCAAGCCACGGCGTACCCGGGTGCTGATCCTGGGTGTGAACGGCTTTATCGGCAACCACCTGTCCGAGCGCCTGCTGCGCGACGACCGTTATGAAATCTACGGCCTGGACATCGGTTCGGACGCCATCGAGCGCCTGCGCAGCCACCCGAACTTCCATTACGTCGAAGGCGATATCAGCATCCACACCGAGTGGATCGAGTACCACATCAAGAAGTGCGACGTGGTCCTGCCGCTGGTGGCCATCGCCACGCCAATCGAATACACCCGCAACCCGCTGCGCGTGTTCGAACTGGACTTCGAAGAAAACCTCAAGCTGGTGCGCTACTGCGTCAAGTACAACAAGCGCGTGATCTTCCCGTCGACCTCCGAAGTCTATGGCATGTGCCAGGACCAGTACTTCGACGAAGACACCTCCAACCTGGTGGTGGGTCCGGTCAACAAACAGCGCTGGATCTACTCGGTTTCCAAGCAGCTGCTGGACCGTGTGATCTGGGCGTACGGTGACAAGGGCCTGAAATTCACCCTGTTCCGTCCGTTCAACTGGATGGGCCCACGCCTGGACCGCCTGGATTCGGCGCGTATCGGCAGCTCCCGCGCAATCACCCAATTGATCCTGAACCTGGTGGAAGGTACGCCGATCCGCCTGTTCGACGGCGGCGAGCAGAAGCGTTGCTTTACCGACATCGCTGACGGCATCGAAGCCCTGGCTCGCATCATTGATAACGAAAACGGCGTGTGCGACGGCCAGATCATCAATATCGGCAACCCGGAAAACGAAGCCAGCATCCGTCAGTTGGGCGAAGAACTGCTGCGTCAGTTCGAAGCGCACCCGTTGCGTGGCAACTTCCCACCGTTCGCCGGTTTCCGCGACGTAGAAAGCAAGGCGTTCTACGGCACCGGTTACCAGGACGTGGCGCACCGCAAGCCAAGCATCGAAAACGCCAAGCGCCTGCTGGACTGGGAGCCGACCGTGGAAATGAGCGAAACCATCGGCAACACCCTGGACTTCTTCCTGCGTGAAGCCATGCTCGAAATCGCGGACAAAAAGTAATGGATGCAGGTCTTCGCATCGACGTCGACACCTACCGCGGCACCCGTGAAGGTGTGCCACGGTTGCTCGAGTCCCTGGATGAAGCCTCGGTGAAGGCAACGTTCTTCTTCAGTGTCGGGCCTGACAACATGGGGCGCCACTTGTGGCGTCTCATCCGCCCGCAATTCCTGTGGAAGATGCTGCGTTCCAATGCGGTCGGCCTGTATGGCCTGGACATCCTGCTCGCCGGCACCGCCTGGCCGGGCAAGCCGATCGGCCGTGACCTGGGGCATTTGATGCGCCAGGCCAAGGCCGCCGGGCACGAAGTGGGCCTGCACGCCTGGGATCATCACGGCTGGCAGGCCAATACCGGGCGCTGGAGCGAGGCGCAGTTGATCGAGCAGATCCGCCGTGGCGTCGACACCCTCAGCGACATCCTCGGTGAGCGCATCGACTGTTCCGCCGCCGCCGGTTGGCGCGCGGATGAGCGCGTGGTGCAAGCCAAGCAAGGTTTCAACTTTCGCTACAACAGCGATTGCCGGGGCACCAGCCTGTTTTGTCCAACCCTGGCCGATGGCAGTGCGGGCACCCCACAAATTCCGGTAGACCTGCCGACCTTCGACGAAGTTGTCGGGCCGGTGGTGGCTGCCAAAGACTTCAATGGGTTCATCCTCGACCGTTTTGCCGAGTCGAAACTCAATGTCTATACGATCCACGCCGAAGTGGAAGGGATTCTGATGGCCAACGATTTTCGCCAGTTGCTCGCCCAGGCCGGGCAGCGCGGCATCGACTTCAAACCACTGGGCGACCTGTTGCCGGCAGACGTGACCACCCTCCCCCAGCAACAACTGGTACGTGGCGCCTTGCCCGGCCGCGAGGGTTGGCTCGGAGTGCAGCAGGCATGATCCGCCGTTGGGCCTTGCCCCTGCTTCTGTTGGCGTTTGGCGTGTTCTACCTGCTGCCGCTGGCCACCCATGGCCTGTGGATCCCGGATGAAACCCGCTACGCACAGATCAGCCAGGAAATGCTGCTGACCGGCAAGTGGGCTTCGCCGCACTTCATGGGCATCCGCTACTTCGAAAAACCGGCGGCGGGTTACTGGATGATTGCGCTGGGCCAGGCGATCTTCGGGCAGAACCTGTTCGGCGTGCGGTTTGCCTCGGCCCTGAGCACCGGCTTGAGCATCCTGCTGGTGTACGGGGTGTCGCGTCGGCTGTGGAATGACCCGCGCAAAACCCTGGTCAGCACCGTGCTGTACATGAGTTTTGTCAGCGTGGCCTTGCTCGGTGGCTACGCCAATCTGGATCCGCAGTTCACCTTCTGGGTCAACCTGACCGGAGCCGCCCTGTGGTTCTGCTTCGACAGCACCACCCGCAACGGGCGCCTGGGGTCCTGGGCGTTGCTCGGTTTTGCCTGCGGCATGGGCTTTATGACCAAGGGCTTTCTGGCGTGGTTGCTGCCGGTGTTGATCGCCCTGCCCTATGCGATCTGGCAGAAGCGTTTGCGTGAGCTGCTGGGCTACGGCGTGGTCGCCGTGGTGGTGGCGATTGTCGTCAGCTTGCCATGGGCGCTGGCGGTGCACCGGCAAGAGCCGGACTACTGGAATTTCTTCTTCTGGCACGAGCATATCCAGCGCTTCGCCGGTGACGATGCCCAGCACGCCCAGCCGTTCTGGTATTACCTGCCGCTGTTGGTTGCGTTCTGCCTGCCGTGGGTGGCGTTGTTGCCGTCGACCCTCAAACAGGCGTGGCGGGACAAACGCAGCGCAAAAATCGGTTTTGTAGTGCTGTGGCTGCTGATGCCCCTGGCCTTCTTCAGCCTGGCCAAGGGCAAGCTGCCGTCCTACATCATGCCGTGCCTGCTGCCCCTGGCCTTGTTGATCGGCAATACCCTGGCGGACAAACTGGCCCAGGGTCGCAGCCGTGCGCTGCGCATCAACGGCTGGCTGAACCTGATCATCGGTGTAGTGGCATTGCTCGCGCTGACCTGGCTGCAAATGAAGAAGCCGGTGTACGAACACGGCCAGGAAACCCTCAGCCTGGTGTTGGTGTTCACTTTTCTGTTTGCCTGGATCCTGGTCAACCTGCTGCAGGCGGCCCGGCCTTTGCACCTGTGGGCCGCACCGGTACTCGGCAGTTGGCTGATGGTGGCCTTGTTGCCAGCTGCCCTGCCGCATTCAGTGGTGTACAACAAGACGCCTGACCAATTCATCATTGATCACCTGCAAGAACTGCAACCGGCCACGGCCCTGCTGAGCAATGACCTGGGCGCAGCGTCGGCGCTGTCATGGCGCCTGGCGCGCCCGGACGTGACGCTCTACAACACCGTCGGCGAAGTCAAATACGGCCTGGCCTACGCGGACGCCACGCACCACAAGGTGGATACCAGCCAAGTCCAGCAATGGATGAGCGATGCGCGCCAAAAGGGGCCGGTCGGCGTGGTCATGCGGGTCAAGGGCGACGACGAAATCGCCGAAGTCGACTTGCTGCCCAAGGACGGCAAGCGCTACGAACAAGGCAACATCGTGATCCTGATCTTCCCGCAGGCCGCGCAATGATCACCTTGCTGCTGTTACTGGCCGCCTGCCTGCTCACCTGCATGGGACAGGTCTCCCAGAAGTTCGCCGTGGAACGCTGGCGCGACCTGCCGGATGGCTGGGCGCTGAAACTGCGCTCGCCCTGGTTGTGGTCGGCGCTGGTGTGCCTGGGCCTGGGCCTGCTGGTGTGGCTGCTGGTGTTGCAACGCCTGGAAGTCGGTATTGCCTACCCGATGCTCAGCCTCAACTTCGTGCTGGTCACGCTGGTCGCGCGTTTTGTGTTCAAAGAGCACATCGATACCCGCCATTGGCTGGGTGTCGCGCTGGTGATCGGCGGCGTCGTGCTGCTGGGTCGCCAGGTATGAGCCGGATCCAGGGGTTTGCCCTGGCGCTGGGCAGCGTCGGCCTGGTCAGCGCGGCCCAACTGGGCATGCGCTGGAGCATGACGCGCCTGCCGCTGCCCAGCGCATGGCTGGATGCCTTGAGCCAGAACAGCATCGACCTGGGCGCCCTCGGCGTCGTGACCCTGGCGATCCTGGCATACGCACTGTCGATGCTCTGCTGGCTCGGTGCGCTCAAGCATTTGCCGCTGGGCCGCGCCTATTCGCTACTGAGCATCAGCTATGCCTTGGTGTACCTGCTGGCGGCCAGCCTGCCGGTGTTCAACGAACATTTTTCCGTTTCAAAAACCCTGGGGGTGGCCTTGGTCATCCTCGGTGTTCTGGTTATCAACTCTCGTCGTGCTAGCGCCACTAGTCCCAGGAATACCCCATGAAAATCAGTGTATTTGGTAGCGGTTACGTCGGTCTGGTGCAGGCCACCGTGTTGGCTGAAGTCGGCCACGATGTCATTTGCATGGACGTTGACAAGAACAAGGTCGAGTCACTGCAAAAAGGCCATGTGACCATCTTCGAGCCGGGGCTGGCTGCGATGGTCAAGGAAAACCTGGAGAGTGGGCGGCTGCACTTCACCCATGATGAAAAGTTGGCGGTGGAACACGGCGAAGTCCTGTTCATTGCCGTGGGCACGCCTTCGGACGAAGACGGCTCGGCCGACCTGAAATACGTGCTGTCGGTAGGCGACGCCGTCGCCCGCCACCGCAAAGAGCCGGTGATCCTGGTGGAAAAATCCACCGTGCCGGTCGGCACCGGCGACACCCTGCGCGCCCACATCGAAAAAGCCCTGCACCTGGCCGGCCGGCACCTGGAGTTCGATATCGTCTCCAACCCGGAATTCCTCAAGGAGGGCTCGGCTGTTGCCGACTGCCGCCGCCCGGACCGCATCATCATCGGTTGTGAGCGCGAAGAAGTGCGCGACGTGATGCGCGACCTGTACGCACCGTTCAACCGCAACCACGACCGCATCATCTTCATGGACCTGCGCAGCGCCGAGCTGACCAAGTACGCCGCCAACTGCATGCTGGCGACCAAGATCAGCTTTATCAACCAGATCGCCGAGCTGGCCGAACACCTGGGGGCGGACATCGAAGCCGTGCGCCTGGGCATTGGCGCCGACTCGCGCATCGGCTACCACTTTATCTACCCTGGCTGCGGCTACGGCGGTTCGTGCTTCCCCAAGGACATGCGCGCCCTGATCCACAGCGCCCGGCAAGCCAACTGCTCCAGCGACCTGCTGGAAGCGGTAGAAGCCATCAACCAGCGCCAGAAGAGCAAGTTGTTCGAGCGGATCAAGGCGTTCTTCAAGGGCGACCTGCGCGGCAAGACCTTTGCCCTGTGGGGCCTGGCGTTCAAGCCCAACACCGACGACATGCGCGATGCTCCCAGCCGCGTGCTGATGGAAGCGTTGTGGGCCGCCGGCGCCAACGTGCGCGCATTCGACCCGGAAGCCATGCAGGAAACCCAACGTATCTATGGCGATGACCCACGGCTGATGCTCATGGGCACCCCCGAATCCACACTGGGCGGTGCCGATGCGCTGATCGTCTGCACCGAATGGCAGCAATTCAAGGCGCCGGACTTCGACCTGATCCACCAGCGCCTGAAAACCCCGGTGATCTTCGACGGCCGCAACCTCTACGACGGCGAGCGCTTGGCACGCAAAGGCTTCCAGTACTACCCGATCGGCCGCGGTGATTCCTGCCAGTTGCCGATTCCCCAGCAACAGTGGCTGCCACAGGTTGTGGAAGCCTGAGACGTGAACAAAGCTCAACCGTCCCCGCTGAATGCAACGATCCGCCGCCAATCCCTTGGTCTGGGATTGCTGGCGTTGTTGCTGTTTATCGCCGGCAACTGGCACCAGGCAATCATCGGCTTCGACTCGCGCTTTGTGTTGTTTGCCCAGGAAATGCTGCGTCATGGCCCCAGCGTCTTCCCCACCACCTATGGGCAGCCTTATGCGGATTACCTGGCCACCTCGACACTGTTGACCTGGCTGGTTTCACTGCCCCTGGGCCAGGTCACCAGCCTCACGGCCTGGTTGCCCACGGCGATCGCCTCGGCGTTTATCGTCACCCTGGTGTATCGCCTGACAGCGCCCTACTCCCAGCGCTGGGGGCTGCTGAGCATTGCGCTCCTGTTGTTGAGCAGCAACTTCATCACCGAAACCCGTGCGGTGTCCCTCGACCAGATGCTGGCCGCCATCGCCCTGGCGGTGTTCTACCTGGGTTATGCCCATGATCACTTCCGGTCCGCTAAACGCCTGCATTGGCTGTACCTGCTGCTGATCCTGGGCTTTACCGTGCGTGGGCCGATTGGCCTGGTGATTCCTACGGGCGTGCTCTGCAGCTACTACCTGATCAACCGGCAATGGCGCCAGCTGTTCAGTTTCGGCTTGCTGGCGCTGGCGCTGCTGGTGGCATGCGTGGGCCTGTTGCTGCTGATGGCCAAGTTGAGCGGTGGCGAAAGCTTCATGCAGGACGTGATCCGCATGCAGTTCCTCGGCCGCATGGATGGCAGCGAAGGCTCGAGCGGCCTGCTGTACTACTTCACCAGTTCGCTGGGCAACTACGCCTTGGCGTATCCGATGGCGCTGCTGGTACTGCTGGCCATGGTGCTCAGCGGGCGCCGCGCGCCGGGACCGGCATTGCAGTTGGTGTGGTATTGCGCCGCCGCAGGCTTGCTGGTGATGGTCGGCCTGTCGATTCCCCAGGCGAAAAAAGCACGTTACGTGCTGCCGATGTTGCCCATGGCGGCGATCATTGCGGCATACCCGTTCCAGGTCGCACACGGACGGCTCTTCGCCGGGCTGCGTGGGCTGATGCTGGGGATCTGGACGTTGTTGCCGACGCTGTTGATCGTCGGCCTGCTGTTGGCACGACCGCGCTACCCTGAGCAGTTGAGCCATCTCGGCTGGGTGTTGGGCGTGCTGGGCGGCCTGCAGGTGCTGGCCTTGGTGACACTCTTCAAAAGCCGCCTGCGTCCGGTCGGGCCGGCTTTTGCCGCAGTGCTGGCAGTGTGGGCCTCCTATATCCTGGTGGTCGAGCCGCTGGAGCGCAGTATCTACGACACCCGCACCTTTACCTTGCAGGTTCATGAGCAGGTGATGCAGCAACGCGCGCCGGTGGTGCTGCATGGCTTGGGCAAAGACGCCAAGGCCATCAAGTACATGGTCAACCTCGATTGCGACCAAGTGCCGTTGTTCACTCAGCAAGCCGCCGACCTCAAGCCACTCCAGGGACCCGCCTGGCTGGTGATGAGCCAAGTGGATTACGAAGGCTTGCAAGACCCGCGCTTTCGTTCCATCACGCCGACCCTGACCGGCGAATTCGACCGCAACCCTTACGTGCTGCTGCACCTGGCCAAACCTGTGCAACCTTGAGTCTGCGCCAGCGCTGCCGGCGCGGAAAATTCCCACGCAGCTTTACGTAATAACTGGTGCCGTTTCTCTTTCCTGCGTCCAAAACCCAACGGTAAACTCGCTTGCCTGGTGCGGTATTCATGTACCGCCACAGGTCATGGGTGACCACAAGGACGAGAGGACAACGCCGTGCCAGATGATGCTTCGCTTGATAACCCAGCCTTGACCAGCACCGAAGTGCATGTCGGCTATATTCCCCTGCCACCGCTGGACCGGCTGATGGGGTTGCGCGACGCGTTGGTGGCGTTGAAAGGCCCGCTGGCCAGTGAACCCGGTTTGCAGGAGAACCTGCGCAAGCGTTTTTTCGATGAAGAGTTCAGTAATCGGGTGCTGGGTAAAGTCTGCTGCTCGATAGTAGTCTGACCGTATTCCAATTCATTATTTTTGCATTCAACCCTCATTAATATGCATTGGCGCCTCTGTTCCACGCGCGGCACACTGCATGGGTTCCTTCCCCCAAATGTTGGAACTTTCAAAGGGCTTTTCCGGGCAACCAGACAAGCCTTTTTTTTGCCCGCCGTTTATGGACTGCCTCCCAATGCTCGCTCGCTGGTTCCCCGCTGCTATCAATACCCGCCCCACCGAATGGAGCCGTGCCGCGATCGGCATGGCCCTTGGCACCTTGTTCAGCGTCTGGTTGTGCTCCCAGGTGTTTGGCATAGATGTCGCGTTGCACCTGCTTGGCCCGCTGGGTGCGTCGGCCGTCCTGTTGTTCGCCGTGTCATCGGGTGCCTTGGCGCAACCCTGGTCGATTATCGGCAGCTACCTGTGCGCAGGCGTGATTGCCTTGCTGGTCACCCGTGTCCTCGGCCCGTCGCTGGGCGGCGCCTGCCTGGCGGCCGGCATGACCGTAATACTGATGTGCTGGTTGCGCTGCCTGCACCCGCCCGCCGGTGGCCTGGCCATGACACTGGTCCTGGCAGACCCGGCGTCCGCCGCCCTGGGCTGGTATGAGCTGGGTGCGGTATTGCTCGGCGCCGGTGCGCTGCTGGCCTGCGCACTGGCGTATAACAACGCCACGCGCACGCGTTATCCCAAAGGCGCGGTGGAAGCACCGGCACCGCTACCGTTCAGCCCCAGGGCCGACCGAGACCCTGGTATTACCGCCGCTGATTTGACACTGGCGCTGGCGCAAATGGAGCGGTTCTACGATGTGGAGCCCAGCGAACTGGAACAACTCATCCACGCGGCGCAAACCCACGCCAGGCGCCGTAGCATCGGCGAAACACTGGCCAGCCGGTTACCCTGAGCCGGTCGTGCGCTTGCTGCATAAATGCAAAAACGACCTGCAGGATTGAAGGTTGTACTAGGCAAATTTGCACTGGTACGATCGCGAGAAGGTTCATCCGTGAACATCTTGATAAAGAACAATAAAAGCAGGGAGTTATCGATGACTGCTCAGGTTTCATCCGAAGCAAGCCACGCCCAAGTACTTCAGGACGAAGTCCTCGCCGAGGTCCGCAACCACATCGGCCACCTCACCCTCAATCGCCCCGCCGGCTTGAATGCCATTACCCTGGACATGGTGCGCAGCCTCACGTCCCATTTGCAGGCATGGGCTGACGATCCGCAGGTGTATGCCGTGGTCCTGCGCGGTGCCGGTGAAAAAGCCTTCTGTGCAGGTGGCGATATCCGTTCTCTGTACGACAGCTTCAAGAACGGCGACACCCTGCACCAGGACTTCTTCGTCGAGGAATATGCTCTGGATCTGGCCATCCACCACTACCGCAAGCCAGTCGTGGCACTGATGGACGGGTTTGTCCTCGGCGGCGGCATGGGCCTGGTGCAGGGCGCTGATTTGCGCGTAGTCACCGAGCGCAGCCGCCTGGCGATGCCGGAAGTGGCCATCGGTTATTTCCCTGACGTGGGTGGCAGCCACTTTCTGCCGCGCATCCCCGGCGAACTGGGGATCTACCTGGGCGTGACCGGGGTACAGATCCGCGCGGCCGACGCGCTGTATTGCGGGTTGGCTGATTGGTACCTGGAAAGCCACAAGCTCGCCGACCTTGACCAGAAGCTCGACCGCCTGCAATGGCACGACTCGCCGCTCAAAGACCTGCAGGGCGTGCTCGCCAAACTGGCCGTGCAGCAATTGCCCGATCCACCGTTGGCCGCTCTGCGCCCCGCCATCGACCACTTTTTCGCGCTGCCGGATGTGCCGAGCATCGTTGAACAATTGCAGCAAGTCACCGTGGCCGACAGCCATGAATGGGCGTTGACCACCGCTAACCTCATGCTGACCCGCTCCCCCCTTGCCATGGCCGTTACGTTGGAGATGTTGCGCCGCGGCCGGCGCCTGCCCCTGGAAGACTGTTTTGCCTTGGAGCTGCACCTGGACCGCCAATGGTTCGAGCGCGGCGACCTGATCGAAGGCGTGCGCGCCCTGATCATCGACAAAGACAAAAGCCCGCGCTGGAACCCGCCCACCTTGCACGGGCTGGCCCTCAGCCACGTTGAGAGCTTTTTTCATCACTTCGAGAAGGTTGCGAAATAAGCCATGCAAGACATTGAATACACTGAAGAACAAGTAATGATCCGCGACATGGCCCGTGACTTCGCCCGGGGTGAAATCGCACCGCACGCCCAAGCCTGGGAGAAAGCCGGCTGGATCGACGACGCCCTGGTGGCAAAGATGGGCGAACTGGGCCTGCTGGGCATGGTGGTGCCGGAAGAATGGGGCGGCACCTATGTCGATTACGTCGCCTATGCCCTCGCCGTCGAGGAGATTTCCGCGGGTGACGGTGCCACTGGCGCACTGATGAGTATCCATAATTCAGTGGGTTGCGGGCCGATTCTCAACTACGGCACAGATGAACAAAAACAGACCTGGCTGGGCGACCTCGCCAGCGGCCAGGCGATTGGCTGCTTCTGCCTGACCGAACCCCAGGCCGGTTCCGAAGCGCACAACCTGCGTACCCGTGCCGAACTGCGCGACGGCCAGTGGGTAATCAACGGGGCCAAGCAGTTCGTCAGTAATGGTAAACGCGCCAAACTGGCGATTGTATTTGCGGTGACTGATCCCGACCTGGGCAAGAAAGGCATCTCGGCATTCCTGGTGCCCACCGCAACCCCGGGATTCGTGGTGGATCGTACCGAACACAAGATGGGCATCCGTGCGTCCGATACCTGCGCCGTGACCCTGAACCAGTGCAGCGTGCCCGAGGCCAACCTGCTGGGTGAGCGTGGCAAAGGCCTGGCCATCGCGCTGTCCAACCTGGAGGGTGGCCGCATCGGCATTGCCGCCCAGGCATTGGGCATCGCCCGCGCGGCATTTGAAGCAGCGCTGGCCTATGCCCGTGATCGGGTGCAGTTCAACAAGGCAATCATCGAGCACCAGAGCGTGGCCAATTTGCTGGCCGACATGCAAACCCAGCTTAACGCCGCACGCTTGCTGATCCTGCACGCCGCACGGCTGCGCAGTGCCGGAAAACCCTGCTTGTCGGAAGCGTCCCAGGCCAAACTGTTTGCCTCGGAAATGGCCGAGAAGGTTTGCTCATCGGCGATGCAGATTCACGGTGGGTACGGATACCTGGAAGATTATCCGGTGGAGCGTTACTACCGGGATGCGCGGATCACGCAGATTTACGAAGGGACCAGTGAGATTCAGCGGATGGTGATCGCCAGGGAGTTGAAGAACTACCAACTTTGACTGCCACAGCACATAAATAATGTGGGAGGGGGCTTGCCCCCGATGACGGTGGGTCAGTCAACAGATGTGAAGACTGAACCACTGCTATCGGGGGCAAGCCCCCTCCCAGCTTTGATACTCAGTGTCTTTGACACCGGGTTATTTGTCCTTGAACTCCGGCGCGCGCTTGGCCACGAATGCCGCCATGCCTTCCTTCTGATCCTGCGTGGCGAACGCCGCATGGAACACCCGGCGCTCAAAGCGCACGCCTTCCGACAAGCTCACTTCGAACGCTCGGTTCACGCTTTCCTTGACCATCATGCTGATCGGCACCGACTTGCCGGCAATCAGCGTCGCGACTTTCAGCGCTTCGTCCAGCAGTTCATCGGCGGGTACGATACGCGCAACAATCCCGCAGCGCTCCGCTTCCACCGCATCGATAAGGCGCCCGGTCAGGCACATTTCCATGGCCTTGGCCTTGCCCACCGCACGGGTCAGGCGCTGGGTGCCGCCCATGCCGGGCAGTACGCCGAGGTTGATTTCCGGCTGGCCGAACTTGGCGCTGTCACCGGCCAGGATGAAGTCGCACATCAACGCCAGTTCGCAACCGCCGCCCAGGGCGAAGCCGTTGACGGCGGCGATGATCGGCTTGCGGCGGTTGGCCACGCGGTCGCTGTCACTGAACAGATCGTCGAGGTAGATCTGCGGATAGGTCAGCTCGGCCATTTCCTTGATGTCGGCACCGGCGGCGAAGGCTTTTTTCGAGCCGGTCAACACGATGCAGCCGATCTCCGGGTTGGCTTCAAGGCCGTCCAGCGCCTGGTTCAACTCGCTGACCAGTTGCGCGTTCAGGGCGTTCAGGGCTTGCGGGCGATTGAGGGTAATCAGCCCGACGCGGCCCTGGACTTCAAGCAAAATGGTTTCGTAACTCATGTATCGGCTCCTTAGAGATTGCGTGAGATGACCATGCGCTGGATATCGCTGGTGCCTTCGTAAATCTGGCATACCCGCACGTCGCGGTAGATCCGCTCCAGAGGGAAGTCGCTCAGGTAACCGTAACCGCCCAGGGTTTGCAAGGCGGCCGAACAGACTTTCTCGGCCATTTCCGAAGCAAACAGCTTGGCCATCGAGGCTTCCACCAGTGCCGGCTTGCCGCTGTCGCGCAGTGCAGCGGCGTAATGCACCATCTGCCGGGCAACCGCGATTTGCGTGGCCATGTCCGCCAGACGGAAAGCGACGGCCTGGTGCTCGATGATAGGTTTGCCGAAGCTTTCGCGCTCGCGGGCGTAGTCGCGGGCTGCTTCAAAGGCGGCGCGGGCCATGCCCACCGATTGCGAGGCAATGCCTACGCGCCCACCTTCCAGGTTGGCCAGAGCAATCCTGTAGCCTTCGCCCTCCTCCCCCAGACGGTTGGCGACAGGAACCTTCACGTCCTCAAACAGGATCTGGCAGGTATCGGAGGCATGCTGGCCCAGTTTGTCCTCAACCCGCGCCACGCTGTAGCCCGGCGAGTCGGTCGGCACGATAAACGCGCTGATCCCGCGCTTGCCCGCCGCCGGGTCGGTCACGGCAAACACAATCACCACGCCGGCGTTCTGTCCGGAGGTGATGAACTGTTTGCAGCCATTGAGTACGTAATGGTCACCTTCAAGGCGTGCGCGGGTCTTCAGGCTACTGGCATCAGAGCCGGCCTGGGGCTCGGTCAATGCGAACGCACCGAGCATGGCACCACTGGCCAGGGGCTTGAGGAATTGCTCTTTCTGCTGGTCGTTACCGAACTTGAGAATCGGCACGCAACCCACAGAGTTGTGCACGCTCATGATGGTCGAGCAGGCCCCGTCACCGGCGGCAATTTCTTCCAGCGCCATGGCGTAGGCCAGGTAACCGGTGTCGCAACCGCCCCACTGTTCCGGCACCAGCATGCCGAAAAAGCCCAGCTCGGCCATTTCACCAATGGCTTCCCTGGGGAACCGGTGCTCGCGGTCCCACTCGGCGGCAAAGGGTTTCAGGCGTTCCTGGGCAAATTGCCGGGCGGCGTCGCTGATTTGCAGTTGTTCTTCATTGGGCAGCATGGTGGTTCCTTAGTACAGGCATTCGACGGCCATCGCCGTGGCTTCACCGCCGCCGATGCAGATGGCGGCGACGCCACGCTTGAGGCCTTTCTGGCGCAGGGCCGAAAGCAAGGTCACCAGGATCCGTGCACCGGAGGCACCGATCGGATGGCCCAGGGCGCAGGCACCGCCATGCACATTGACCTTGGCATGGGGGATCTCCAGCTTGCTCATGGTCACCAGGCTGACCACGGCAAAGGCTTCGTTGATTTCGAACAGATCGACGTCACCCAGGCTCCAGCCGGTCTTGCTCATCAGTTTGCGGATCGCTCCCACCGGTGCCACCGGGAACAACCCCGGCTCGTCGGCGAACGCCGCATGCCCATGGATCACCGCCAAAGGCTTGAGGCCACGTTTCTGTGCATC
Organism: Pseudomonas sp. FW305-3-2-15-C-LB1; assembly: GCF_058787615.1. Classification (NCBI taxonomy): domain Bacteria; kingdom Pseudomonadati; phylum Pseudomonadota; class Gammaproteobacteria; order Pseudomonadales; family Pseudomonadaceae; genus Pseudomonas; species Pseudomonas sp. FW305-3-2-15-C-LB1. The sequence continues at coordinate 164,810 of NZ_JBYSZX010000005.1, read as the reverse complement.
GGACTGGCGCATCAGCAACAAGGCCGCCGCACCGTCGGAAATCGAGCTGGAGTTGGCCGCCGTCACGGTGCCGCCTTCACGGAAGACCGGTTTCAGGCTGGTGATCTTGTCCAGCTTGGCCTTGGGCGGCTGTTCGTCATGCAGGATGGTTTTCTGTTCTTTGCCCAAGGTGACCTGCACCGGGACGATTTCTGCGGCAAAGCTGCCATGGGTAATAGCTTCTTGCGCCCGGGTCAGCGAAGCGATGGCGAACGCATCCTGGGCCTCGCGGGTAAAACCGTTGTGCAGGGCGCAGTCTTCGGCAAAGGTGCCCATCAGGCGGCCCTTGTCGTAGGCGTCTTCCAGGCCGTCGAGGAACATGTGATCGAGCACCTTGCCGTGGCCCATGCGGTAGCCGCTGCGCGCACGGTCCAGCAGGTACGGCGCGTTGGACATGCTTTCCATGCCACCGGCAATCACCACGTCGACGCTGCCGGCCAGCAGTGAATCATGGGCCAGGATCGCGGCCTCCATGCCCGAACCGCACATCTTGTTGAGGGTGGTGCAGCGCGTGCCCTTGTCCAGCCCGGCGCCCAGCGCAGCCTGACGTGCCGGTGCCTGGCCGAGGCCTGCGGGCAGTACGCAGCCGAACAGTACTTCATCCACGGCGTCGGGGGCGACACCGGCACGCTCGACGGCGGCGCGAATCGCAGCGGAACCCAACTGCGGCGCGGTCAGGCCCTTGAGGTCGCCCTGGAACCCACCCATGGGCGTGCGCACAGCGCTGACGATAACGATAGGATCGGTCATGGGAATTGCTCCTTATTTGGCCGCCATGCGCAAGGCACCGTCGAGACGGATCACCTCGCCATTGAGCATGCTGTTTTCAATGATGTGCCGCACCAGCGCGGCGTATTCGGCGGGTTTGCCCAGACGCGGCGGGAATGGCACGCCAGCGGCCAGGGAGTCGCGCACTTCCGGCGTCATGCCGGCCATCATCGGGGTCTCAAAGATGCCGGGGGCGATGGTCATCACGCGAATACCAAAGCGCGCCAGCTCACGTGCTGCAGGCAGCGTAAGGCTGGCAATGGCGCCCTTGGATGCGGCATACGCCGCCTGGCCGATCTGCCCGTCAAACGCCGCTACCGAAGCGGTATTGATGATCACGCCGCGTTCGCCATCGGCATTTGCCTCGGTTTCGGCGATGGCGGCGGCGGCCAGGCGCAGCAGGTTGAAGCTACCGATCAGGTTGACGTTGATCACCTGGGCAAAGCTCGCCAGCCCATGGGGGCCGTTCTTGCCGAGGATTTTCTCGCCACGCACCACACCGGCGCAGTTCACCAGCCCATGCAAACCGCCAAACGCCGCAAGCGTCGCCCGCACCGCCGCTTCGGCAGCCGCTTCCTGGCTGATATCCGCCACGCAGCTGCGTGCGTTGTCGCCAAGCTGCCTGGCCTTGGCTGCCACGGCGTCGGCATTCAGGTCCACCAGCATGACCTTGGCGCCAGCGCCAATCAGCATCTCGGCAGTCGCCGCGCCCAAGCCCGATGCGCCCCCGCTGACCAGGAAGCTCTTGTTTTCAATCTGCATTGTTGTTTCCTTGAACGGTCCGAATCGTCGAGATAGTCGCGCCAGAGCCGCCCGCCGACAATGGTCAAAGCCTTCAACCTGCCTGACTGTTTTGGCCAGTCATCGACCCCACCGATCATCCGGTCGGCCCAAGCGATTGGACGCTTGCGACGCTTGCTTCTAACCTGATGGCTTGCGCCACCTGAAGAAGCCCATCTCTGCATGATAGTCCGTCCCAAACCCAACCTCCTCGGCATCCTGTTCTCGCTCAAGGGTTCGATTGCCAAGCGCATCGCCCTGCGCAGCCTGCTGGTCACGCTGCTGGCCTCGGTGATCGTGCTGGTGGAAACCCTGCACCCGGCCTACTTCTCCAAGGTCAATGCCACGCCGTTCACCCTGCTCGGGCTGTCGTTGTCGATTTTCATGAGTTTTCGCAACAACGCCTGCTATGACCGCTGGTGGGAAGGCCGCAAGCAATTGGGGCAGATGATCATCGATGTGCGTTCGCTGATCCGCGAAACCCAGGTGCTCACAGATCCGGCTGAGCGTGCTGGCCTGCTGCGCAGCCTGTGCGGCTTCGCCCACGGCCTGGTTGCACGGTTGCGCCATGAGGATGAAGCCCGGGCCATCAAGCCGTGGGGTACGGTCCAGGCCAGTCACCCCAACCTCCCCGACAGCCTGCTGCAACAGCTGGGCGCCCGGTTTTCAGTGCTGGCCGAGCAAGGTGTGATCAGCGAGTGGCGCTACACACAATGGGAAACCCGACTGGTGAGCCTCAGCCAGGTGCAGGCGTCCTGCGAGCGCATCAAGAGCACGCCGCTGCCCTTCCCCTACACCCTGCTGCTGCATCGCACCATTTACCTGTTCTGCATTTTGCTGCCGTTTGCCATGGCCGAGCCGCTGGGATGGTTGACGCCAGTGTTCACCGCGATTGTCAGCTACACCTTCTTCGGCCTCGATGAAATCGGCGATGACCTGGAGGACCCGTTCGGTTTTGACGAGAATGACCTGCCCTGCAATGCCCTCCTGCGCACCCTGGAACGCGAAGTGTTGGCCGCCCTCGGTGAAACCGACCTGCCGCCACCCCTGGAGCCGGAGGACTACGTGCTCACCTGACGCGGGTTTGACACCCGTCGTGGTCTGACCGAAGCTGACGGCTTTGCTGCCCTCGCTTTCGGACGCCTGCATGTCAAAGTCACGCCGTTATTCCATCGTCGGCCTGTGCGCCCTGCTGTTGATTGTGCTGATCACCTGGTATTTCTCTCGCGCCACCCCGGTAGCCGTGCCTCCCGCGATTGCCCACGGTTATTCAAAAGCCTTGAAACAGGCGCGCAACGGTGAGCCCGGTGCGGCGCGTGTGTTGTACCAGCAACTGGGTCGACCGGATCTGTCGCCCGAGCGCCGCGCTGCGTTGCACGCCGAACTGCCCAACTACCCCAGCCCCCAGGCGCTGAAACTGGCGGACAAAGACCTGGCCAGTGACTCACCGCTGGTACGCGAGGCTGCCATCCACAGCATTGTCGGCCTGGTGCCCACCGGCCAGCGCACGCTGCTGCTCGGCCCGGTGTTGGATGATCCCGAGCAAGAGGTACGGTTTGCCGCCGCCAATGCTTTGCTTGGTCTGTCTCCCGATACTCTGGGCCTGTACTTCGGGCCGTTGCAGCAGGTGCTGGATGAGTTTGTGAAAAAGCTCAAGGCCCAGCCCGAAACCGCTGAAGGCTGGATTCAACTGGCGCGCCTGTACATTCACAGCGCCCTGCTGCCGGACGCGCAAAACGCGCTTGAGCAGGCCATGCGCCTGCAACCGGATAACCTGCAAGCCGTGGTCGCGCAGATCGAGCTGCTGGACAAGCAAGGCAAGACCGAGGAGTCCCGCCAATTGTTGGCACGCCAGCTGGCCGCGCATCCGGAGTCGGCCTACCTGCAACATGCGCTGGGCATGTGGCTGCTGCACCATGGTGAACGCCCCTACGCCCTGCTCGGCCTGTCCAAGGCGGTGGAGCTGGAGCCGGATAATCAGGATTACCGCTACGACCTCGCGACGACGTTGCATGCGCAAGAGGAATTGGAGGCTGCGCAACGCCAACTCGAAGAGATCATCCAACGCCACCCGGCCAATCGCAAAGCCCGGGTATTGCTGGTCAATTATTGGAAAGAAAGCGGCCAGTTGCAGAACGTCCAGGTCCTGCTCGCCCAGCTCGAGCAACAGAATCCGGACGATCCTGCATTGCAGCAAGGCCTGTAGGCCGGACTGGAATTTGTTGAACCGCCACAAATTGCTACGGTCAAGAGAACATGGCGCGTCCATTTGGGCGCGCATCCTCTACTCGTATGTGACCTGAGGGCACTTCTTGTCTACATCCCAAGCGCAATTACCCGAAGAGAAAGCGGCCACTGGCATTGACGGTCTTGATGACATTCTTGCCGGAGGGCTCTCGCGCAGTCACCTGTTCCTGCTGGAAGGTGAACCCGGCACCGGTAAAACCACGGTCGCCCTGCACTTCCTGCAGGCCGGGGCCAGAGCCGGCGAGCGATCGCTGTACATCACCCTGTCGGAAACCGAGCGTGAGTTGCGCCAAGGCGCCAAGTCCCATGGCTGGGACCTGGATGACAATATCCATATCTTCGAACTGACGCCGCCGGAAAGCCTGCTCAACGCCGACCACCAGCAGAGCCTGCTGTACTCCTCCGACCTGGAACTGGGCGAGGCCACGCGCCAGATCTTTGAAGTGGTGGAAAAGGTCAAGCCAAAGCGTGTGGTCATCGACAGTCTTTCGGAGATCCGCCTGCTCGCACAAAGCTCCCTGCGCTACCGTCGGCAGATCCTCGCGATCAAGCACTATTTCGTGCGTTACGACACCACAGTGCTGCTGCTGGACGACCTGACTACCGAATCCCTCGATAAAACCGTGCACAGCGTGGCGCATGGCGTGATCCGCCTGGAAGAGCTGACCCCCAACTACGGTGCCGAGCGCCGTCGCGTGCGGGTGGTCAAGTACCGGGGCCAGAAATACCGGGGCGGCTTTCACGACTTCACCATCATGGGCGACGGCGTCCATGTATTCCCGCGCCTGGTGGCGGCCGAACATCGTGGCGGCTACAAGCGCGAGACCTTGAGCAGCGGCATCGCTGCGCTGGATGCGTTGATGGGCGGCGGTGTCGAGACCGGGTCCAGCAGCCTGATCCTCGGCCCGGCCGGTACCGGCAAGTCGTTGATCTCGATGATCTTTGCCGCAGCGGCCGTGGCGCGGGGCGAGAAAGCCGCGTTGTTTATCTTCGATGAAGAACTGGGGCTGCTGTTCGAGCGCATGAGAAACATGGGGATCGATCTAGCCGCCCTGCAGGCGACCGGTAACCTGCTGATCGAACAGGTGGATGCGGCCGAATTGTCCCCGGGCGAGTTTTCCCACCGGGTGCGCCGCTGTGTCGATGAGCGCGGCATCAAGACGGTGGTGATCGACAGCATCAACGGCTACCAGGCGGCCATGCCCGAAGAAAATGCGCTGATCCTGCATATGCACGAGTTGCTGCTCTACCTCAACCGCCGCGGCGCGGCGACGTTCATGACCGTCGCCCAACACGGGCTGGTCGGCGACATGCAGGCGCCTGTGGACATCACCTATCTGGCCGATACGGTCATTCTGCTGCGCTACTTCGAAGCATTGGGCAAGGTGCGCCGCGCCATCTCGATCATCAAGAAGCGCACCGGCAGCCATGAAGCCACTATTCGTGAATACCGGATTGGCGCCCAGGGGATGACGGTTGGCGAACCGCTGGATAATTTCCAGGGGGTCCTGCGCGGTATTCCGACCTACATGGGCGCCGGCTCCCCGCTGCTCAAGGATGAGGGGGTGTGACGGGCCTCATTCCGGTCTCCGAGCGTGCAATCGTATTGGCGCCAATGGGACGCGATGGCTCGCTGGCGCTGATGATGCTCAATGAAGCCGGGTACGCCGGCATCGTCGCCAGCAACCTTGGGGCATTGTGCGAGGCCCTGCATGAGGGCGCCGGGCTGCTGATCATCGCCGCCGAAGCCCTGCGTGGGGTGGATCTTGACCCGCTGTTGACCTACCTGCACCAGCAGCCGGCATGGTCGGACTTGCCCATTGTGTTGATGACCCACCACGGCGGGACCGAACAGAATGGCTTTTCCCACCTGAGCGGCCTGCTGGGCAATGTGACCTTCCTGGAGCGCCCCTTCCACCCGGTAACGCTGATCAGCCTGGTGAGCACTGCCTTGCGCGGTCGCCGTCGGCAATACGAAGCCCGCGACCGCCTGATCGACCTCAGCGAAAGTGAGCTGCGCCTGCAACGCACGCTGGAGACCCTTGAACAGCAAGTCGAGGAACGTACCGCCCAACTGCGCAGCAATGAAGAGGCACTGCGCCAATCACAAAAAATGGAAGCCGTCGGCCAATTGACCGGTGGTATCGCCCATGACTTCAACAATATGCTCACCGGTATCATCGGCAGCCTGGAACTGCTGCGCAGGCGTGTGTCGCGAGGCAAGTTGGACGACCTCGACAGCCTGATCGACCTGGGGGTGACCTCGGCCAACCGTGCCGCCGGCCTCACCCACCGCCTGCTGGCGTTCTCGCGCCGTCAATCCCTTGACTCCAAACCGGTGCAGATCAACCGACTGGTCACCTCCATGGGGGAGCTGCTGCAACGCAGCATCAACGAAAGTATTCGCTTGGATATGCGTCTGGCGACTGATCTATGGACGGCCGAGGCCGATCCCAACCAATTGGAAAGCGCCCTGCTCAACCTGGTCATCAATGCCCGCGACGCCATGCCCGGTGGCGGCAGCCTGTCCGTGGAGACCACCAACCGGCATCTCGACAGCGTGTTCACCGCCGCCTATGGCACCTTGAAGCCCGGTGACTACGTTGAGTTGAGCGTCAGCGACACCGGCTGTGGCATTCCGGAAAGTGTGATGGGCCGAGTGTTCGACCCGTTTTTCACCACCAAGCCCATCGGCCAGGGCACCGGCCTTGGGCTCTCGATGATCTATGGCTTCGCCCGCCAGTCCCATGGCCATGTGACCATCCATAGTGAAGTGGGAAAAGGCACCACGGTGAGCCTGTTCCTGCCACGGTTTATCGGTGAAGTTGTCGCCGATGCCGTGGTGGATCCGGCGTTGCTGCCGTTCGCCAATGCCGGTGAAACCGTGCTGATTGTCGAAGACGACCCGGCCGTGCGGGTGCTGGTCAGCGCGGTTCTGAAGGAGCTGGGCTACGGGTATGTGGAAGCTGTCGACGCCAACTCCGCCGTGCCCATTATCGAGTCGGAACAGCGTATAGATTTGATGATCAGCGACGTTGGCCTGCCCGGTATGAATGGTCGTCAATTGGCGGAAATCGGCCGGCAGATACGCCCGCAACTCAAGGTTCTGTTCATTACGGGGTATGCCGAGCATGCAGCCGTGCGGGGTGGGTTCCTCGACCCGGGCATGCAACTGATCACCAAGCCGTTCACGTTTGATCTGTTGACGGCAAAAGTCCGAGAAATGATCAAGCAATAGCTGCCCGCGTCAAATGGTGGTGCGGGCTCTTGGCCGACATTTCCGGCAATCATTGAGTGTGGCTCAATCGGAATCGATAGTAGTTATTTGGATACAAATGCTCAACAGGCTGGGCAGCGCACGTGCTCACCCGTATTCAATAGCCCGTCCGTTGAGAGAGCCTATGACGACTGCAACCCATGTTCAGACCACGCAAAACCCGAAGCCAATCTCGCTGACTCAACCTCCACCCCCGATCACAGTGCAGCATGCTCCCCGCCTTGAAAGCGCAGCGTCGCAAGCCGTTGCCGAAAGCAGCCGGACCGAAGGTGATCTGGAGCTGTCCAGGCAGTATGGACGGGCATTGGCCAGCGCACCCAGCGGCTACAACTCTGACATGCCTGTCTCCCCTATTGCTCCCCATTCAACCTTCGGTCAATGGTGGGCGCAGTTGAGGCACGCCTTCCAGGCGCCCGACTTCGCCCAGTGGATGAATAGCAAAGACATCGACCCCGACTCGGTAGAACTCAACCCGGGGACGGGGAAGATTTTTTACAAACTCAAGCGTCATTCGGATCCGCGTCAGATCAAGCGCTCATTGGGAAAGGATGACGCGGAATGGGCTGCGATTGGTAAGCCGTTGATGATCGCGGCGCGTGTTATTGCGTCAGGTGCGTATTTCCTCACATTCAAGCCTCCCCAAGCGAAAACCAGCAATATCGCGCCCTTAGGGCTGATCAGGGATTTCTACAAGGAACTGCACATTAATCCAGCCCCCTCCAATCAGGAGCGGGCAGCCCAACTCGAGGCAGGAGCAGGTTTCCAACTGGTGAATGACCCAGTGTTTTCGGCGTTGCAGGAGGCGCGCAGCGAACACGAATTGGCCGCTCATAAAGCTATGCTGGGGAGCAACCAAACCCGTCTGAATGTGGTCGAGCTGATGACGTCATTGGCTAAAATGCTTGAGTCTGGCCCCGCTGACATACCGGAATATATGGCGGAATATCATCTCTCGGTTCATCGCGACACTCATAATGTACACGCTGGCACCACCCCTACTCTCAAGCAGTTTTTCGAAAGCGAGGGGTGGGAGGTGCCAACCGATCTGGCGCAAGTGCAGAACCTCATAAAAAAACTACGCACCCCACCGCTTCAAAGTCCCCCCAATGGTAACTATGGGGGGGCGCTGGCCTGGCCTGTTGCACTGGATGAAACCTCTGTAACTCAATTGGAAGCCGACCTGCGACACGGCAAATTTGGCGACATTGACCTCACGCGCTTCAAGAACGTACTTGAGTATTTGATGGACGGGCAATTTATCGAGCCTTCAGCCTTCAACAAACCGCGTGATTTGATTGACACACGGATTAAATCGCCAAAAGGCCAGGCGCTGGGGCAAGCCGTTCAAGCCAAGTTCGCTGCCCGGTCAGTCAAGGGCACGGTCACTGAATGGCTGTTCACGCTTATGCATGTGGACTCCTCGCGCGCCGAGCACGGTAAACATCAGGTAGCAGGGTTTCTGTTGACTGATGCGAGAAACGGTGGCTGCTCAGCGTCGGATCTCATCCTGGATATCACCAATCACTTGCTCGATACCGGCCAGTCATCGTCCTACGAAAAAGCGCGACTTCAAGCATATATTTATTTATCAGTCAAAGCCCCGGAAATGCTGGTCAAGGAGATTCCCAATGAGGTGAAGTTCGGCACTCATATGTGGGTCAGTTTGGTCACGGCCGTCAGACGCCTTGAAAAGGCTGCGCCTGGTGTAACGGCAACAATGACCTACGAGCATGTCATGCGTATTGCGGACATCGCCCCCATTACACAAGAGGAACGCCTGACAGAGTACCTGGCCCAGCAAGAAGCACTCAAGGACTGGGCCGTCGTCAATGGCATGGACTGTCCACAGACTGTTGAGGCGATGCGCGCGGTGCAGGTCGCCTTCGATCAACAGTTGAACGAATTGAGGGCGGCTTCAGCAGCGCACTCAATGGAAGTACCTGACGTCAAAAGGAAGGGCCTGGAAGAGCTGAAAAAAGCCTTCCCGGATATGGACCCCGCACTTTTCGAGAAGAAGTGCATCCAGTTGAAACGTCAACATCTGGACTTTCCAGGCCCCTATTCAGTCCTGGACCTTTACATCCATGACGCTGCACGGGGAACCCCTGGGTTTTATGATGGAATCACACGCGACCAGGCCGATTCAGCAAACAAATGGGTATCGACCTCTCGTGATGTCGACTTCGACGCGATGCAAGACACGCTCAAAAGCCTTCCGAACTTGCGAGAGTACTTTCGGGTCGCCTTCCCGAACTATTCAGACAAAATAAATAGAAGCGTGGCGACCCAGGTCAAGCATTTGATCGCAGGGCTAAGCCTGTCAGATCGGCAAAACTTCGAATTCGGAAAAATCACGCTGGCCAAGCCCGTCATTCATGAGTACTGGCCTTACAGTCAGGCCCCAAAGAGCAGCACGACGGTCTCCGAAGGTCATAGTTTTCTGGTCAGGACCGAGCGCGCCGGCAAGGTCAATATTTATGAAATCGATATCAAGCAAAACAAGATCCGCACCCGTGACGACCTCGGGGATTTCGTCGTGGGCGAGGCCCGTCCCAGAGGCGTCTCGCGCTATACGGAGTACCAGGCCGTCATCCCATCGGGAAATTATGCTGACACAATAACCGATGAAACAAAGGGTGCAGCGGGTATCCCCCTCAGCTTCAGCAGCGAGCGTACATCTTACATAGCGAACGCCATGGTAAAAGAGGTGGATACTGAATCGTCCAGACAACTTGCCGCGGGCCAGACCACATTCGATGTCGAGGTGCCCTTTTACAAGAACGCCATGGAGTTCATGCTGAACCTGATTCCTTTGAGGTCTGCAATCAATAACTTCAAAGAGGGACGCTATGGCGACGGTATCGTGGACCTGACACTTGATGCCTTCGGCTTCCTTCTAGGGGCAGCGGGGGCGGCAAAAGGTATCAAGGCCCTCCAGGGGGGGGCTTCAATACTGACCAAAGCGGCTTATGGCGGGAAAATACTGGGGCGAACGGCGATCGGTGCGCTCAACCCGCTTGATGGCGTAGGCGACCTGGCCATCTCCCTGGCAAATGCCGGAAAGAAAGGCTCCACTCACGCCTATCGGCTGCTGCGTGGAACCAACAGTTATGACCTGATCAACGCCAGCAAACGGTTCGACGCCAGTGCTCTCGGAACATTCAAGCTGCAAGACACGATCATGGAAGGGCCGGCCGTCCTGAGCGGAGGCAAATGGTACGCCTTCGACAGCGTGAAGGGTCTCCCATTTGGCAAGGCGCTGGACGACTTTCAACCCTCAGTTCTGTCAGGGGAACAGGCGTTGGGCAAATGGGAAACAACAGAGCGAGTAATGACTCCGGCGTCAGCACGCACGCGTCAACGCTGGTCTGAGATGGTTGAACGCCATCAAAACGCGGCAGACAAGACGCAATTCCAAAAGGGATATGACAATGGTGATCCGAAATCAGTACCGGGTTATCGCGCGGCTATGAAATCTGAAGACATCATGAAGCTGGCAACCCAAGGACAACTGACGCCGGAGCAGATCGGCACGTTGGTTCGACACGTAGAACGGCTGGCGGTACAGCACGGTTTTAAAGGGGTCAACCGATTCTATGAAAGTATCAGCGAAGCCGGTGGCCGCTTTGTAGCAGCCCCTCAGGTGTTCTATCTCAGTCAGACCAATCCACTCTCCCAAGGCCAATGCTCAGCCATGTCCAGACTGATGGCGAGCGCCATGCAGCAAGGCACCGAGGCTAAGTTTATTGGCAACTTGTACACGGCCGCCGCAAACCCGACCGACCCTGCTTCGCGGGCGTTCATTGACCAGTTGACGACCGTACAAAAACAACTGACCGGTCCGACGTTATTTCATGCTGGCAAGATGCGCCGAGAAATGGGTTACCACGAAATGCTTGATGAGTTGGCGACGTCCGATACACCAAAAACGCTGATGATTGGCATCCCTGGGCACGCAATGATGGCAGGGGTCATGGGCGAAGGCGTGAATAAAAAGTGGTTTTTTTATGACCCCAATTTTGGGATAGCAACGTTCAGTACCCCGGAGGCTATGAAGCGAGGCCTGCACAAGGTGTTCACCGATAAAGACCTGCCGGTTCAATACACAACTCACAGCAAAAACCCGGACAAGTTGGAGTTTGAAGTCAGCGTGTATGACGACTCATGGAAAAAGACTACCGCCGTCTCGGACAAAACCGTGAAGGAGTTGAGTGAAATGCCAATCGTCATTAAATCGCAAACAGCGACGTCCGTGCCAATGCCATCAAAACCGGTGCCGCCACACGCCCCCATAACAACAGGGAAGGCTGAAAAATTTGAGGTATTCACGGGCCAGTCGCATACCGTCAATGACCGGACTACCGTGCTCAGCACCAATGGCCTGAGTGACTGTTCGGCCGTGGTAGTGCTCTCAGACATGAAGGACGGCATCTACCAGAAACGCACACTGGTGCACTTGAACGAGAGCAACCTGGCGCAGCCCGTCAACAATGGAAGTAATGGGTTTACGTGGTTGAACGGTGTTGAAAAAGACTTGGCGAACGGTGGAAAAGTCATCTTCGTCGCAGGCACTCGTACCCGGAGTGTCGTCGGAGTTGCCAGCGCGATTCGGCAACAGGACGTCTATAACAACAAACCCTTGTTAGCGCTGCTGCAACGCAAGGATGTGTCCGTTACCTACGCCAGTTCCGTCGGGGTTGAAGTGGCGCCTGATGGAACGTTCAAGCTGCGTGACGACGGGGGGGACGGCATCTTCGATGCCAATAAGGTCAAGGAGATACTGGACTTAGCCAGAGACTGAGGAGCGTCGTTGATTGCCATGGCTGGCGGATCCCCGCCATGGCAAAGGTCATCACGCCAACAACCGCTGGATATGCTCTTGCAATGTATCGAGATCAAACGGCTTGGCCAGGATCGGCGCATTGCGCGTGATCGGGCTTTTACAGTCGAGGATCTCCTGCGGATAGCCACTGATAAAGATCACTTTCAATTCCGGTCGCAATAACAGCGCAGGCTCGGCAATCTGCACCCCGGAGATCCCCCCCGGCAAACGGTAATCCGTGACCATCAGGTCCAGGTGCGGCTTGGTCGCGAGAATTTCAAAAGCCTGCTCCCCGTCGATTGCCTTCAACACCCGATAGCCCAGGCCGGCCAGGTATTCACCCAACACAAACATAATGGATTCGTCGTCCTCGACGATCAGAACGACATCTTGTGCATCTTCACTCATGGGAAGCCTTTGTCCGGTCAATAGCTGCAATTACGACCATGGGGTCACGCAGAGGTTGCGTCGAGGTGACGATTGAATTCAAGCCGTCGCCTGCAACGGCAGGCACACCCTGAACAAGGCGCCCTCGCCTATCCGGCTCTCGACTTCGATGGTGCCGCCATGGGCTGCAACGATCTGCTCGGAAATAAACAGCCCCAGGCCCAGGCCAGCCGCAACCTGACTGGCCGATACCCGTTCGAACTGCTGGAAGATACGCTTCTGGTTGTCTTCACTGATACCAATGCCGTGATCGCGCACTTCTACGCGGGCTTCGTCATGCTCGCTGTACACGCGCACTTCTATCGGGCTCTTGGCCCCGTAGCGCAAGGCGTTGGTCAACAGGTTGGTGACCACCTGCTCAATGCGGAACTCATCCCAGTGACCCTCCACGGGGCCTTCGGCAGTCAGGGTCATGGATGAATCCGCCGCCGCGACCTGGGGCGCGAAGTTCTCCACCAGGCTGCTGACAAGCTGTGTGAGGTCAAACCGCGCCGGGCGTATCGACAGTTTGCCGGTGCGGATGCGCGACACGTCGAGCATGTCTTCAATCAGGCGGATCAGGCTCTGGATCTGCCGTTCGTCACGGTCGACCATGGCGTGCATCTTGTCCAGGGTGAACGCGGCGGCGTTGTCGCGGGCCAGGTGCATCTTGCGCAACTGGGTTTCGAGGATCAGCCCGTTGAGGGGCGTACGCACTTCGTGGGCGACGATCGACATGAAGTCATCACGCATGCGCACCGCCTGCTCCAGCTCGGCCTGGGTGGCCTGCAGACGCGTCAGCAGCAGTTCCTGCTCGCGACGGCTGCGCTCCAGGGCTTCGACCTGTAGCTTCATGGCCTTGCTCTGGCGGTACAGGTCGACGAACACGTTGACCTTGCTCTTCACCGCATGGATATCCAGCGGCTTGTGCAGGAAGTCCACGGCACCGCTTTCGTAGCCCTTGAAGGCGTAATTGAGTTCGCGGCCGGCGGCGCTGACGAACACAATCGGGATGTTCTTGGTTTTCTCGGTGCCGCGCATCAGTTCGGCCAGCTCGAACCCGTTCATGCCGGGCATCTGCACGTCGAGAATCGCCATGGCGAACTCGTGCTCCAGCAACAGGGACAAGGCCTCGTCGGCGCTCAATGCCTTGAATACCTGGCGGTCCTCGCGCTTGATCAGCGCTTCGAGGGCGAGCAGGTTTTCCGGCAGATCGTCGACGATCAGCAGTTTGGCCTGGACAGTACTTAACATGGGGAATATTCCAGCGAAGCCAGCAATGAGCCAATGCGGCTCAACGTCAGAATGTGGTCGGGTGTGTGCAGCGCCAGGGCTGCTCGGGGCATGACGGCGACACGTGCTTCAGTGGGCTCCTGCACCACGGTGGTTCCGCCCTGCTGCTTGACGTGGGCCAGGCCACGGGCGCCGTCCTGGTTGGCGCCGGTCAACAGGATGGCGAGCAAGCCCGTGCCGTAGGCATCGGCGGCGGACTCAAACAGGAAGTCGATTGCGGGCCGCGAATGGTGCACGCGGTCTTCCTGACTCAGGGACAGGCTGCGATCATGCTCCACCGACAGGTGATAACCAGGTCCGGCAAAGTACAGCGTGCCGGGCTTGAGCACTTCCTTGTCGCGCGCCTCCACCACCGACATGGCGACGCGGCGATCAAACACTTCGGCCAACTGGCTGCGGCGCTCGTCGGGCAGGTGCAGCACGGTGATGATCGGCAGGCCGAAGTCCGCAGGCAATTGGGCAAATACCGTCAGCAACGCCTCTACGCCACCGGCGGAGGCGCCGATCACAATAGCCTCTATGCCCCGGACCTGTGCCGGGTTGGCAGCCGCTTGATTCATAGCTTTCGGTAGATCCGTTCCTGTTTGACCAACGGTTCGAATTGCTTGCCGTACGCGGAGAAATCCAGGGTCTCCTTGCTGCCCAGCACCAGGAAGCCGCGATGACACAGCGACTCATGGAACAATCCAAACGCTCGATCCTGCAATTTTTTATTGAAATAAATCAGTACGTTACGACACGAAATTAATTGAGTTTCCGAGAATACACTATCGGTCGCCAGGCTGTGATCGGCAAAGGTCACATTCTCACGCAGCGTTTTATCGAAGATCGCGTAATCGTAAGCCGCGGTGTAGTAGTCGGCAAATGAACGTTGCCCACCGGCCTGCTGATAGTTGGCGGTATAGGCGCGTACGTTCTCCAGGGAAAAGATGCCCTGCTTGGCCTTGTCCAGCGACGCCGGGTTGATATCGGTGGCGTAGATGATCGTACGCTCCAGCAACCCCTCCTCGCGCAGCAGGATGGCCATGGAGTACACCTCCTCGCCGGTGCTGCAGCCGGCGATCCAGATCTTGATCGACGGGTAGGTCTTGAGCAGCGGCACCACTTCCTGGCGGATCGCGAGAAAGTGCGACGGGTCGCGAAACATCTCGCTTACCGGGATCGTCAGGAACTGCAGCAACTGCATGAACGCCGCCGGGTCGTGCAACACGCGCTCCTGCAAGGCGGAAATGGTCGCGCAATCAAACTGGCGCAAGGCATGAGCCACGCGGCGCTTGACCGACGCCCCGGAGTAATCCCGGAAGTCGTAGCTGTACTTGAGGTAAATCGCCTCGATCAACAGGCGCAGCTCAATATCGCTGCTTTTTTCCAAGAAACTTCGCTCCACTTAAATGCGTTCCATCTTCGGTAGCCACACGCGAATCAGTGAGAACAGGCGATCCAGGTCGATCGGCTTGGCCAGGTAATCGTTGGAACCGGCCGCGAGGCAGCGCTCCTGATCGTCTTTCATGGCCTTGGCCGTCACCGCGATGATCGGCAGCTTTTTCCAGCGCGGGTCCTGGCGGATCAAGGCAGTGGCCTCGTAACCATCCATTTCCGGCATCATCACGTCCATCAGCACCAGGTCTATATCTTCGACTTCATTGAGTTTGTCGATGGCCTCACGGCCGTTACGCCCGATGACCACCACCGCGCCTTTGTGCTCCAGTGCGCTGGTGAGGGCGAAGATGTTGCGCACATCGTCGTCCACCAGCAGGATCTTGCGCCCCTCGAAGACCTTGTCGCGGCTGCGGGCGGTCTTGAGCATCTTCTGGCGATCATGGGACAGCTGGGATTCGACTTTGTGCAGAAAGAGTGTGACCTCATCCAGCAGGCGCTCCGGCGAGCGGGCGCCCTTGATGATGATCGAGCGCGAATACTTGCGCAGTTCGGCTTCTTCATCGCGGGTCAGGTTGCGCCCGGTATAGACGATCACCGGCGGGAACGAGCAGATATCCTCCGTGGCCATGCGCTTGAGCAGTTCGTTGCCGAGCATGTCCGGCAGCTTGAGGTCGATGATCATGCAGTCATAGACGTTAGTGCGCAGCAGGTCCAGGGCGGCCTGTGCGTAGCCGACGTCGGTGATCTCGATGTCATCGTCACCGATCAGGCGGGCAATGCTGTCGCGTTGCAGGTCATCATCCTCTACCAGCAGCACGCGCTTGACCTTCTGGGTCAGCTTGGCTTCGAGGCGCGCGAACACGTCCTTGAGCTCTTCGCGGGTGGTGGGTTTGACCGCATAACCGATGGCGCCCATGTGCATGGCGGCTTCCACGCGGTCTTCCACAGAAATCACATGCACCGGGATGTGCCGGGTATTGGCGTGTTCCTTGAGGCGCTGCAGCACGGTCAACCCGGAATGGTCCGGCAGGCGCATGTCCAGCAGGATGGCGTCGGGCACATATTCCTCGGCCAGGCTGTAGCCTTCGTCCGCACCGTGGGCCACCAGGCAGTGGTAGCCCAGCTCATGGGCCAGGTCGAACAGGATGCGGGCGAAGTTAGGTTCGTCTTCCACCACCAGGATACAGCGTGTGGTGAACGGGGCCTTGTCGCGGTCATCGGCGAAACGCGGGATCTGGCTGGCATCGGCCACCGGCAGCGGCGACACCTTGGCTGGAGCCGGTGCGGGCACCACCACCACTTGGCGCGGCGGCTCGATCGGTGCTGCGTCCTCCCCTGGCTCTGCATAATGTTCCGGCAGCACCAGGGTAAAGGTGCTGCCTTTGCCCGGGGCACTGGTCACGCTGATATAGCCACCCAACAGGGCCGCCAGGTCGCGGGAAATCGACAGGCCCAGGCCGGTGCCGCCGTAACGGCGGTTGGTGGTGCCGTCGGCCTGGCGGAAGGCTTCGAAGATGCTTTCCTGCTGGTCTGGCGCAATGCCGATGCCGGAGTCGCGTACCGTAAAGGCAATGCCCTCCTCCGATGCTCGCGACACCGACAGGCTGACCTCGCCCTGTTCGGTGAACTTGATCGCGTTGGACAGCAGATTCTTCAGGATCTGCTCCAATCGCTGGCGGTCGG
Organism: Pseudomonas sp. FW305-3-2-15-C-LB1; assembly: GCF_058787615.1. Taxonomy (NCBI): domain Bacteria; kingdom Pseudomonadati; phylum Pseudomonadota; class Gammaproteobacteria; order Pseudomonadales; family Pseudomonadaceae; genus Pseudomonas; species Pseudomonas sp. FW305-3-2-15-C-LB1. Next base: position 148,095 of record NZ_JBYSZX010000005.1, on the reverse strand, counting down.
TGAACAGCATGGTCGGCGTGCCTTCCTGCACCTCTACCTGGAAGCCCAGCTTGCGATCAGCCGCCAGCGGCTCGAACATGCCGCGCAGGCCGTCGACAAGCCGTGCCACGCTGGAGTTTTCCGGGCGCATCTCCAGCTTGCCGGCCTCCACCTTGGAAATATCCAGGATGTCATTGATCAGGTTGAGCAGGTCATTGCCGGCGGAATAGATCGACTCGGCAAACTTGACCTGTTCGGCGCTGAGGTTTTCCTGGGGGTTCTCGGCCAGCAACTTGGCCAGGATCAACGAGCTGTTCAGCGGCGTGCGCAGCTCGTGGGACATATTGGCGAGGAATTCGGACTTGTACTTGCTGGAGCGCTGCAATTCTTCGGCGCGTTCTTCCAGTTCGAGCTGGGCCTGGTTGAGCTCGATGTTCTTGCGGTCCATGGCGTCGCGTTGTTCGGCCAGGGTCTCGGTCTGTTCGGCGAGTTGCTCGTTGGTCTGTTCCAGCTCGGCCTGCTGGGTTTCCAGGTGGGCCTGGGACTCCTTGAGGATGCGCGACTGTTCTTCCAGCTCTTCGTTGGCGGTCTTGAGTTCTTCCTGCTGCACTTGCAGCTCTTCGTTGAGCTGCTGGGTTTCGGCCAGCACTTCCTGCAGGCGCTGGCGGTACCGCGCCGCTTCGATGGAGGTGCCGATATTGCCGGCGATCAGCTCCAGCAGCTCTTCGTCACGCTCTTCCAGCGGGCGCAGGAAGCCCAGTTCGACCACGCCGTTGACGCGGTCATCATCACTGGTGGGCATGACCAGCACGCTGCGCGTCGGCCCTTCACCCAGACCGGAGCTGACCTTGAAGTAATCCACCGGCACATCATCCAGGCGAATCAGGCGATCGAGCTGGGCAGCCTGGCCAACAATGCCTTCGTCGCTGTAGATCGCCTGTTCCCGTTGCTCCTGCTCGCGGGAGAAGCCATAGGTTGCCACGCGCTTGAGACCGCCGTGTTCTTCGCGCACATACAGCGCGGCAACAGCCGAGCCCATGTACTGGGCAAAAAATTGAAGGATGTTGCGCCCGAGCATATTCAGGGTCAGCTGGCCGAGCACCTGCTCGGCCAGTTCGGTCTGGCCATTACGCAGCCAGGCTTGTTGTTCGAGGCGTCGCGCAATCTTCTGTTGTGACATGAGGTTTGCGCTATAACTCTCTGATAGAGAAACAAGATTTTTACGGCCGATATACGCCAGGAAGCCACTCAAGCCCAGCACAAATACCAAATACAGGGTGACGCTGATCACCGTGGTGCGGGTGACTTGTTCGTTGCGGGTGATGCGGAACTGCTGCTCCATCGCCACCGCGTCTTCGTATTCCTTGCGGATTTCATCGGTCAGGCGCTTGCCGCGGCCGGCCTTGACCGCGCTGCGGTAGTCACCGCTGGTGCGCTGCATATCTATCATCGACTGGGCGTAGTTGTTCCACTCGGCCTGCAGGGCTTCCAGGCGCTTGAGGCGATCCACCTGCTGCGGGTTGTCCGCTACCAGCTCCTGCAGGTTACGCAGGTCGGCGATGATGCGCGGCTTGGCCACTTCATACGGGTCGAGGAAATGCTCGTCGCCGGTGATCAGGAAACCACGCATGCCGGTTTCCAGGTCCACGGTCAGCTTGGACGATTCATTGAGGTTATTGATAACCCGGTCGGTGTGTTCAACCCACTGGATCACCGACAACAGGTAGGTGATCAGGCACACGAAAAACACCGCGCTGAGCACGCCCACGCCCAGGGGCAATGCAACGTTTCGGCTCAGCAGATTACGAAAGCTCTTTTCATCGACGGACGAAGCGGGAGTCATGGGCATGCCTTGGCCAAGTGCAGAAAACCCAGGAGTTTGCCCCAAAGTTGGGGTTGAACGCTATTTTTATGCCAAAGGACCGTGAGATGAATGACAGTCGATTGTGAGAACCGCACGTCAAACCAGGCCATATACGTCGCTTTTACCGAGCGAACGAGCGGACGCAGGAACGCAGGTGGCAGAGGCCGGCACTCAGTAAAGCGCCGTGGCGATACGGAACGTCCACAGGCAAAGACTGAATCAAGTCCATCTCTAAAGGGTACCCAGCCATGACCAGTCTCTACGCGGTGTCTTTCTCAGCCCCCAACCCATCCATGCGTGCGTTCAGTCAAACCCATCAGCTGTCCCAACCCACTTCGCCTGGGAGCATTGCGCAACAACAGGCAAACCCGGCGCCACAACCGACTTCTCTCACAACAGCCAACCTCTCCAGCAAAACCCTGATTGGCAATGCGCGTAACCTGCATACCCTGTCGCAAGCGCTGCACAAAATTGCCAAGACACTGGGGCACAATGCTTCTCCCCCGGCCGTCTCGAACGCACTCAAAACCACCGCGATGGAAATCCACCCGCATTCATCCTTTCCAACGCAGCCCGACACACTCGTCACATTGGAGAGTTTCATCCGCGGCATTGGTCTTGGCCTGCCCACCAATCATTTTTCCTTGACCGCGCTGGCGGATGCCGTCAGCGAGAGAGCGCTGGCGAACCCGTTTGGCGATTTCGGGGGGGCTCTGTCCTGGCCCGCACCTTTGAGTCCGGACGATCAACAAACGTTGCACACAGCGGCCCTCCAATACATCAAGGATCACACCAACTCATCCGAGACGGGCAATGGACAGGGTATCCTTGAACTCCTCAATGACAATAAACCCCTATCTGGTGACGCCAAGACAGACCCCGTCAAAGCGTTTGAATCCATGGTGAACGGTCCCACAGGCCAGGCACTGGGTCGGGCGATGCGAGCAGTTATAAAGGGATTCGACACAGACATCAGCATCCATGACTATCTCCTGGTATTGATCAACCGGATCCTGAACCCCGAAGCGCTTACAAACCCGCAGCGAAACAAAGTAGCCGGGTTCGACCTGGCGCAGTCGGCCCATTGGGGCTTGCACCCGTCAGCCGTGGTCGAGGCGCTGGTCAAACACCTGATTGAGCGCGGCCTGGCTGGCCCGGAGATGGCCAAGGTTGCCGCCATGATATTGCTCGCGCAGGCAGCGCCCGCATTCCTGGTCAAAGGCATTCCCGACAACGTCACTTATGGCAGCCCGGCCTGGACCCGATTGGAGATCGCGGTGGCGACCCAGGAAGCTGAGTCACCCGGGTCGGCGATGACCATGGGCTTCGACGAAATCATGATCAAGGCCGAAAAGGCCGCCCAGGCCGATCCGGCGGTGACCGAGCTCGCCCAGCAAACCGCACTGGTCGATTGGGGGGTCGTCAACGGCCTGATCAAGAGAAAAGATGACAAACAGTACACGAATCAAGAACTGGATCAGTTAAGAACCCAATACAACCGCGAGTTTGCCGAGCAGATTGACGCACAAGCGTTAGCCAATGCTGAAATACCCAACCGTAAGGACATCGCCCTTGCCAAACTGAAAGAACGTTTTGGTGAAGGTATTCCGTTTGAACAACCCCTGTTGAAACTCCAGACATCCGGCCATCAATCCACGGCGATGCCGCTTTATGACCCGAACTTGCGGCCTGAAGGGTATTTCTCGATGCTGGACATTGCGATGATGGAAAACCGTCATTACACCTGGACGACCGAGGACCCTCGTATCCCCCTCGCCGAAATCAATGATAATCCTGTGCTCGGCGTGAATGCAGCTTTCAAGCAACACTTCGACGAGGCCATTGCTTCGCGAAAGAAAGGTTTGAGTGCGACCGTCAGGCACCTCATTTCCAAACTTCCCCTGGATCAACGCAAAGACCTGGAATATGGAAAGCTGCGCTTCTTTCATGAGTCCGAGTACAGAATCAATCTCACGGATAAAACACTTCTCCACAAATACTCCACCTTTTCGATAAAAACCGAACGCGACGGCGTGTCGTCTGTTTATGAAGTTGACATCCAGAAAGGCACGATCACCAAGCTGGGGAGCGGCAACCATTACGATGAAACACGCTATGGTCCAGGCTCACGGCAAATTCACCGAACCGAGTTCCGGCCGACCCGCTATAGCCAGGAAAATCAAAAGGAAAACACCGGCGACACGTCAGTCACGCCGAAAAGCTTCAGCAGTGACCGGAGCACCTACATTGCCGATGCGTTCGTCGAGCACCTGGATATCGACAATGCCGATGTTGTAAAAGCGGCCAAAGGTTCTACGCAGTTGGACAAACAGTTTGAAGCACAGGATCGCGCGGCCAACTTCTTCCTGGACCTGATCCCGCTGAGATCGGCCATCGTCAACTTCATAAACGGCAACTATGTGGCGGGCGCTCTTGATCTGACGATGGATGTCATGGGGTTCCTGACCGCTGGCGCAGCGACCGCTGCCAAGCTGGTCAAGGTAGGGGCTATCACCGCCTCTGCGGCTACAAAGCTGGCCAAGGGTGCGCGCGTGATTGGAGCGGCGACCGTCAGTGCGTTCAATCCGCTGGGGGGCGCAGACGACTTGGTATTTGGCGGTGTAAGACTATTGGGCAAAAGCCCTCGGGCACTGGCTAAAGGCATACAAATACTGCGAGGTACATCAGACAGTTACGGGTTGCTGAAAAGCCTCAGCAACCAGTACGACGTAGCCGCGATAGGCAGCTACAAGGTCGGCGAGACAAAGATGCATACGGCTGCCGTGTTCAACGATGGGCAATGGTACCGCTACGACCCGGTCAAGGCTCAACCCTACGGGGCACCTCTGGAAAACTTCACGCCCTCTGTCGCAGCCTCCGGGGGTGAAATCAAAGGGTTGACGGAGTCGGCGACGACCGAGTGGTTCGCCAGTTGGTGGGGCTCCCCGCCTCCTGCCGCCCAGCCCGACCCCAATTACGCCGAGAAATTCACGAACTTGAAGGCGGACGCGTTGAAAACGGATCCCGACGGCTTCCACCTTGGTCTCAACAGCCGGACACCGCCGTCGATTGAGGGTTACTCAACCTCCCTGAACGTTGAGCAGCTCAAGCGACTTGCACTGCAAGCCAATCCGAGCGCGCAAGAGTTGGGACGCCTGAAGCGCCGCATAGATGATCTGGAAGAACTGCCGAACACGTTCTACACCAAAATGGAAAGCCTCAAGGCGTTCGAGGCGGACAGTTTCAAGCAGGGTTACAAGGCGGGAACGCCCGATTCGATAAAGGGGTACAGGCCTGGCCTGAGAATCCCACAACTTCAGGAACTGGCCTTGCAACCCGGGTTGACGACTCAAGAAATGGGGTGTCTGTACCGACAGGTTGAAAAGCGCGCGATCGAGTTGAATCTTTCCCTTGCCAAACACTTCAGTGAAAACATCAAGACGGCAGGCGGAACCTTCATTCCAATGCCACAGGGCTTTTACCTCAGCCAAGTCAGTCCTATCTCGGGGGGGCAATGTGCCGTGTTTGCGAACTCGATGGCCTATGCCATTCAGGAAGGCAAGCAAGCCACCCTGCTGGAGAATTTATTCACGGTAATGGCTAATCCCGAGCATCCGGCCACACTGGTGTTTCAACAAAACATGCAACGCTTCCAGGCCAAGCTCAGGCATGACTTTCATGTGGGCCAATATAAGCAGCAGCAGACGGCTGCAGAAATCATCGAGCAACTGGCGAATGCCAGTACGTCGACCAGCCTGATGATAGGTAATACAACACACGGAATTACCGCCGGGGTTGTCATCAATGGCGGCAAAAAAGAATGGTTCTACTTCGACCCCAACTTCGGGTTGGCCACATTCAACTCCGAGGCCTCCATGCGCGCTGGAATAGAAAGCGCGATGATCTCGGGGTCAACGAGCCACTGGTTTCCACCCAATCCGGGCTCCTTGACCTATTCTGTTTCGCAATTCAGTGAGTTGCACTTGATGAACACCGTCGAGAGCATCAACGGCGTGCATGATATGGTATCCAATAAGATCTCAATCGCCTCCTCCAGATCGGTATCAAATGCCGGCTGAGGTGCGAGGTGAAGAACCGGCATCCTGCGCTTCCCGCAGATGCCGGGGACTCTCATTAGTATTGCGCTGCGCCCCTGTAGAATATCGGTCGCAGACTCATGCGGGACATTCTTTTCCAACACCGGCACAATACCGGCTTCGGTGAGGGAACTTGCCGAGATCGCCGCGACTCATTAGAGGATGGTCTTTGCACCGCTCACGGCCAATCCTTTTCACTCTCGGGAATTTTTTATGTCCGTCACCGCCTCCACCATCCTTGTCGTCGAAGACGATGCCATCGTGCGCATGCTCATCGTCGATGTCCTGGAGGAGTTGGAATTCAACGTACTGGAGGCCGGCGATGCTGAAGAAGCGCTGACCCTGGTGCGAAACACCGACCAGGTGATCGACCTGATGATGACCGACGTCGGTTTGCCGGACATGGATGGCAAGCAACTTGCCACCAAGGTGCGCGAACTGCGTGCGGACCTGCCGATCCTGTTCGCCAGCGGCTATGCGGAAAACATCGAGGTGCCGACTGGCATGCACGTGATCGCCAAGCCGTTCTCGATCGATCAATTACGCGACAAAGTCAAATCGATGCTGCCCGCACGTTAATTCCAGCCTGTACTCCTCGATGCCGCCTGCATGGGCGGCATCTTCGCGTCAGGTGCTCAGAGATTAACGTGACGTTCGGTGAATAAAATCGGAAACTCGGCGCATTCGCGCGCCATTCAGCGCGACCCTGCAACCTGCACTCAGGAAGGACGCAACAACATGATTGGAAAACCGACGCGCCTGCTGTTGGCGAGCCTCTCGATACTCATGAGTACCGGCGCCTGGGCCGACTTCACGGCAACCCCGGCCGAAGCCCGGGCCATTGCCAAGGAAGCCTATCTGTATGGGTTTCCGGTGGTGGACATGTACAAGACGCTCTATACCCAGGCCGTTGACAAGGGCGGTGCCAACTTCAAGGCGCCGTTCAACCAGATCGGCAATACCGCGCAGGTGTTCACGCCCAAGGACACGGCCTTCGTCACGCCCAACGCCGACACGCCCTACTCGTTCGTCTGGATGGACCTGCGCCGCGAACCACTGGTGCTGACCCTGCCCAAGATCGAAGACGATCGCTACTACTCGGTGCAGTTGATCGATCTTTATACGCAGAACTTCGCTTACCTGGGCACCCGCAGTACCGGTAACAACGGCGGCCACTACATGATCGCCGGCCCCGACTGGAAGGGTCAGCAGCCGGTGAATGTCGACCGCGTGATCTACAGCGAAAGCAATATCGCCTACGCCCTGTACCGGACGCAGTTGTTTGATGAAAAAGACCTGGGCAAGGTCAAGCAGATCCAGGCCGGCTACAAAGTGCAGCCACTGAGCAGCTACGTGAAACAACCCGCGCCAGCCAAGGCGCCCAAGGTCGAATGGCCAAAGCCCACGGCGACCATGACCGAAGGCCCGCAACTGTTTCGCTACCTGAACTTCATGCTGGCCTTCGCAGCCCCGCAGGACAGCGAAAAAGACCTGCTGGCCCGGTTTGCCAAGATCGGAATTGCCCCGGGCGCGCCGTTCAAGGTCAAGGAGTTGACCGTCGAACAGCGCAAGGCTCTGGATGAAGGCATTGCCGACGCCCATGCCGAATTTGCCGCGTTCAAGAAAGACAAAGTGGACACTCACCAGGTCACCAGCGGTGATCTGTTCGGCAGCCGCGACCACCTGAACAACAATTACCTGTACCGCTATGCTGGCGCCAACCTGGGCATTTTCGGCAACTCCGCCGACGAAGCCGTCTACATGAGCTACTTCGTCGACAGCGAAGGCAAGCCTGCCAACGGCGCACGACACAGCTACACCGTGCACTTTGCCAAGGACCAACTGCCGCCGGCCGATGCGTTCTGGTCGCTGACCATGTACGACGCCAAGACCAAGCTTTTGGTGCCCAACCACAAGAAGCGCTACCTGATCAATTCGCGAATGCTGCCCACCCTCAAGCGTGACGCCGATGGCGGCCTGACACTGGCCCTGCAGCACCACGAGCCGCCGAAAGCCGAGCAAAGCAACTGGTTGCCGGCACCACCCGGTCCGTTCTATGCGGTATTGCGCATTTACCTGCCCAAGCCTGAGGTGGGTAACGGCCAATGGAAGCTGCCGCCGTTGACGCCGCTCAAGTAACGTCACGCGCCCGGTCGCAACAAGGGTGAGGGCACCGCAGCCCTCACCTTCTCGCACGTTCTAGCGGGTAAGTTTCACGTACGACTGATGCAGGTCCGACGCCCAGCCGTCAATCACGCTTTTCACGTCATCGGCCTTCATCACCTGCGAATCGTTGGACAGCGGCTTGCCAGTGCCTTTGCGCACCACCTGGGCGAGCACCTTGCCATTGGCACCATCGAGGAACTGCGCCTCGGTGCCCAGGGTGGTTTCCTGATCACGGATCCCGGTGCCGGTGCTTACCGCCGCCACGACGAAGGCCACCGGAATGTACTCATAGGGTTTGAGGCCTTCGGTCTTGCTGCTCACGGCGGTGATTGCTGCGCGCACCACGATCACGCCTGGACCTGGCGCATTGGCCAGGGGCAGGGATTTTTCCAGCTCACGCTTGAGTGCCTGGTTGTAGTAGGTATTGATGCCGTTGAGGGTGGTTAGCGGAATTTTCGCGGTGGCCTGGGGCTTAGGGTAGAACTGGGTCGGTTCGACGTACACCGCGTGATAGCGGCTCAGATCCAGCTCGGGATCGACCCAGCGCATCACCTCGGCCCCCGATGGAGACTTGGCTTCCTTGAGCCGGCTGTAGTCCGAGAGAAAGCCGGAATACTCATCCGGCGCGGTGATCTTGCTGGCACACCCCGCCAGCCCGAGCGAAGCGATGCACAACGTGCAGAGCAAATGCCTAAGTGTCATGTCTGAACTCCCTGGCGGTCGACGTTGGAACACTGAGCTGTAGGTATAGCCAATCCTGGCAAAATAACCCTGTTCCCATCATTCGACGTTTCAGCTGCGTTCGCGGGGGATCAGGCTTTGCAACTGCGAGGCCAGGAAGTTGGCGTCGAAACCAAAGGTGTCCGGATCTTTGAGGCCATTGGTTTTCTTCCACAACCAGTCGTTCTTATCCGCGGGCAACACCAGCGACACACTGCCGTGGCGTGCCGCGGTCAGGCCCATGACCGACACGGAGATCAAGCCGCCCGCGCCCATTACATCCGGCACGAACTCCACCGGTTTGCCGGTGATCTGCACGGTCAGTTTCTCGGTCTTGAATGTCGAGGTCTCCATTGGCACGCTCGGGCCGCTGGCTACGTAAGCTTCACGGTGGACTTCAAGCAACCCCACCGTCTTCACCGGCTCAAGCCACTGCTCGATCTGCCCGAACAGCTCATCGAGCTTCTGCGCCCAACGGGCCGACTGCACGTCGAACTGTTGCTTCTTGTGCGCTTCGCTGTCGGCGTAATGACGAAGCATCTCGCCCAGTTGCTGTACATCATCCATTGCGGCGTTCCTTGGGTGAGCCTGGTTGCGAAGCCTGATCATGGCAGATGCAGCCATTCGACGTACGGCTAAAAACTGATCCGCAACAATGAGGTTTTTCTGAGCCTGTTTTGTTTTACCCATGCTTCCTACAGTGCCGCCACTTGGAACCGTGGGAGGACTGAGCATGAACAGCGCAACAATCGGACAGGCCTATAACTATAAAGTCGTCCGTCAATTCGTTATCGCCACTATCGCCTGGGGCGTGGTGGGCATGGCCATGGGCGTGTGGATCGCCTCGCAACTGGTCTGGCCGCAGATGAACCTGGATTTGCCATGGACCACCTTTGGCCGCCTACGCCCCCTGCACACCAGCCTGGTGATTTTCGGTTTTGCCGGCAGCGCGCAGTTCGCCGCCAGCTATTACGCGGTACAGCGTACCTGCCAGGTACGGCTGTTTTCCGACCGCCTGGCGGCGTTTACCTTTTGGGGTTGGCAGTCGGTGATCGTGATCATGCTGGTCAGCCTGCCGCTGGGTTACACCACCACCAAGGAATACGCCGAGATCGAATTCTCCGGCGCGGTGTGGATGGCGGTGGTCTGGGTGGCGTATGCCATAGTGTTTTTCACCACTGTGGTGCGACGCCAAACCCGGCACATCTACGTGGGCAACTGGTTCTTCGGCGCGTTCATACTGGTGATCGCCATGCTGCATGTGGTCAACCACCTGGCGATCCCGGTGGATTGGTTCAAGTCCTATCCGGTGTATTCCGGGGCGACCGATGCCATGGTGCAATGGTGGTACGGGCATAACGCCGTAGGGTTTTTCCTGACCACAGGTTTCCTGGGGATGATGTATTACTTCGTGCCGAAACAAGTCGGGCGCCCGGTGTACTCTTATCGCTTGTCCATCGTGCACTTCTGGGCGTTGATCACCCTGTATATCTGGGCCGGTCCGCACCATTTGCACTACACCGCCCTGCCCGACTGGGCGCAGTCGCTGGGCATGGCCATGTCGCTGATCCTGCTGGCGCCTAGCTGGGGCGGCATGATCAACGGCATGATGACCTTGTCCGGCGCCTGGCATCAGTTGCGCACCGACCCGATCCTGCGCTTTCTGGTGCTGTCCCTGGCGTTCTACGGCATGTCGACATTCGAAGGCCCGATGATGGCGATCAAGACCGTCAACGCCCTCTCCCACTACACCGACTGGACCATCGGCCACGTACACGCCGGGGCCCTGGGCTGGGTGGCGATGATCACCTTCGGCTCGCTGTACCACATGATCCCCAAAGTGTTCGGCCGCGAGCAGATGCACAGCGTGGGGTTGATCAACCTGCACTTCTGGCTGGCCACCATCGGCACCGTGCTCTACATCGCGTCGATGTGGGTCAACGGCATCACCCAGGGCTTGATGTGGCGTGCGGTCAACGATGACGGCACCCTCACCTATTCATTTGTCGAGGCCTTGCAGGCCAGCCACCCGGGGTTTGTGGTGCGTTTTGTCGGTGGTGTGTTCTTTCTCACCGGCATGCTGCTGATGACCTACAACACCTGGCGCACCGTGCGTGTCGCGAATCTGCAAATGGCGCAGCTTGATGCGCGGATCGCCTGAAATGTGGGGCCTGTTGATGGTGGTATGCCTGTATGGCGCGGTGGAGTATTGCTTGCGCGGTCAATCGGACAAGAGCCTGGACGACGCCAGCCTGATGCCCTTTGCCGATGACCCGCAAGTGGCGCGGCGTGTGGAGTTGGCGACCGGCAAGCGGGTGCACGCAGTGGCACTGGATGAGGCCAGGCCCGGCTGGACCAGCCTGGACATGTGAAACTGCACCGGTCATTTCGCGGGCAACTGCGTATGACTAATCAATGGCCGATGGGTAAGGTGAAGCGACTTTCCTTGCCAGGAGCATCGCATGCGCACCATCGGCCTTATCGGCGGCATGAGCTGGGAGTCCAGCGCCGAGTACTACCGCATCATCAACCAACGCGTGCGCGACCAGCTCGGCCCGCTGCGCTCGGCACAACTGTTGATGTACAGCGTGGACTTCGGCCCGGTGGAGCAGGCGCAACATGCCGGGCGCTGGGATGACACCGCGCTGATCCTCGAAGACGCCGCGCGCCGTCTGCAAGCCGGCGGCGCCGACTGTGTGGTGCTGTGTACCAACACCATGCATTTGGTGGCGCCACGTATCGAGGCGGCAGTGTCGATCCCCTTCCTGCACATCGCCGATGCGGCGGGTGCGGCTGCCGTTGAGGCCGGCACACTGACGGTCGGCCTGCTCGGTACGGCGTTTACCATGGAACAGGATTTCCTCAAGTCGCGCCTGGCCGCCCAGGGGCTGACCGTGCTGGTGCCGGAGGCCGACGAGCGTCAGGCCGTGCACCGGATCATCTATGAAGAATTATGCGTCGGCGTGATCAGCGAGGCGTCACGCAAAGTCTACCAAGGTGTCATCGAGTCGCTGGCTGCACGTGGCGCCCAGGCGATCATCCTCGGTTGCACGGAAATCGGTTTGCTGATCAAGCCTGAACACAGCGACCTGCCATTACTGGACACCACCGAGCTGCATGCGCAGGCTGCGGTGGCGTTTGCTTTGCAGGATTAAACCGACTGGCGCAGGCGCGCCATGCTCACGGTGTCGACAAACTGGCCGTCACGCAGGGCGTAATCACGCAATACGCCTTCGACAGCAAAGCCGAACTTGCGGTACAGCCGCTGCGCCGCTTCGTTGTCGGCGTACACCGTGAGTTCCACGCGGTGCAGGTTCATCCAGTTGTCGGCCACGTCCAGCGCGGCCGTCAGCAGCCGCGAACCGACGCCCTTGCCCTGCCACGCCGTTGCCACGCCCATGCCGAACGAACCGACATGGGCCTGGCGCACGCGCAGGTACTGTTCCAGGCCCAGCTGGCCGACCACCTCACCGCCATGCAACGCCACCAGTTGCAGCCGCCGCTCGTTGTCCATCACCAGGCGTTTGCGCCACATCTCGACTGACTGGAAAGGCATTTGCAGCACCTGACGGCACACGGCCGGTTCGTTGTAGAGCGCAGCGACGCCTTCAAGGTGGGCCTCGGTGAAGCGCTGGATCACGATAGGGGGTTCAGGCGTGTGCATGGTGTTTCATCCTTTGAAAGACACGTGGCCGGCCAGTGTAGGGGCGACATTGAGCCGGTGGCTAGGGGGCTGGCACGGTTGACCACAGCGACGGCCAGTCACCGTAACCGACCCCGGTGCAACGCGGCATCCGGTGGAACTCGCTGAGCTGGAAGCGCTTGCCGTCGAACACCCAGGAGGCCCCGCCGCCGCAATCACCGATGCCACGCTGCTTGTAGAAGTAACTCAGTGTGCCGGAAGCCTCGTCATAGCCGACCGAGCCTTGCAGCGCGGCGTCTTCCAGAGGCAGCGGCTGCAGGTCCATCAGCGTCTCGGTGTAGGGCGCCTGCCGCTCACGGCTGCTGACATTGAACTCGCAGTTGTAGGCCGCACAGTCATAACGTGTCACGGTCATTGCCTGGCGTGCCGTCAGGGCACCGGCTTTTGCCTCGGCTTCACCCTCTTCCGGCGTGACGGCCTGCAATGCAGCCGCCACCAACCCGGCCTGCTCCTGCGCGGTCAACGGCGGCGCTGGCGTAAACTTGCGCAATATCGGCGTTGGCGCCCGTGGTGGCACCTCGCTGGGCGCGCCCTTGCCAGGTCGAGCCAGGGCCGTCACGTTGTCCACGCGTCCCTGTACTGCATCCATCAACAGCAGCGAAGCACTCAACCCGCTCAGCGATACGTGCGCGGCGCCCTCGCCTGGCAACTGCAGGCGCTGGCCATTGCGCAGACGCTGCAACCAGCGCCGCGTCCCTGCGCCATCAATCACCCCATACGACTGCACCTCGGGATCACCGCCCTGGTCATCCAGCTCAACGTGCAATTCCCGCGTCAGCTCCAGGCCCAGGGGCTGGCCGTCCAGCGTCAAAGTGGAAAGGTCAACGTCCTGACCTCGATGATCGAAGCGCAAACGCGGATACCCTTGCGGGCCGGCCTGATGCCAGATGTGCAACGTCAACGAGCTGTAGTCCTCTTCATCCACGCCGCTGGGCGCGCTGAGGGCATGACAATTGCGCAGGTTGTCGCAACCGACCACCCACTGCTTGATCTCACGCAGCAGCGGTACGGTTTCGGAGGGTGGTTGGGCGAAGACCGGGGGGGTGGCGCCAGTGAGTAACAGGACCAGGAAGGCGGGGCGCAGCATGGGGACTCTCCGTGTCGAAAAGGCGCGGATTGTCCCATGTTCGGGCCTGTCCGTCAGTGCTTGCCTGCGGTGCGCCACAGCCGCGCAACATCGGCTGCCCGCTCACTGAGCAGGCGCGGCGCCTCAGCGCAGGCCTGTTCCAAAGTCATCGGTCCTGAGGGCAAGGCAAATGCCGCATCCACGCCATGGGCATACATCTGCTCGTAGCCATCGCCCAAGGTGCCGGCGATCACGATAACGGGCACCTTGTGCTGCCGGGCGATGCGCGCCACGCCGAACGGGGTTTTGCCGCGCAGGGTCTGGGCGTCGAAACGGCCTTCGCCGGTGATCACCAGGTCGGCGCCGCGTACGGCGGCGTCCAGGCCGACCAGTTCGGCCACTACCTCTACGCCAGCGCGGAACTGCGCGCCGAGAAAGGCCTTGGCCGCAAAGCCCAAGCCACCTGCGGCGCCGCTGCCGGGTTCATCGCGTACATCCTTGGATAGCACGTTGGCGCAGTGATCGGCGAAGCGGCCAAGGGCGGCGTCGAGTTGTTGGACTTGCTCGGGATTCGCGCCTTTTTGCGGGCCGAAAATCGCCGAGGCGCCGTGGGGGCCGCACAGCGGATTGTTCACGTCCGCGGCGATTTCAAAGCGTACCTGCGCCAGGCGTGGGTCGAGGTGTTCCAGGCTGATCCGCGCCAGGCGCGCCAGGGCCAGGCCACCGGGTGGCAGCGGTTGGTCGTCGGCGTCGAACAGCTGCACACCGAGCGCCTGCATCGCGCCGGCACCGCCATCGTTGGTGGCACTGCCGCCAATCGCCAGGATGATGCGCTCAGCGCCGGCATCCAGTGCCGCACGGATCAGTTCGCCAGTGCCATGGGTGGTGGTGGTGCATGCGTCGCGCTGGCCCGGCGGTACCAACTGCAGGCCGCTGGCCTCGGCCATTTCGATGATCGCGGTGTGGCTGTCGGCCAACCAGCCCCAGTGTGCTTCAACTGCGCTGTCAAGCGGGCCACGCACGACGTGGTGGCGCAATTGGCCGTTGCACGCCGCGAGCACCGCATCCACTGTGCCTTCACCACCGTCCGCCATTGGGCATTGGACCAACTCGGCATCGGGCCACACCTGTGCCAGCCCTTCGGCAATAGCCTGGGCGACGCCTTCGGCACTGAGGCTGTCCTTGAACGAGTCGGGGGCGATGATGATTTTCATGGGCTTTCTCCGGTTTTTATGACGCCCATGCTGCCAGTTGCCACCGCCGCTGACGCCGGTCCGATGCACAAGTGCGGCGGCGCTTTGTTGTTCATTCCGACAAAGTCTGGGGCAGCAGTTGTACGCCCAGGTAAAGGGCGAGCATGCCGTCCAGGGTCAACGGGTCGACGCCACTGAGTTCGGCAATCCGCTCCATGCGATAACGCAGGCTGTTGCGGTGAATACCCAGGGCGTCGGCGCAGGCCTGGCTTTGCCCGTCGTGTTCGCACCAGCTGCGCAGCGTGGCCAGTAGTTGGCCATTGCCGTCCTTGGCCAGCACTTTGCGCAGCGGATTGAGCAGTTCGTCGAGGGCGTCGTCGTTGCGATGGCGCCAGAGCATTACCGGCAGGCGATAGCGGTTGAGCGTCAGCAAGCGTGACTGCGGCAACACATCGCGACCGTAGGCGAGTAAATCACCGACACGCCGATAGCAGCGACGCAGCCCCGCCAGCCCATCCGCTTGCCCGCCCACGGCGACACGCAGGACATGCCAGCCGAGGCCGTCGAGTTTTTCCAGCAGGCGCGGGTTGTCGACCGGCACCGCGGCTGGCCGGCACCACAACAATGAATACTGCGCCGAGCTGACACACCAGCTGTCCGGATAACGCGAGGTCAGCCAGCTACCCAACGCCTCTGCCGATTGCCCCGCGCCGAGTTCAAACAGATAAGGGGTGCGCGCCATCTGCGGCTTGAGCCCCAGTTGCTGGGCTTCGTCCACCAGGCGTGGCGAGTCGCCGGTTTCCGCCAGCAGCAGGGCCAGCAGGTCATCGCAACGCTGGCGCCGCCATTGTTGTTCGGCCTGCTGGTGGCGATGGCTCACCAGCATTTCGGCGGTCATGCGCACCAGTTCGGCGTAGGTACGCAGGCCTTCCGGTTCGCCGGTGATGCCCAGCACGCCGATCAGGCGGCCGTCGTGCAGCAGCGGCAGGTTGATACCCGGCTGCACGCCCTTGAGGTGCTTGGCGGTCTGGCCGTCGATTTCCACCACTCGGCCATTGGCGAGCACCAGTTGCGCGCCCTCATGGCGGGTATTGATACGCTCGGGTTCGCCGCTGCCGAGAATCAGGCCCTGGCTGTCCATGACATTGACGTTGTGAGGCAGGATCGCCATGGTCCGATCGACGATATCCTGCGCCAGGTCATGATCCAGCTCGAACATGCGGCTAAGTTCCTTGAAAGGATGATTGTTCATCGGCACAGCGCAAAGCAGGGTTCGCTGTGCGCAAGCACAAAGACAGCGGCCCGCCAGAGGGCCGAGACTCTTCAGGCGATCAACGTTACCCTCGCATCGCGAAAAATCATAATAAAGAGAGACTCCCATGTCACAGAGCGCCGCAGCCACACTGGCCACCGATGACGATAAAAACGCCATCTACAAGCGCATTACCCTGCGCCTGATCCCCTTCATTTTCATCTGCTATCTGTTCAACTACCTGGACCGGGTAAACGTCGGCTTTGCCAAGCTGCAGATGCTCGACGCGTTGAAATTCAGCGAAACCGTGTACGGCCTCGGGGCCGGGATCTTCTTTATCGGCTACGTGCTGTGCGGGGTGCCGAGCAACCTGGCGTTGACCAGGTTCGGTCCGCGCCGCTGGATTGCGTTGATGATGATCGTCTGGGGCACGCTGTCCACCTGCCTGCTGTTCGTCACCACACCGACGCACTTCTACACCCTGCGCCTGTTCACCGGTGCCGCTGAAGCGGGCTTCTTCCCCGGTGTGGTGCTGTACCTCTCGCAGTGGTTCCCGACGTTCCGCCGTGGGCGGATCATGGCGTTGTTCATGTCGGCCATTCCGGTGTCCGGTTTGCTCGGCAGCCCGTTCTCCGGCTGGATCCTCAACCACTTCGCTGCCGGCCAGGGTGGCCTTGCAGGCTGGCAGTGGATGTTCCTGCTGCAAGGCATCCCGACCGTGATTCTGGGCGCCCTTGCCTACTTCCTGCTCAGCGACAGTTTCGCCAACGCCAAGTGGCTCAAGCCCCACGAACGCGCGGTGCTGGAAGCCGACCAGGCGACTGACCTGGCCAATAAGCCGAAAACCACCACCGATTCGCTGGCCGAAGTGTTCAAGAACCCGGCGATCTGGGCGTTCGGCCTGATCTACTTCTGCATCCAGAGCGGCGTGTACGCCATCAACTTCTGGCTGCCGTCGATCATCAAGAACCTGGGGTTCAGCGATAACCTGGTGATCGGCTGGCTCAGTGCTATCCCCTACCTGCTGGCGGCGGTATTCATGCTGCTGGTGGGCCGTTCCGCCGACTTGCGCAAGGAGCGTCGCTGGCACTTGGTGGTGCCGATGCTGATGGGCGCAATCGGCCTGGTAATCGCGGTGAACTTCGCCACCACGCCGGCGATTGCGATCCTTGGCCTGACCATCGCCACCATGGGCGCCCTCACCGGCCTGCCAATGTTCTGGCCGGTGCCCACCGCCATGCTCAGTGCGGGCGCGGCGGCAGGCGGCCTGGCGTTGATCAATTCCATGGGCCAGATGGCCGGCTTCCTCAGCCCGTATATCGTGGGTTTTGTGAAGGATGCCACCGGGTCCACGGATGTGGCGCTGTACCTGCTGGCGGCGGTGATTGTCGCCGGCAGCGTGTTGGCGTTGCGGATGACGCGTACCCTTAAGGGCTAAGCGGCCTGCGTCAATAAGTGATTTTCGAATCGGGTGCTACGGGTTTCCCCTCCAGCACTCGCTTCTGGTCATCCGTCAGTGGTCTTTGTTCGGTGGGTTGCCGGCCTTGAATCGTGCCGATAATCGACTCGATGAGGGCGTTGGCCCCTGGGAACGGTGTGGGGTGATTCACTGTTGACATGGGCTCTCTCCAGAAAATGAACGTGAAGGGCTGCTCGGCTCGAGCAGCCCTCATGGGCTATGTGGTCTGCCGGACAATTTCGTTCAATCACCTTTCTCAACAAGCTACAGCGTACCGCCGCCGTCGATATCGATCACAGCACCGGTCATAAACCCATTCTCCATCGCCAACACATAGACCTGTGCTACTTCTTCAGCCTGTCCCACTCGCCCTACCGGCACCCCCTCTCCCACCTTGGCGAACATCGCCAGACGTTGTTCTTCAGACAACCCCCCATACGCTGGCGTATCAATCACGCCTGGGCTGATCACATTGACCCGACGCGGGGCCAGTTCTTTGGCCAACTGTTTGCCCAGAGCTTCGGTGGCGGCGTTGATCCCGGTCTTGATGAACTGGCCCGGCGCCAATTTACGTCCCAGTTGCCCAGAGGTCAGGCTGATGCTGCCGTGCTTATCCAGGAATGGCAGCGCCAGTTGGATCGCCCGTAACGAGCCCCAGAGTTTCACGTTGAAGTTGTCCTGAGCCTCGGTCAGATCGGTTTCGATCAAGGTCTTGGCACGCACGGTTGGCCCTGAGGTGTAGACCAGGTGGTCGAACCGCCCCACGCGTTCGAACAATTGTTGCAAAGACCCTGCATCGGTGACGTCCACCGGTTCGCTGCGCAGGCCGTTTACCACGCCGCTGACCAAGCGCCGCCCGGCCAACACCACCTGCGCCCCGCGCGCAGCGGCGGCCTTGGCCACGGCTGCGCCGATTCCGCTGCTGCCGCCAATCACGATGACGGTTTTGCCGTTGAGGGAAGAAGTCATGGGGAAATTCCTGATTGAGAAAGTGAGGGTTCATCTTCCCAGCTTGGCAATCGACGAAAAATCCCGGTAAAACGACAAGATCTTTAAAGGATTTTTACAAATGAGCTCAACCCTCGACCTTGAAGTCTTCGTGCGCACCGCCGACACCGGCAGCCTGTCTGCCGCCGCCCGCGGGCTCGGCTTGACCCCGGCCGCCGCCAGTATCGCCCTCAAGCGCCTGGAAACCCGCCTGGGCATTCGCCTGCTGGCGCGCTCGACCCGCAGCATGCGCTTGACCGAAGAAGGTCGGCGCTACCTGGAGAGCGTGCGCGTCGCACTGGAGGCACTGTCCGAGGGCGAACAGGCGATCAAGCAGCAGGGCCAGAGCCTCAGCGGTTTGCTGCAACTGGCGGCGCCCTCGGACTTCGGGCGCAATGTGCTGCTGGGCTGGCTGGATGCGTTCAAGCTCGAACACCCGAATATCCGCCTGCAATTGCTGCTCAACGACAGCAATGCCGACCTGTTCCGCGACACCGTGGACATTGCCCTGCGCTTTGGTGTCCCCCGGGACTCCAGCCTAGTGGCACTGCCAGTGGTGCCCGACCACCACCGCATCCCCTGCGCCAGCCCGGATTACCTGGCGCGTCACGGCACGCCCCGGACTCCGGCCGACCTGGCACAACACAACACGCTGCGCTACATGCGTCGGGGCCGTGCCAACAATACCTGGTATTTCCGCCAGGGCGCGGTGTTGCAGGAGGTCGAAGTGTCGGGGGACTACTTGAGCGATGACGGCGAAATCGTGCGGCGCTGGGCATTGGCCGGTCACGGCATCGCCTACAAGGCCAACCTGGATATTGCCCAGGACATCAAGGCCGGTCGGCTGGTGCCGTTGCTGCCTGACTGGCAGGGCGAACCGACGCCCTTCAACCTGATGTGCCCGCACCGGCTGCAGGTGTCGGAACGGGTGAAGGTGCTGCACCGTTTCCTGCAGCAGCGTTGTCAGGTGCTGCTGAGTCCATGAAGAAACGCGTGCAGGGCTTGTCCCAGAGCGGCCGAGTCTGGTATTGCATTGGGCACGTTTCCCTGCCTTGAGGAGTTTTCCATGATTTACCGCACATTGGGCCAGTCCGGGTTGAAGGTCAGCGCCTTGACCCTGGGCACCATGATGTTTGGCGAACAGACCAACACCGAGGACTCGCTGCGCATCATCGACAAGGCCTGGGACCAGGGCATCAATTTTATCGACACGGCGGACGTCTACACCGGCGGACGTTCCGAGGAAATCGTCGGCGAAGCCATCGTGCGCAATCGCCAGGACTGGGTGGTGGCGTCCAAGGTTGGCATCGGCCCGGTGGACGGTTTGCCCAACCGCAGCGGCTTGAGCCGCAAACGTATTTTCAACGCACTGGAAGCCAGCCTGACCCGGCTCGATACCGATTACCTGGACATCTACTACCTGCACCGCGAAGACCACAACACCCCGCTGGAAGTGACGGTATCGGCGATCGGCGACCTGATCCGCCAGGGCAAGATCCGCTACTGGGGCCTGTCGAACTATCGCGGCTGGCGCATTGCCGAGGTGATTCGCGTGGCCGAACGCCTGGGTGTCGACAAGCCGATCATCAGCCAGCCGCTGTACAACATCGTCAACCGCCAGGCCGAAGTCGAGCAGCTCACTGCCGCAGCCGCCTATGGCCTGGGTGTGGTGCCTTACAGCCCATTGGCCCGTGGCGTGCTCAGTGGCAAATACGCGCCGGACGTCACCCCCGAGGCCGGCAGCCGTGCGGCGCGCCAGGACAAGCGCATCCTGGAAACCGAATGGCGCGTGGAATCGCTGCGCATCGCCCAGCAGATCCAGCAGTACACCCAAGGGCGTGGTGTGGGGATCGTGGAGTTTGCGATTGCCTGGGTATTGAACAATTCGGCGGTGAGCTCGGCGATTGTCGGGCCGCGCACCGAAGCGCAATGGGATGCCTACCTCGAGGCGTTGGACGTGAAGATCACGATCGAGGATGAAGCGTTCATCGATTCGCTGGTGACGCCGGGGCATTCGTCGACGCCAGGGTTCAATGACGTCGGGCATTTTGTGTCGGGGCGCGTGGCGCGAGCTTAAGCCCGGTAGCCCTGTTACTGAGCAGAACACAGTATTGTGGCGAGCGGGCTTGCCCCGCGTTGGAGTGCGCAGCGCTCCCAGTTTTTTTGGGGCTGCTACGCAACCCAACGCGGGGCAAGCCCGCTCGCCACAGTTAGCCCGCCCCCGCAGCGGACTAACGCGAAAATTTGCTGAAAAACGCCCCAAAACAGCGCACCCCTCTCCTGCTAAAAGCACCATAATCCCCTCCTGAAATTTCCCCTCTTTTCGTATCAATGGTTTTTCGCGAGGACAGCGTGTCTAAAGGTGTCGTGTTATCGGTCTTGGCCTCGGTGTTGTTTGGCGTGATGTATTACTTCACGTCACTGCTCACGCCTTTGAGCGGCCTGGAAATTTTCGGCTGGCGCATGTTGCTCACCGTGCCGTGCATGACGGTGTTCATGATCGTCAGCGGCGAATGGCGACGGGTGTGGGAGCTGCTGCGGATGTTGGCGGCCCGACCTGCCTTGATCGCGGGCGTGCTGGTGTCTTCGGCTTTGCTGGGCGTGCAGTTGTGGTTATTCATGTGGGCACCGCTGAATGGACGCAGCCTGGATGTGTCGGTGGGGTACTTCCTGTTGCCGCTGACCATGGTCCTGACCGGCCGCCTGGTGTGGGGCGAACAGCTGTCGTACTTACAACAGATCGCCGTCTGTTTCGCCGGCCTTGGGGTGCTCAACGAGCTGTACCAGGCCGGTGGTTTTTCCTGGGCCACGCTGGTGGTGATCATCGGCTACCCGGTCTATTTCATCGTGCGCAAGTACCTCAAGACCGACCATTTGGGTGGGCTCTGGCTGGACATGGCGTTGATGCTGCCGGTGGCCTGGTGGTTTGTGCAAAGCGGCGAGCAAGGCTTTGCGGTGCTGGATGCGCACCCCAAGCTATACGCGCTGATTCCGACGCTGGGCCTGATCAGCGCGTCAGCACTGGTGAGCTACATCATCGCCAGCCGCCTGCTGGCGTTCAGCCTGTTCGGGCTGCTCAGCTACGTTGAGCCAGTGCTACTGCTGGGAGTGGCGTTGATCCTGGGTGAAGGGATCAAGGGCGGCGAATGGTTGACCTACATCCCGATCTGGCTGGCGGTGATGGTGCTGGTGTTTGAAGGGTTCAAGCACTTGGTACGCCAGCGTAAAGCCTGATCGGCAGACAGCAAAAAGCCCGGCCAGGTTACCCATGGCCGGGCTTTTTCGTGTGCGTTAGTCGGTGGTCAACACCCCACGACGCACCTGGTCGCGTTCGATCGACTCGAACAGCGCCTTGAAGTTACCCTCGCCAAACCCATCATCGCCCTTGCGCTGGATGAACTCGAAGAACACCGGCCCCATCAAGGTTTCCGAGAAGATCTGCAGCAGCAGGCGCTTGTCGCCTTCAACCGAGGAACCGTCCAGCAGAATGCCGCGTGCCTGCAGTTGATCCACCGGCTCGCCATGGTTCGGCAAGCGGCCTTCGAGCATTTCGTAGTAGGTGTCCGGCGGCGCTGTCATAAAGCGCATGCCGATCTTCTTCAACGCGTCCCAGGTCTTGACCAGGTCGTCGGTGAGGAACGCCACGTGCTGGATGCCCTCGCCGTTGAACTGCATCAGGAACTCTTCGATCTGGCCGGCGCCCTTGGACGACTCTTCGTTCAGCGGGATGCGGATCATGCCATCCGGCGCGCTCATGGCCTTGGACGTCAGGCCGGTGTACTCGCCCTTGATATCGAAGTAACGCGCTTCACGGAAGTTGAACAGCTTCTCGTAGAAGTTCGCCCAGTAAACCATGCGGCCGCGATACACGTTGTGGGTCAGATGGTCGATGACCTTCAGTCCCGCACCCACCGGGTTGCGCTCCACGCCTTCGAGGTAGACGAAGTCGATGTCGTAGATCGAGCTGCCTTCGCCGAAACGGTCGATCAGGTACAGCGGCGCGCCGCCGATACCCTTGATGGCTGGCAGGTTCAGCTCCATCGGGCCGGTTTCGATGTGGATCGGCTGGGCGCCCAGTTCCAGCGCGCGGTTGTAGGCTTTTTGCGAGTCCTTGACGCGGAACGCCATGCCGCACACCGACGGGCCGTGTTCGGCAGCGAAGTAGGAAGCGATGCTGTTGGGTTCGTTGTTGAGGATCAGGTTGATCTCGCCCTGGCGATACAGGTGCACGTTCTTGGAACGGTGGGTCGCGACCTTGGTGAAGCCCATGATCTCGAAGATCGGCTCCAGGGTGCCTGGCGTCGGCGACGCGAATTCGATGAATTCAAAGCCCATCAGGCCCATTGGGTTTTCGTATAGATCTGCCATGATTTGGCGCCTCATCATTCTTGTGTTTTGAAGGTTTCAATTGCCAGCAAGGATGGGGAGCACGGGCGGCGCACAGGAAAGACCTCGCACACTGCGGGCGAGGAAGTCACCAAAGATGAGGGGGGAGCCGAGTAGCTTCATGATGTCATCGGTCTCTGACGGCTTAGGCTTGCGTGAGCACAAGTCCATATTCTTGTATGCGTAAATCGATTCTACACAGCGTAACTGCGTTTGTCCGTACTCTTATCAAATCCCCATTACCCGCACCCGTGCAAGGGGTTTATTGCACAGGTAGATGCCCGCCAGGATGATCGCACCGCCCATCAGCATGGGCAGGGTGAAAGGCTCGTCCAGCAGCACGGCGCCACAGATCACCGCCGTCAGCGGATTGAGCGCGATGAATACACCACTGCGGGTCGCGCCAATACGCCGGATGCCATCGTAATAGCCGATATACGCCAGGGCCGAGCCCAGTACCCCGAGGTAGAGCAGGCTGTACAACTGCGGCAGGTGGATAGCACTGAGCGCAACCAGAGTCAGTCGCCCGCTCAACAGCGTGATGAGCGTAAGCATCAGCGTTCCCAGCAACACCGACCAGGTGACGGTCTGCAAGGGCCCCAGGCGCTGGTTAAGCGCGCGTGCGCCCAGCGAATAGACGCCCCACCCCGCCACGCAGCCGGCGATCAGCAGATCGCCGCGCCAGGCGTTGGTCGCACCCTGCAGCCCCAGTGGGTCGCGGTTGATGATGACAACCGCCGCGCCCGCCAGGCACAACCCGATCCCCAGTGCCTTGCCAAGCCCCAGGCGTTCCTTGAATAACAGCCAGGATGTCAGGCCAATCACCGCTGGGTTCAAGGCGACGATCAGCGATGCCCGCGAGGCGCCGATGTACTGCAAGCCGTAGAAGAAGCACAGGTTGTAGAAAAAGATGCCGAAAAATCCCAGCAATGCCAGTCGCCCCAACTGCGCCAGGTTTGGACGGGCCAGGGGAATGCGCGCAAACGCCATGAACAGCAACAGCGCGACGCTGGCCAGCAGAAAACGCAGGCTGGCCGCCAGCAGCGGGTCGATGGCACCGGACAGGTAGCGCCCGGCGACGAAGGTGCCGCCCCAGATCATGGAGACGGCAGCGAGCTTCAAGTAGGTCAAACAATCGGTGGAAGGTTTCATGGTGGTATTGCTCTGGTGCTGAACGAGTTAGCCTAGTGTTTGCCTGATACTTGATCATCGTAAAATGAGTAAATACTCATGACCCTGACCCAACTTGAAATTTTCTCCCTGGTCGCTGAGCTGCAAGGCTTTACCCATGCGGCCAACCGCCTGGGTATCAGCCAATCGGCGGTGTCCCATGCCATCAAGGGCCTGGAGCAGGAACTGGGGGTGGAGCTGTTCCGTCGTCATCAAGCCCATGTGGCGTTGACCGACATTGGCGAACAATTGCTGCTGCGCGCCCGCGCCATGCTCGGCCTGGCCGGCACCCTTGAACAGGAGGCCGCCGATGCCCGGGGCTTGAAGCGCGGCACGCTGCGCATCGGCTCCTTCGGGCCAACGTCGTCCAATCGGCTGTTGCCGCAGATCCTTTGGCCGTTTCG
Organism: Pseudomonas sp. FW305-3-2-15-C-LB1; assembly: GCF_058787615.1. Taxonomy (NCBI): domain Bacteria; kingdom Pseudomonadati; phylum Pseudomonadota; class Gammaproteobacteria; order Pseudomonadales; family Pseudomonadaceae; genus Pseudomonas; species Pseudomonas sp. FW305-3-2-15-C-LB1. Next base: position 123,649 of record NZ_JBYSZX010000005.1, on the reverse strand, counting down.
CCAGGCCTACCCCGACATTGAGGTGCATGTCGATGAAGGCCCGGACCGCCAGGTCATCCAATGGCTGGATGAGCGGCGCATCGACGTGGGTTTCGTGGTGCTGGAGCAAGAGCGATTCGACACCTTCGCGCTGTTCACCGATCAGATGGTCGCGCTGTTGCCGGCCAACCACCCCCTGGTCGCACACCCTGCCCTGCGCCTTGGAGATCTCTGCGAGGCGCCCTTCATCCTGACCGAGGCCGGCTCGTCGGAGCTGGTCTCGCGCCTGTTCGCCGATGCCCGGTTGACCCCGAAGGTGCGTTACCGTTGCGCGCAGTTGCTCAGCACGCTGGAAGCGGTGAGCCGTGGCGATGGCGTCAGCGTGGTGGCCCAGGGTTCCCTGCCGGTTACGCCAGACCCGCGTTATGTGGCACGCCCACTGGCACCGGCCATTACCCGTTCGATTGGACTGGCGGTGCTGGACCGCCGCCAGGCGTCACCCGCCACCCTGGCGTTTATTCGCGTGGCACAAGGCCTGGACTATGGGCATGTCACACCGCTATAGCGGCTGGCGATGATGGCGCAGCGCGCCGTTGTCATCCACGGTACTGAAGCGCAGGCTGGCAGCGCCGGACGGCAACTTCAGGATCGCGTCGAAGGACAGGCGGGTGGCGGACCGTGGGGCGATCAGTAGATATGGCGCGTGCCGTTGATGATCACACCGGCATCTACCGTCGCCGGTCCACCGTGCAGCAGCACTGCCAGTAGCAGTCCCAGATAACGCCCGCAAGACTGCCTACTGACCGAACGGGTAGGTATCCCGAGCTTATTGCGGCGACTGCAACTATCATCGAGTCATGTCCGACCCGCCGTACTGACGCCTCTCTCACCTCGTACCAGGCTTTTACCCCATGCCCTTGACCGTCCAAGGCCCGCGCAGCCGTGCCACCCGTAACCTGATCAGCGTATTTTGCGCCATGGTGCCCGTTGCATTGGGCGTGGCGATCCTCCATTGGCAGGCCGAACGCACCCTTGAACAAAGCACCGCCCAGACCGCGCAGGAAGCTGTGCGCCAATTCGACTTGATGCTCGATAACACCGCCCTCGCCGCCCAGGCGTTGCTGCCACTGGCAGGTCAACCCTGTGATAACGGCGCGCAGCTGGCATTGCGCGAGCAGGTCACGCGCCGTCCATTCGTGCGGGCGACCACCTTGTCCTGGCAGAGAAACATCTACTGCAGCTCGTTGTTTGGCGACCAATACGCGTCGCCGGTCAATCCGGATGATTATGTAGACGGCAAGTTGTGGTTGATGGATGGCAACCCGGTGACGCCGGATACCGCTCTGCTGGTGTACCGGCTGGTCGAGGGTGACAAGGCCGCATTTGCGTCGATCGACGGCTACCACCTGACCAACGCCTTGCGCCTGATCAGTCGTTACGCCGACCTGGTACTGCAAGTCGGGCCCCATTGGCTGGGGGCCGATGGAAAAGTGCATGACACCGCGGTGCCGGTATTTGCCGTGGCGCACCACCATCTTGCATCCTCGCGTTATCACTACAGCGTCGACGCAGGCATGCCGGCTGGCGAAGTCTGGCGCTACATGCAGGCTCGATACCCGGCGTTGTTCAGCCTGCTGGTGTTCTTTGGCCTGCTGGCTGGGGCGCTGGCGCATTGGCTGCAAAAACGCTCTTCGGCCCCCACCCATGAACTGTATCGGGCATTGGCCGCCAACGAATTCATTCCGTACTTCCAGCCCGTGGTGCGCGGTGATACCCGTGAATGGGCAGGCTGCGAGGTACTGATGCGCTGGCAACACCCTAAGGAAGGGCTGGTGCGACCCGATCTGTTTATCCCCCTGGCCGAGCATTCGGGCCTGATCGTGCCGATGACTCGTGCTCTCCTGCGCCAGACCGCCGCGCAACTGGCGCCCCATGCCACGCGTTTCAGCCCGGGATTCCATATTGGTGTGAACATCACTGCACGCCACTGCCAGGACCTGGCACTGGTGGAGGACTGCCGTGAGTTTCTCGCCGCCTTTCCCGTAGGCCAGGTGACTCTGGTGCTGGAGTTGACCGAACGCGAGTTGATCGAACCCACCGAGATTACCCGCCGCTTGTTCGACGCCTTGCATCAATTGGGGGTGATGATTGCCATTGACGATTTTGGCACCGGCCATTCCAGCCTGGGCTATTTACGCAACTTCAATGTGGACTACTTGAAGATTGACCAGAGTTTTGTCGCCATGATCGGTGCAGATGCACTATCGGGGCATATTCTGGACAGCATCATAGAGCTGTCGGGCAAGCTCGACTTGGGCATTGTTGCAGAAGGTGTGGAGACGCGCGAACAGTGTGATTACCTGGCCGCTCAAGGGGTGGACTTCCTGCAAGGCTACCTGTTTGGAAAGCCTTTACCCTGTGATGAATTTATTAAATCGCTGGCGCGTCATTGAATAGCCATGCACTACCTGTACTGAAATAGTTGGGTCTGGAGAAAAGACATGATTTACTCGTGGCGCATTAACTACTACAATTTTTCCTGCCTGTGCAGAACTCGCGAGACGACTTCTTTCCTGGGTCGCCTTAAAGCGCTTGGCTTATAGCTTTGTCTGCAGTTGATATCAGCCAACTACACTATTGGAGTACAGATTTTGTCCAGACTCGCCGAATTTCGCGCAGCAGAAAAAGCCCTTCAAGAGCAGCTTGCCCAGCTGGAATCCCTGAAGAACGATGCTGGCCTGAAGAAAGAAATCGAATTCGAAGAAAAGCTTCAAGCCCTGATGAAGAGCTATGGCAAAGGCCTGCGCGACATCATTTCCATCCTTGATCCAAACCCGGGCAAGTCCAGCGCCGCTGCTGCCGCACCCAAACAGCGCCGTGCGCGAGTGGTCAAGGTTTACCAGAACCCGCACACCGGTGAACTGATCGAAACCAAAGGCGGTAACCACCGTGGCCTCAAGGCCTGGAAAGAACAGTACGGCCCTGCCACTGTAGATTCCTGGCTTCGCGGCTGATCGTACCGGATTTATAAAGAGCCCCGCTGACGCGGGGCTTTTTTATCTTATAAGGTTCGAAATCGAACTTAAATAACATTTCACTTTGTTCAAAAGCGACATGCCTCACGCACTTAAAGTTTCAGGCTATCGCGTACCGAACTGACTTCCTCCTTGCTTGCTTCATACGCATCGGCCCGACCTGCGTATGAAAAAACATACGCCTTATCGGTATCAACCGCGCCCACCAATGTTTGCGAGAGCACGTGCCGCCCGTTCTCGGTTATCACGCAAGTAGTTTCCAGCGCTTCAAGACGGCTCAATGTTGAAGGGCGCATCTTGCTGCACACGCTTTGATAACCGCCCTGGGCAAAATCCTTCTGGATGGATTTGCGCATCTCCAGCAGTACGCCTTGAAGATTAACCTTGTGGCCAACTTCAATCGGTGTCCCGGTCAACTCCATGACCATCAGGGTCGTACCGTTTTCATCATTCTTGATTGCCCGCTGGCGTGATACTGCTTGGGGTTTTACAGGTGCCTGTTCATCCGCGACGACTTCCTCGACCTGCCACCCACCAGGCCAATGAATTTCGGGCTCGGCGGCCACTACGCAGGAACTGCCCAACCACACGCACAGCATGCCCAACAGCGGTTTACGAAATTCAGTCATTACCAAAAACACCCAAGGTTCAATGGCCAAAGTTTGAGCCCCAGCCTCCACAGGCCGCAAGGCCTGCGTGGCTTTTTCATCTGGCGACCGGACCGAGCCTTGCGTATCATGGCCCGGCTGCACGGATGCCAGCCGCAAGCCAAGGAACCGCTCACATTTCAGAGCCGCGTTTGCCCCATTTTTTCTGGAGGGCCCATGAGCCTGCACGAACTGAACACTTGCCCGGGCGTCACTGCCCAACCTGACACCGCCACCGCCAATTTCGTGTTCAACCACACCATGCTGCGGGTCAAGGACATCACCAAGTCGCTGGACTTCTACACCCGTGTCTTGGGCTTTTCCCTGGTTGAAAAACGCGACTTCCCGGAAGCCGAATTCAGCCTGTACTTCCTCGCTCTGGTCGATAAATCACAGATTCCGGCCGACGCTGCCGAGCGCACCCAGTGGATGAAGTCGATTCCAGGCATCCTGGAACTGACCCACAACCACGGCACCGAAAACGACGCTGACTTCGCCTATCACAACGGCAATACCGACCCACGTGGTTTTGGCCATATCTGTATCTCGGTGCCGGATATCGTCGCTGCCTGCGAGCGCTTCGAAGCTTTGGGCTGCGATTTCCAGAAGCGCCTGACCGACGGTCGCATGAAGAGCCTGGCCTTCATCAAGGACCCGGATGGGTATTGGGTCGAAATTATCCAGCCGGCGCCGCTGTAACGAAAAAAACCCCATGATCGCTCATGGGGTTTTTTCATTTGCGCGGCCTTCCTTACGCCGGGGCAGAAGTCCGGATCAGATGATCGAACGCACTGAGGGAAGCCTTGGCGCCCTCGCCCACCGCAATCACGATCTGCTTGTACGGCACTGTGGTGACATCACCGGCAGCGAATACGCCCGGCAGTGACGTCTCGCCACGCGCATCGACGATGATCTCGCCACGCGGCGTCAGTTCCACGGTGCCCTTGAGCCAGTCGGTGTTGGGCAGCAGGCCGATTTGCACAAAGATCCCTTCCAGGTCGATGGTCTTGAACTCGCCGCTGTCACGGTCCTTGTACGCCAGACCGGTAACTTTCTGGCCATCGCCTTTCACTTCGCTGGTGAGCGCGCTGGTGATCACATCGACGTTCGGCAAGCTGTAGAGCTTGCGCTGCAACACGGCGTCGGCGCGCAACTTGCTGTCGAACTCGAGCAAGGTCACGTGGCTGACGATACCGGCCAGATCGATGGCCGCTTCCACGCCGGAGTTGCCGCCGCCGATCACCGCTACACGCTTGCCCTTGAATAACGGACCGTCACAGTGCGGGCAGAAGCACACACCCTTGGCCTTGTATTCCTGCTCGCCCGGGACACCCATTTCTCTCCAGCGGGCGCCGGTCGCCAGGATCACGGTCTTGGATTTGAGAGTAGCACCGCTTTCGAAGCGAATTTCGTGCAGGTCACCGGCGTTTTTCGCCGGAATCAAGGCACTGGCGCGCTGCAGGTTCATGATGTCCACGTCGTACTGGCGCACGTGGGCTTCCAGGGCGCTGGCCAATTTCGGGCCTTCGGTTTCCTGTACCGAAATGAAGTTCTCGATGGACATGGTGTCCAGCACTTGCCCGCCGAAACGCTCGGCGGCGACGCCGGTGCGAATACCTTTGCGTGCGGCGTAGATCGCAGCCGATGAACCGGCAGGACCGCCGCCGACGACGAGTACATCGAAGGCCTCTTTGGCGCTGATTTTCTCGGCGGTTTTTTCGATGCCGCTGGTGTCGAGCTTGGCGAGGATCTCTTCCAGGCCCATGCGACCCTGGCCGAAGTTCACACCATTAAGGTACACACTGGGCACTGCCATTACCTGGCGCTCGTCCACCTCAGCCTGGAACAGTGCGCCGTCGATGGCGACGTGGCGGATGTTAGGGTTGAGCACGGCCATCAGGTTCAACGCCTGGACTACGTCCGGGCAGTTCTGGCAGGACAGCGAGAAGTAAGTCTCGAAGCTGAACTCGCCTTTGAGGGCGCGGATCTGTTCGATCACTTCGACACTGGCCTTCGACGGGTGGCCACCGACTTGCAGCAGGGCCAGCACCAGCGAAGTGAATTCATGGCCCATGGGGATGCCGGCAAAACGCAGGCTGATCTCGGCACCCGGGCGGTTGATGGAGAACGACGGCTTACGCGCATCATTGCCATCGGTTTTCAGGGTAATCAGCGTGGTGAGGCTGACCACGTCCTGCAAAAGGGCAAGCATTTCCTGGGATTTCGCGCCGTCGTCGAGGGAGGCGACGATCTCGATCGGCTGGGTGACCCGTTCCAGGTATGACTTCAACTGAGCTTTAAGATTGGCGTCCAACATACGGGCGATTTCCTGTTCATTCGGTTTATTGCAGACAAAAAAACGCCCGAGCGAATCTCGCCCGGGCGTTTTGGGGGCGGATGCAGCTTACTTAAGTGCGGATTCCCGCCCTTGAGACTTCACAGACTTAGATCTTGCCGACCAGGTCCAGGGACGGAGCCAGGGTAGCCTCGCCTTCTTTCCACTTGGCTGGGCACACTTCGCCTGGGTGGGCAGCAACGTACTGAGCGGCCTTGATTTTACGCAGCAGTTCGGAAGCATCACGGCCAACGCCACCGTCGTTCAGTTCAACGATCTTGATCTGACCTTCCGGGTTGATCACGAAAGTACCGCGGTCTGCCAGGCCTGCTTCTTCGATCAGCACGTCGAAGTTGCGAGAGATGGTCAGGGTCGGGTCGCCGATCATGGTGTACTGGATCTTGCCAATGGCTGGCGAAGTGTTGTGCCAGGCAGCGTGGGCAAAGTGGGTGTCGGTGGAAACGCTGTAGATCTCGACGCCCAGTTTCTGGAACTCGGCATAGTTGTCAGCCAGGTCTTCCAGCTCGGTTGGGCAAACGAAGGTGAAGTCGGCTGGGTAGAAGAACACAACGGACCACTTGCCTTTCAGGTCAGCGTCGGACACATCTACGAAGTTGCCGTTTTTGTAGGCGGTAGCTTTGAACGGTTTTACTTGGCTGTTGATGATAGGCATCGTTGACTCTCCGTCAGGTTTGTAGAAGGGCTTAGCAAGTTGATGAGGTGAATCCTACCCACTCTCTACGCCGATGGCTCATTGGCAAACCTGATGCTGACGATTGGTTTTCCCTATCAGGTGACTGTATTAATAGAAGAAATCTCAAAGCAGCGGTCGGGTCGCCAGGGTCATGCCGAGAAAGGGCGTGGCTTCAACATAGCGCATGGCGGATTTCATGTCGCTCCAGCCGACGTAACTCATCAACGACTTCAAATCCCAGCCGCTGCGATGAGCCCAGGTGGCAAAACCCCGGCGCAGCGAGTGGCTGGTGTAGTGCTCGGCGGGAATGCCGGCGCGCTCCAGGGCCTGGCGCAGCAGCGGGATCACACTGTTGGGGTGCAAGCCCTCTTCCCCCAGGTTGCCCCAGCGATCAATACCGCGAAACACCGGGCCACGTACCAAAGCCGCGGCACTGAGCCACTCGCTATAGGCCTGCACCGGACACAGCCGCAACAGTGCCGGGGTGTGATAGGTCTTGCCGAGGTTGTCGCGGTCGCTTTTGCTGCGGGGTAGATAGAGGCTGATCCCCGCTCCAGGCGTGGCTTGCACATGCTCGATGGAAAGGCGACACAACTCATCGCTGCGAAAGCCACGCCAGAAGCCCAGCAGGATCAACGCAGTATCACGCTTGGCACGCAGCAACCGGGGCTGGTCCTGTGCCTGCGCCGCCTCTATCGCTTCAGCGTCAAGAGAAGCAACCACTTGTTCCAGATGCTTGAGCTGCAACGGTTCGGCTTGCTTCTCCTGCGCCGGGTGCACAGCACGAATGCCCTTGAGTACCTTGCGCACCACGGGCGCCTTGGTCGGGTCAGGAAACCCCTGGCTGGCATGCCACTGCGCCAGTGCCGACAACCGCAGCTTCAGCGTGTTGACTGCCAGCACACCTGCGTATGCGACCAGATAGCGCGCCACGCTGTCGCTGGTTGCCGGCAGGAACCCGCCCCAACTCACTTCGAAGTGCTCGATGGCCGCGCGATAACTGCGCCGCGTGTTATCGCGGGTGGCGGCGTTGAGGTAACGATCCAGATCGCTCATGGGAAGCCTATTTGTACTACTGGCGGGGACTTTCGCGAATCAAACACGCATGATACGGGATAATACGCCAATATCCCATCTGTTAAACGATGAGTCACAACAACTTTTTTGTTTATGATATGGTACGTATATACATACCACGTACCACACTACGAAATCGACGGAGACCCCATGGCTCGCGGCGGCATCAACAAAGCAGTAGTTCAAACAGCCCGCTTGGCAATCCTCGCCCGCGGCGAGAACCCCAGCATCGACGCAGTACGTATCGAGATGGGCAATACGGGCTCGAAAACCACCATTCATCGTTATTTGAAAGAGCTGGATGAAAGCGAAACGCGCACCACCATCACCCAAGCGCCGATCGACGACGAGCTTGGCGAACTGGTGGCGCGACTGGCCCAGCGCCTGAAAGAGAAAGCCCAAGAGCCAATCGACCTGGCCCTGGCGCAGTTCGAACAGCAGAAGGCCGCCCTGCTCGCCCAGGTGCAAGCCCTTCAGGAGGCCCATGACCAACTCCAGCAGCGGTTCGATATCCAGGCGGCCGCCCTGGCAGAAGAAAGCGCAGCCCTGCAAACCGCCAGCACCAGCCTGCAGACCGAGCAAACCCGCAACGCCGGGCTGAGCCAGGCGTGCAGTGATTACGAGCTAAGGATCAGCGACAAGGACGAGCAGATTCGCTCGCTGGAAGAAAAGCATCTGCATGCCCGGGACGCCCTGGAGCATTACCGCAATGCCATAAAAGAGCAGCGCGAACAGGAACAGCGCCGCCATGAAGGCCAGTTGCAACAGGTACAGGCAGAACTGCGCCAGGCCCAACAGAGCGCCATGGTGCGCCAGGATGAAATCACCCAACTGCATCGCGACAACGAGCGTCTGTTGATCGAGCACCGGGTAACGGCGAGGGAATTGACTGCACTGCAAGAGCAATCCCGCAAGGATCAGGCCCGGCTGCTCAAGCTGACTGAACAGGTGAGCCTGATTGACAGCGAACGCACCCTGTTGCAGGAGCGCCTGCGAGTAGCAGCGGTGGAGAACCAGTCACGCCAGGAAGCGCTGGGCGAACAGCAGCAAGCCAATAAAACCCTGGAACTGGAGCTGATCAAGGCCCAGGCCAGTGTCGAGGCGCTGCGCCTGGCCGCCGCCGTTGCAGCGGCGCCAGAGGCAACGCCCTAGGCTTGATCAGCCCGCTACGGGCGTGCGCATGGTGACGAACTCTTCCGCCGCCGTCGGGTGCACGCCGATGGTTTCATCGAAGTGCTGCTTGGTCGCGCCTGCCTTGAGCGCGATCGCCAGGCCCTGCACGATTTCACCCGCATCCGGGCCGACCATGTGGCAACCCAGCACTTTGTCGGTGTCGGCGTCGACCACCAGCTTCATCAAGGTCTTTTCCTGGCACTCGGTGAGGGTCAGCTTCATCGGCCGGAAACGGCTTTCGAAGACCTGCACCTTGTGGCCCTTCTCCCTCGCCTCTTCTTCGCAGAGCCCCACGGTGCCAATGTTCGGCAGGCTGAATACCGCCGTCGGGATCATCTTGTAATCCACCGCACGATACTGCTCAGGCTTGAACAGGCGACGCGCCACGGCCATGCCTTCGGCCAGGGCAACCGGCGTCAATTGCACACGACCGATCACATCGCCGATGGCCAGGATCGAGGACTCGGCGGTCTGGTACAGGTCATCCACCTCAACGAAACCACGCTTGTCGAGTTTGACGCCGGTGTTCTCCAAGCCCAGGTTATCCAGCATCGGGCGCCGCCCCGTGGCGTAGAACACGCAATCAGCTTCCAGCACCCGGCCGTCTTTCAGCGTAGCCTTGAGGCTGCCATCGGCCTGTTTGTCGATGCGCTCGATATCGGCATTGAATTGCAGGTCCAGGCCGCGCTTGGTCAGCTCTTCCTTCAAGTGCGTGCGTACCGAACCGTCGAAGCCGCGCAGGAACAGGTCGCCGCGGTACAGCAACGAGGTCTGGGCGCCCAGGCCGTGGAAAATACCGGCAAACTCGACAGCGATGTAACCACCGCCGACCACCAGCACACGCTTGGGCAATTCCTTGAGGAAAAACGCTTCATTGGAGCCAATGGCGTGTTCGCGCCCAGGAATCTCCGGAATCTGCGGCCAACCACCCGTTGCGATCAGAATGTGCCTGGCGGTAAAGCGCTGGCCATTGATTTCGACCTGATGCGGATCCACCAGGCGCGCATGCCCTTCATGCAGGGTTACGCCGCTGTTGACCAGCAGGTTGCGATAGATGCCATTGAGGCGATTGATCTCGCGGTCCTTGTTGGCGATCAAGGTGGCCCAATCAAAATTCGCCTCGCCCAACGACCAGCCAAAACCGCTGGCCTGCTCGAAATCCTCGGCAAAATGAGCGCCGTACACCAACAGTTTTTTCGGCACGCAACCGACGTTGACACAGGTGCCGCCCAGGTAGCGGCTTTCCGCCACGGCCACCTTGGCACCAAAGCCTGCGGCAAAACGTGCCGCACGCACACCGCCGGAACCGGCGCCAATTACATACAGGTCAAAATCGTAGGCCATTTCACTCTCCTCGGCAGGACATCAGCATACCGACTTACATGGGGCTGAAAAACGAAAAAGCCACCCGAAGGTGGCTTTTTTGGAACAGGCTGCCTACACCGTGAATCAGTAAGCCTTGCCAGTCTTGTAGAAATGCTCGTAGCAGAAGTTGGTCGCTTCGATGTAGCCCTCGGCGCCACCGCAGTCGAAACGCTGGCCCTTGAATTTGTAGGCAATCACGCAACCGTCTTTGGCCTGCTTGAGCAGGGCATCGGTGATCTGGATCTCGCCACCCTTGCCTGGCTCGGTTTCCTCGATCAGCTTGAAGATGTCCGGAGTCAGGATGTAACGACCGATGATCGCCAGGTTGGAAGGTGCGTCTTCCGGCGCTGGTTTCTCGACCATGTCACGCACGCGGATCAGGCCATCGCCAATGTCGTCACCGGCAATAACGCCGTACTTGTTGGTTTCGGTGGGGTTCACTTCCATCACTGCAACGATAGTGCAACGGTACTTTTGATACAGCTTGACCATCTGGGTCAGTACGCCATCGCCTTCCAGGTTCACACACAGGTCATCCGCCAGGACCACGGCGAACGGTTCGTCACCGATCAACGGGCGGCCGGTCAGGATGGCGTGGCCGAGACCTTTCATCTGAGTCTGACGGGTGTAGGAGAACGAGCATTCGTCCAGCAGTTTGCGGATGCCGACCAGGTATTTTTCCTTGTCGGTGCCCTTGATCTGGTTTTCCAGCTCGTAGCTGATGTCGAAGTGGTCTTCCAGCGCGCGCTTACCACGGCCGGTCACGATAGAGATTTCGTTCAGGCCGGCATCCAGTGCCTCTTCGACGCCGTACTGAATCAGTGGCTTGTTCACCACCGGCAGCATCTCTTTGGGCATGGCCTTGGTCGCTGGCAAGAAGCGAGTGCCGTAACCGGCTGCTGGGAACAAGCATTTCTTGATCATATGGGTCCTTACAAAGGGCTGTGCGTACGGAATTCGGCGCAGTCTAATCAGGCCGCAGTCACCTTACAATGGGTCCTGCTGGCGTTGCGATGTCATCATAGAGAAAAAATCTCGGCGTAAGTTCCGCGTATCTTACGAAGCGCATCTGCATCGGCACGGCCAAATGAGCCTGCACGGGGTATTTCCAAGGGCTGTGACCTTTTTAGCATGCTTTTACAGCGGTAACACTGACCTAGAATAACTTGCGCGTGCCCGCGACATTTGGCGCTATCATTAGGCCCTTGAACCAGACCACGAGATACTTGATAGATGTCAGAACCAAAAGGCGTGAACGGCTACCTGATCACCAAGCGAGCAGACGGTTGGCACCTGATCAACTTCCACGGCGACAGCGTCGCCGGCGCATTTGCCAGCGAAAGCCAGGCTATTGCCGTAGCCGAAGTGTTTGTGGATGAAGCAGGCCACGCTTCGAGCAAACGGCCCAAGGGCAAGTAAACGTCAACGCCCTGTGCAGAAGGCCCCGGTGAACGGGGCTTTTTTGTGTTTGTCTGTACGTAGATGGCAGTTCGCTATAATCTCGCCAAAACGCCCCACGACAGTGTCAGCGTGCCCTCCAACACCCTCGATGATGAACCTACATGAACAAGATTCTGGCACTGACTGCAGGACTGGCGCTCGCCGGATGCACCACCACCTCTGACGTCTACCTGAAAAACGGTGAGCAAGGCCTGACCATCGACTGCTCGGGCGAAGCCAATTCCTGGGCCAGCTGCTATGAAAAGGCCGACGCTTCTTGCGCAGGCACCGGCTACCGTATCGTCGGCACCGAAGGCACGCCTTCGCTCAAGGAAAGTGAAAAGACCCTGGGCCAGGACGTTGGCAACTTCAAAAGCCGCAGTGTCGTAGTCGTGTGCAAGTAAGCTTAGCGCCTACAACTGGATGTCGGCGAACTTGATACCCAGGCCACGAATGGTCTCCACCAGGTCATCCAGCCGCGAGAACGACTCGACTTCATCCTGATCGTCCACCAGGAAAAAGCTGCGGCCACCGCTTTTCTTGAAAAATACAATCCACTCCCCCAAGTCAGCGGGGTTCTGGATGATGTGAGTGGCCGATATCTGGCCTTCGGCCTGGCGAGCCCTGACGTGTTCACGCTTCATAAAAGACTTCCCGAAAAAACAAATGCCGCACAAACCGGGGGTTTGCACGGCATTTTTGCATTGAATGGGCGAGAGTTTAACGGATGCCCTGCCCGATCAGTGGGTGAAACGGCGCTTATGAACCGGAAATGCACTCTTCGCCGGCCTTCTTCACATCACCGGGACGGATCGGCACATTGGACATGCTCTCATAGAGCTTGATACTGCTGCCACTGGAGCGGTCTTCGATCTCGAAAATCGCCGACGGGTCAGCCGAGAATTTCTGCGGCACAATCACCTGCACACCGTCCTTATGTGGCTCGATCTGCGGCGGGCGGCGCGTGGTGGACAGTTTGCGCACTACACAGGCAGCATATTCCTGCGGTTTCTTCCCGGAAATGACCGCCAGGGTCGGCGGGGTCTGCTTGATATCTGCAACCGAAGCACACCCACCAATCGCCAGGGCCAGAACCAACACACTCCACTTCATACAAAACCTCCGATAAAGACCCTACGACAGCGGGGATGGTATTTTTCTCCCGCCCACGTAGGATTTATCCCTGAAAACTCGGTAAATAACTGTTTTAAATTGTCGACGTCGTTGAACACGGGCCGATAATAAACGCGCTGGGGCTGATAAACTCCATCTTAACCTACGTATCGTTCTGATTTTTCAGAAAAAGCCCTTCTGGAGACACCCTCATGAAATTCATCCACCAGCGCGAGCACCTCAACGAGGGAGACATTGTTGTCATCGAATGCTCGCAGACTTGTAATATCCGGCTAATGAGCGATGCGAACTTTCGCAGCTTCAAGAATGGCGGCCGACACACCTACCACGGCGGCGCGTTCGACAAGTTCCCCGCCAAGATCACCGCACCGAGCACCGGGTTCTGGAATATCACCCTGGACGTGGTCACACGCCGTGCCATCAGCGTGACCCGCAAACCCGCGCTGTCTCACAAGATCCGCATTGTGCGTCGCACCAGCTCCAAGCTGAGCTGAGCTGAGCTGAGCTGACCCGCCCCTCCCACAGGAAACGATCGTGACCGCTACTACCAAATACGTGATCAAGTACAAGCTCAACGGCGAACGCCGCTTTGAGTTCGCTCAACTGCAGACCAACAGCGTCGAAGAAGCCAAGCAAGCCTTGGCGAAAATTCACGATGCCAGTGATGAAATCACCGACATCAATGTGAGCAAGGCGCTGTAGGCGAATGCCCGGCCCCACCGAAGATCTGTTCGCCGAAGACGCCTTGCAGCAACCCGCAGGGCGCGAGCAAATTGGCGAACAGTCCTGCGTATTAAAAGGCTACGCCCTGCCCTGGATTGAGCGCCTTCTACCGGAACTACGGCAGGTGCTGGCTCAATCACCGTTTCGGCAAATGGTCACACCGGGTGGTTTTACCATGTCGGCGGCATTGAGCAGTTGCGGCGACCTGGGCTGGACTACCGACACCTCTGGTTACCGTTACTCATCCGTGGACCCACGTAGCCAGCAACCCTGGCCGCCCATGCCGTGCGCCCTGCGCGAATTGGCGGTGCTGGCGGCCGCTGATGCCGGGTTCCCTGACTTTGTCCCGGACGCCTGCCTGATCAACCGCTATGTACCCGGCGCAAAAATGTCGCTGCATCAAGACAAGAATGAGCGTCGTTACAGCGAACCCGTGGTGTCTGTCTCGCTCGGACTGCCGGCGATTTTCCTGTTTGGTGGGCATGCGCGCAGCGACAAGCCCCGCAAAGTCTCGCTGTTCCATGGCGACGTGGTGGTCTGGGGCGGCGTGGACCGCCTGCGCTTTCATGGCGTGATGCCGATCAAGGAAGGCGTGCACCCGGTGATGGGTGCGCAACGCATCAACCTGACCTTTCGCACCGCCGGCTGATTTGACCGCAAGCTTCAGAGTGCCAGGCGTTCGCGACCCGGCTAATCTGGCCGGGATCCGTCAAGAGTGCCGAACATGACTACCGAACAAGACCCGCGCTGGGCCGCCGTACTTGCCCGTGACCCCAAGGCCGATGCGCTGTTCGTCTATGGCGTGAAGACCACCGGCGTGTACTGCCGCGCCAGTAGCGCTTCACGCTTGCCGCGCCCGGAAAACATCGAGTTCTTCGACACCCCGGCGCAGGCCGAAGCCGCCGGCTATCGCGCCAGCAGACGCGCGGTCGGCGACCAGACCCAGCTCGCGGCGCAGCATGCACAACTGGTGGCCGATGCCTGTCGTCATATCGAACAGGCCGACACTCCACCCAGCCTGAATACGCTGGCACTGCACGCCAATCTCAGCCCCTTTCATTTTCACCGTGTGTTCAAAGCCGTTACTGGCCTGACACCCAAGGGCTATGCCAGCGCCCATCGTTCGCGCAAGGTGCGCGACGGTCTCAAGAGCGCGCACTCAGTGACGGATGCACTGTATGACGCGGGCTTCAACTCCAACAGCCGCTTTTATGAATCCGCCGACCAACTACTTGGCATGAAGCCCGGCGACTACAAGGCCGGGGGCACCAACACTGCGATACTGTTCGCCGTCGGGCAGTGCTCACTGGGAGCGATCCTGGTGGCGCAGAGCGCTCGCGGCGTCTGTGCCATTCTGCTGGGGGATGACCCGGACCAACTGGTGCGCGATCTACAGGATCAATTTCCCAACGCGGAACTGGTGGGCGCCGACCCGGGTTTCGAGCAACTGATTGCGCAGGTCGTGGGGTTTATCGAAGCGCCCGCGCTCGGCCTGGACTTGCCACTGGACCTGCGCGGCACCGCATTCCAGGAACGGGTCTGGCAAGCCTTGCGTGAGATTCCACCGGGCAGCACCGCCAGCTACGCGCAGATCGCCGAGCGCATCGGCGCACCAAAGTCGTTCCGTGCGGTGGCCCAGGCGTGTGGCGCCAACAGCCTGGCGGTGGCCATCCCTTGCCACCGCGTAGTGCGTAGCAATGGTGAGCTATCGGGCTACCGCTGGGGGGTGGAGCGCAAACAGCAATTGCTGGCCAGAGAACAGTCGTCTAAGACCTAGCGGATCCCTGACTGTCGCGACGTGCTGCTCCTGGAAGGTGTGCAAGGCTATCTCCTTCAAAGCTTAAGTTTGCGTTTACGAAATTCAGCGACTTTATGCCTATTGCCACACAACGCCATGCTGCACCAGCGGCGCTTGTGGGCCTTGGTGCGGTCATAAAACCACAAGATGCATTCCGGATGCTCGCAGCGCCGGATCAAATTGAAATCTCCTTCCACCAGCAACGTGGCGGCCGCCTCGGCAATCGGGGCCAGGAACTGTTGCGCCGTCTGCTGCTTGCGCTGGCGCTCAAGCTTTGGCGCCTCGGACGCCGGCCACACCAACTGCGGGTGGCTCACCGCCTTGCGTAAAAAGCCGTTGAGCGCAGCCGGATTGCCAGGTTGTCGCGCTTTGCGCGCAGCCACCAACTCACGAATCACTTCGCGCAACTCCCGCGCGGCGCTGAGCAAGGCCCCTGGTTCAAACTGCGCAATACCGTGTTGTTCAACCCATTGCAGGCGCACCAACCAGGCGGCCACGTCGGCATCGGCCTGCCAGAAATCCCACGGCACGCCGTCGATGTTCGCCAGGGTATTGAGCATGTCCAACACCGGATCATCGGCCAGGACGTAGGGTTCCGAGGGGGCGGCAGTGGATGGGGAACGGGTCATGGGGCAATCCTCTTGTGAGCGCCCGTATCGTAACCGCTATTACGCCATCAGGATAGTTACAAAAACAATAATTCTAACCCTCATAAATGATTTGACAGGTTACATTAATCAGCGCAGCTTTTTAAAAAGGTAACCCGTAAATCAACTCAATCTAGTTACAAAGGGCATTCCATCATGACCACTCCAACCCCTGTCGTTCACTACCGCCACGTCGATGCCGACGGCGTGCGCATGTTCTACCGCGAGGCCGGTGCTGCATCGGCACCGGTCATGTTGCTGCTGCACGGCTTTCCCAGTTCGTCGCACATGTACCGCGACCTGATCCCCTTGCTTGCCACGCGCTTCCGGGTCATTGCGCCGGACCTGCCGGGCTTCGGCTTCACCGAGGTGCCGGCTGAGCGCGATTACCACTACAGCTTCGACAACCTGGCAATCACGGTCGGGCATTTTGTCGATGCGCTGGCGTTGAGCCGTTACGCCCTGTATGTGTTCGACTATGGCGCGCCGGTGGGCCTGCGGCTGGCGGTGGCGCATCCGGAACGGGTCAGCGCACTGGTGTCGCAGAACGGTAACGCCTATCTGGAGGGCCTGGGGGATGCCTGGGCACCGATTCGCAGCTATTGGAACGAGCCGTCCCAGGCCAACCGCGAGGTGATTCGCAACGCAGTGATCAGCCTGGAAGGCACGCGCTACCAATACCTGCATGGCGTAAAGCAGCCCGAGCGGGTAGCCCCGGAATCCTACATGCTCGATGTACTGCTCATGCAGCGCCCCGGCAATGACGAGATCCAACTGGACCTGTTCCTCGACTACCGCAACAACCTGACGCTGTACCCGGCGTTCCAGGCGTTCTTCAAGGCCACACACGTGCCCACCCTGGTGATCTGGGGCCAGAACGACCCGTTCTTTATCCCGCCAGGCGCCCACGCCTATAAAACCGACAACCCGAACGCCGTGGTGGAACTGCTCGACACCGGTCACTTCGCCCTGGAAACCCACGCCGCCCATATCGCCGAGCGGATTCACGCCGTACTCGGCAACGCCATTGATTGATGACGCACCACGAAACGCCGCGATCGTCCAGTGAATAAAACAGAGTGGCCGGGGGCCATGGGCCCTGTTAAAACAGTGAAAAGCCTCACTAACGCTGGAGACGCATCCCATGAGCACCTGGCCAGACACCCGCCTTCTCGACCTGCTGGGCATTCAGTTGCCCATCATCCAGGCCCCCATGGCGGTGGGCACGACCACCGCCATGGTTATCGCCGCCAATCAGGCCGGTGCGTTGGGTTCGCTGCCGGCTGCAGCACTGAGCATCGAGCAGCTGCGCGAAGCGCTGACCGCCATCCGCCAGGCCAGCCCACGTCCGATCAACGTCAATTTCTTCTGCCACCAACCGCCCACGCCAGACCCCGAGCGTGATCGCCGCTGGAAGGCACTGCTGGAACCCTACTACCGCGAACTGGGCGCCGACTTTGATGCGCCCACCCCGGTCTCCAACCGTGAACCGTTCAATGACGCCGCGTGCCAGGTCGTCGAAGAATTTCGCCCCGAGGTGGTCAGCTTTCACTTCGGTTTGCCGGAAAAGTCCCTGCTGGACCGGGTGAAAGCCACGGATGCCAAAGTGCTGTCTTCGGCCACCACCGTGGAAGAAGCGATCTGGCTGGAACAGCATGGCTGCGATGCAATCATCGCCATGGGCAGTGAGGCCGGCGGGCACCGTGGATTGTTCCTCAGCGACGACCTCAATACCCAGATCGGCCTGTTCGCCCTGTTGCCGCAAGTCGTCGACGCCGTCAGCGTGCCAGTGATTGCCGCCGGCGGCATCGGTGATGCGCGCGGGATTGTCGCAGCGTTCGCCCTCGGCGCCTCGGCGGTGCAGATTGGCACGGCGTACCTGTTTACTCCCGAAGCCAACGTCACGGCTTCACATCACTATGCTTTGCGCCATGCCCAGGCCAGCGAAACCGCGCTGACCAACCTGTTCACCGGTCGCCCGGCACGGGGCATCGTCAACCGGGTAATGCGCGAGTTGGGCGCGATCAACCCGGCCGCACCGGCGTTCCCCACTTCCGGTGGCGCGTTGATACCGCTCAAGGCCAAGGATGAAGCGGGCTTCAGCAACCTGTGGTCCGGCCAGGCACTGCGCCTGGGCAAAGACACCACGACTTTTGAACTGACCCGTGAATTGGCGGAGCAGGCGCTGGCCAAGCTCAACTAGCACTCGGCTGTGTGGCAACTTTGCACTGTACCGGCAAAGGCCAACCGCTATATATTCCCATACATAGCGGTTAAGCCTTCTACCTATAACAAGCCGTACACCCTCAAAGGAGCTGTTTCATGAAGAGTCATGCCTCACGCCTGGCCATCCTGGCCGTTGCCCTGGCATTCGGTTCGGCCCACGCCGATGAAGTCCAGGTGGCCGTCGCCGCCAACTTCACTGCACCGATCCAGGCGATCGCCACCGACTTCGAGAAAGATACCGGGCACAAACTGGTCGCGGCCTACGGTGCCACCGGCCAGTTCTACACCCAGATCAAGAATGGCGCGCCGTTCGAAGTATTCCTGAGCGCCGACGACACCACCCCGCAAAAGCTTGAAAGCGAAGGCGATACCGTCAAGGGTTCGCGCTTCACCTACGCCATCGGCACCCTGGCGCTATGGTCGGCGAAGGACGGTTACGTCGACGCCAAAGGCGACGTATTGAAGAAAAACGAGTTCAAGCACCTGTCGATTGCCAACCCGAAAGCCGCACCCTATGGCCTGGCTGCCACTCAGGTGTTGGCCAAGGAAGGTCTGACCGACAAGGTCAAGGACAAGATTGTCGAAGGCCAGAACATCACCCAGGCTTATCAGTTCGTGTCCACCGGCAACGCCGAGCTGGGCTTTGTGGCGTTGTCGCAGATTTATAAAGACGGCAACGTCACCAGCGGTTCGGCGTGGATCGTCCCGGCGTCCATGCACGACCCGATCAAACAGGACGCAGTGATCCTCAACAAGGGCAAAGACAGCGCCGCCGCCAAGGCACTGGTCGAATACCTCAAGGGGCCTAAAGCCGCTGCCGTCATCAAGTCCTTTGGTTACGAGCTGGCCAAGTAAATGCCGTTATCGAGTGCCGATTTCTCCGCTATCTGGTTGACCCTCAAACTGGCCTCACTGACCACCGTGATCCTGCTGGTCATCGGCACTCCGATTGCCTTGTGGCTGTCGCGCACCCGTTCCTGGTGGCGCGGCCCCATTGGTGCGATCGTCGCCTTGCCCTTGGTGTTGCCGCCGACGGTGATCGGTTTCTACCTGTTGTTGACCATGGGGCCCAATGGCTATTTCGGCCAGTTCACTCAGTGGTTGGGCCTGGGCACCCTCACCTTCAGCTTCGCCGGGCTGGTGATCGGCTCAGTGATCTATTCCATGCCGTTTGTGGTGCAGCCGTTGCAAAACGCCTTCTCCGCCATCGGCACACGCCCACTGGAAGTGGCCGCAACTTTGCGTGCCAACCCGTGGGACACTTTTTTCACGGTGATTCTGCCCCTGGCCCGCCCCGGCTTTATCACCGCCTCGATCCTGGGCTTTGCGCACACCGTCGGCGAATTCGGCGTGGTGCTGATGATCGGCGGCAATATCCCGGACAAGACCCGCGTGGTCTCCGTGCAGATCTACGACCATGTGGAAGCCATGGAATACGCCCAGGCCCATTGGCTGGCCGGCTCCATGGTGGTGTTCGCGTTCCTTGTGTTGCTGGCGCTCTACTCCAGCCGTAAAACCAGGATGGGCTGGAGCTGATGTCGATGATCAATGTACGCCTGAACCTCAAGTACTCGAGCTTTGCCCTCGATGTGGACCTGCACCTGCCCGGCCGAGGCGTGACCGCGCTGTTCGGGCATTCCGGTTCCGGCAAGACCACCTGCCTGCGCTGCATCGCCGGGCTGGAACGCGCCGAAGACGGCTTCATCCAGATCAATGATGACGTCTGGCAAGACAGCCGTAACGGGCTGTTCGTGCCGCCGCATAAACGTGCACTGGGCTACGTGTTTCAGGAGGCCAGCCTGTTTCCGCACCTGTCGGTGCGCGCCAACCTGGAGTTCGGCCTCAAGCGGATTGCCCGTCAACAGCGTCGTGTGGACATGGCCCAGGCTACTGAGTTGCTGGGCATCGGTCATCTGCTCGAGCGCCTTCCCCAACACCTCTCCGGCGGCGAGCGCCAGCGCATCGGTATCGCCCGCGCCTTGCTCACCAGCCCGAGCCTGCTGCTGATGGACGAGCCGCTGGCTGCCCTCGACAGTCAGCGCAAGGGGGAAATCCTGCCGTACCTCGAACGCCTGCACGATGAACTGGATATCCCGGTGCTGTACGTCAGCCATGCCCAGGATGAAGTGGCACGCCTGGCCGATCACATCGTGCTGCTCAGCGACGGCAAGGCCCTGGCCAGCGGCCCCATCGGTGAAACCCTGGCACGTCTCGACCTGCCCCTGGCGCGGGGTGACGATGCCGGTGTGGTCATCAATGGTACGGTCAGTGCCTACGACGACCACTACCAATTGCTCACGCTGCAACTGCCCGCCAGCGCCCTGCACATGCGCGTGGCCCATGCACCGCTGGCGCTGGGCAAGGCGCTGCGCATCAAGGTGCAGGCGCGCGACGTGAGCCTCAGTCTGCAAGCCGAGGAGCACAGCAGTATCCTCAATCGCCTGCCGGTCACCGTCACCCAGGAAATTGCCGCGGACAACAGCGCTCACGTGCTGGTACGCCTGGACGCGGGAGGCTCGCCGCTGTTGGCGCGCATCACGCGATTCTCCCGCGACCAGTTGCAACTGCACCCCGGCCAGACGTTGTGGGCGCAGATCAAGGCGGTCGCCGTGCTGGCTTGAGCAATCTTTTGGCACGACCGCATACGGCTGCGGTCAATCAGACATACCGGCCTGATGTGTTGCCAAGGAACCCGCCCCATGTCTGACTCTGCGCTGCCCCGCGACCTGCATTACGTTGACGACACCCAGCCCGGCATCCGTCGCAAGACGCTGCGGGGCAAGTTCCAGTATTTCGATTCCAAGGGAGAGCGTATCCGCGATGCGGATGAGATCAAGCGCCTCAACGCCCTCGCCGTACCGCCGGCCTACACCGATGTGTGGATCTGCGCCGACCCGCAAGGCCATCTGCAAGCGACCGGCCGCGACGCGCGCGGGCGCAAGCAGTATCGCTATCACGCGCGCTGGCGTGAGGTGCGCGACAGCGACAAATACTCGCGCCTGCAGGAATTTGGCAACGCCTTGCCGAAGCTGCGCAAACAGTTGGAAGCGCAAATCGCCGAACCCGGCTTTACCCGCGAAAAAGTCCTGGCCACGGTCGTCATGCTGCTGGACGCGACGCTGATCCGGGTCGGCAATACTCAGTATGCGCGGGACAACAAGTCCTACGGGCTGACCACCCTGCGCACCCGTCATGTGGATATCAAAGGCAGCGAGATCCAGTTCCAGTTTCGTGGAAAGAGCGGCGTAGAGCACCAGATCAGCGTCAAGGACCGGCGCCTGGCCACGGTGGTCAAACGCTGCATGGAGCTGCCGGGGCAGAACCTGTTCCAGTACCTGGACGAAGACGGTGTACGGCACACCGTCAGTTCCCAGGACGTCAATGACTACCTGCACCGTCTCACCGGCGCCGACTTCACCGCCAAGGACTACCGCACCTGGGCCGGCACCGCCATGGCGCTGGCGGTGTTACGCGAGCTGGAATGGCAGCCTGAGTCGGATGCCAAGCGGCATGTGGTGGCGATGGTCAAGGACGTCGCCAGGCAGCTGGGCAACACGCCGGCGGTGTGCCGCAAATGCTATATCCACCCGGCCGTGCTGGAGCATTTCAGCCTCGGCGAACTCTCCAAATTGCCCAAACCAAGACTGCGCAAAGGGCTCAAGGCCGAAGAAGTGGCCTTGGCGATGTTCCTGGAGCAACTGGCGCAAGACTTGCCGAAAAAAGCCAAGACGGGTTAGGCTTTGCCTCCCTTCTGATGCGCAGGACGACCGCCGACGTGAACCACTAAGCCTTCCAAAATGTACCCGCAACGAGCCGCCTGGCGCGCTTGTTGGCCTGTCCGACATTTTTTTGGAGGTGCTGATGACTGACGTCAACCGGCTGCCTGTGCTTGTTTCCCTGCAACATTTATCCTTCCGGTTCGCCAATGGCGAGACGCTGCTGGATGACCTCAACCTGTCCATCGATCACACCCCCACCGGTATCGTGGGGCGCAATGGTCGAGGAAAAAGTGTACTCGCCAAATTGATCGCGGGGCTGTTGTCGCCCTCCTCCGGCTCGTTGAATTGCCCGCGCAGCGTGATCTATGTAGCGCAGAACGTCGTGGTAGCGCCAGGCGATACCGTCGCCGATCTTACCGGCACCGCAGCGATATTGACCGCCCTTGAGCGCATGGCCCGAGGCGCCCCACAGATCGATGACCTCGAGTTGATCGATGATCGTTGGGACTTGGCCGAGCGTTTGCGCAGTAGCTTGAATGCCGCAGGGTTGTCGCGGCTTTCTGTTGATACCCCAGCCCGTCAACTCAGCGGCGGCCAGTTAGCCAGGGTTGCGATCATCGGCGCGCTGCTGGCCGCGCCACAGTTGCTGGTGCTCGATGAGCCCACCAACCACCTCGATAGCGATGGCCGCGCCTGGCTGCTGCGTGTCCTCGACGAATGGCGTGGCGGCCTGGTGGTGGTCAGCCATGACCGGCAATTACTCAACGCCATGGGGCGCATCATTGAACTGTCGCCGCTCGGCGTAAACCTATATGGCGGGAACTACGACGCCTATCGACAACAGCGCGACGCTGAACAGCACGCCGCCGTCGCCGCACTGGAACACGCCCGCCTGGAACGCAGCCGCGAAAAGCGGCGCCTGCAAAAAGGCCACGACAACCTGCAACGCCATACCGCCCGCTCACGCAAGCATGCGGAAACGGCCAACGTCGATCGCTTCACCAAAGCGCGCTGGAAAGGCGCTGCCTCGCAGATCGTCAGCACCGTGCGCAGCGCCCATGAGCAACACAAACAGGAGCTGGATGCCCAGGTGCGCCAAGCCTATGCACGGGTCGAGGATGAAACGCCGACGCTGGTGGCATTGCCTGCGTCAGCGGTACCCAACGGCCGACAGGTGCTGTCGTTGATCAACGCGCAATTACCCTGGCTGCCGTCGACCTGCCTCAACGTGCACCTCACCGGCCCGGTGCGGGTGGCGGTGCATGGACCCAACGGTTGCGGCAAGTCCACGCTGCTCAAAGTGCTGGCGGGAGAATGGCGTGCGGAAAGCGGCGAATGCCACGTGCACGTGCCCAGCGCCTATATCGATCAGCACCTCGCGCTGCTCGACGACCACCGTTCCATCGTCGAACAACTGAACCTGCTGGACACCCCGCTGGCGGAAGGCGAATTGCGCACGCGCCTGGCCCTGCTGCAACTGGATGCCCTGCGTGTGACCCAACCCGCCGGGCAACTCAGCGGCGGCGAACGCTTGAAGGCTGCGATGGCGGTTGCCTTGTGGCGCGCAGTGCCGGCGCAATTGCTGTTGCTGGACGAGCCGACCAACCATTTGGACCTGGAATCGGTGATGGCGTTTGAGCAAGCCATGCAAGGTTTTGCCGGGGCAATGCTGGTGGTGTCCCATGACGCGGCGTTTGTGCAGGCGATCAGGCCGACGCACTTTCTGGATTGGCATCCTGCGGGTTGGACCCTGACGCCTGCCTGAGGTCATTGCATGCGCGCTTAAAGCGTCCTACGGTAGTGGCCGGATAATCTCACCGAGGAACCCGGCCCTATGTTGCCTTCGCCACGAAAGCCCTACGTCAATGCCGCACTGGCCCATCGACAGCGTTGGCGTGGCCGCGTCGGACTGATGCTGGTGGCCAGCCTGTCGGTGCTGGCGGGCATGACCGATGCCATCGGCTTCATGGCCAGCGGTGACTTTGTTTCGTTCATGAGCGGGAACACTACGCGCCTGGCGGTGGCGATAAGCGCGGGTGACCTGGGCCTGACCGGGCGGCTGCTGTTGCTGGTGGCAACTTTTGTGGTGGGTAACGCGCTGGGCGTGGTGGTCGGCCGACTCAGCCGTCGCCATGCCCTGCCCTTGCTGCTGTGTATTGCCGCCTTGCTGTGCGGCGGTGCACTCCTGCCCTTCGCCGATACCTTGCCCGCGCTACTGGCGGCGATCATCGCGATGGGCATGCTCAATGCTGCGGTGGAAGAGGTCAACGGGCTGCCGGTGGGACTGACTTACGTCACCGGCGCACTGTCACGCTTTGGCCGTGGGCTGGGGCGCTGGCTGCTCGGCGAGCGCCGCAATGGCTGGCGCGTACAGTTGATCCCTTGGGCCGGGATGTTTGTGGGGGCGGTGATCGGTGCGCTGCTGGAGCAGCAGTTGGGGCTCAAGGCGCTGATCATCAGCGGTGTATTGGCGGGGCTGCTGGGGCTGGTATCGCTGAAGATCCCTCGGCGCTGGCACCTGGGCTTCATGCCCCGCTGAAGGTTAAAAGGAGCTCGCCCGACGTTTAGGCCTCGACGTCCGTGTACTGGTAAAGAGCCATCATGTCGGGCGAGCCGGTGAATCATAAGCGAATGCCTCGCGGCTGTCGTGCCAGGCATTTCCTAAATCGACTAAGGCAAGGGATTACAGGCAGGTCGCCAATGCGGCCAAACGACGCTTGGCCGGCATGTTGTCTTCGATGGCGTAGTACTTGATGGTGGAACCGCTGCCCGCGCTCTGCACATCGACAAAGTAATCGCCAGCGGTGGTGTACACCGTGAAGCCACCCGCGCCGATTGGCTCCTTGAAGCCGCCGGCGTCAACGCCGAACACACTTTCGTCCTGCCAGCCGAACTGCACGCATTCGGCAACGACCAGGGTGGCCTTGTCCGAAGCCAGGGTCTTGTAAGGCGTGCCTGCGCGCGCCTCTTTCATCTTCGAACCCGCGCAACCGGCCAGGGCCGCCAGTACCAGTGCGCCAATTACCACCTTGTGCATGCCATTGCTCCGTTGGAAAAAAACGCGACTGTACCATTGCCACAGGCCGGACTGACGGCCGCATGAACTTTGTTTCACTGTAAAGGGGCAAGGTGCGACCTATAGTGGTCACGCTCATTTTTAGAAGTCTTCCTTCCGCCCGCTCTCCCGCGGGCTTTTTTTCGCCCCGGTTGTACTCAGAGCAGCCAGCGGAACAGATAGAACAACGCCATGCTCAGCAGCACCGTCATCAACACATTGCGCGTCCAGAACATCAATGCCACGGCGCTGATACCCGCCAGCAGGTAAGGGTTGGCCGGGCTCAGGTTGAGCTGGTGGTCAGCCAGGAAAATGATCGGCCCGCAAATCGCCGTGAGCATCCCCGGCACCGCGAATCCCAGAAACTCCCGCGCGCCACGGTTGAGGCGCACCGGCAGGCGTGGCTCGATAAACAGGTAACGGTTGAGAAACACCACCAGGCCCATGGCCACAATCATGATGTAGATCATTGCTGCCCTACTCCCAGTCGCTTGCAGGCATACCCTGCGCTCATGCCCAGCAGGCCGGACACCACCACCGCCGATTCCCAATGCAGGAAGCTCAGCCACACCGAGAACAGCAATGACACCGCCACACAGACCACCGTGGGAACGTCACGCACCACCGGCGTAATCAAGGCGATGAAGGTGGCGGCGATGGAAAATTCCAGGCCCAGTTGGTCGAGGCCGGGAATGCTTTTACCAAGCACGATGCCGGCCAGGGTGAACAGGTTCCAGGCGATATAGAACGTCAGGCCGACACCCAAGGCATACCAGCGATTGAAGGTCTCGCGGTCATAGTGACTGACCAGCGCAAAGAATTCGTCGGTCAGCAGAAAGCCCAGGCTCATGCGCCAGCGGGTCTTGAGGGGAGAAAGGACCGGCCGCAAGTGCATGCCATACAGCAAATGCTGGGAGGTCAGCAGCAAGGTGGTCAGCACGATGGAAATCAGACTGGCGCCGCTCTTGACCATGCCGATGGCAACCAGTTGCGCAGCACCGGCGAATACGATGGCAGAAAGGCCCTGGGCTTCCAACGGGCTGAATTGTGCATCGATGGCCATGGAACCGGCCAACAGTCCCCAGGGCGCGCAGGCCAGGGACAAGGGAATGACGGCAATGGCGCCGCGAGCGAAGGCGTAATGAGGTAAGGCAGTAGGCATGGAAACGGCTCATCGACAGACAGTCGACAAGCATGCCAGCGCAACAATGGAGTTGTCTTGAACGATCTTGCTCAGGCGAGCCGGACCGACACTTGTTCCACCGAATCACGCGCTTCGCGCAGTTCGTGAGCATCCTGGTTGAGTCGGTGAATAGTATTGAGCAGGCGCTGGCGCAGCACTTCATCGCCGAGCTTTTCGACGGCGCGCATCAGGTCGAACGCCGCGGTTTCGTTATTTTCCGCGACGGAATCCAGGGTCTTGCGCAGGTTGCGAGTGGCACGGGTCACGCGGGGTCTTCCTTCATCAGCAATGGGCAGGCACTTTAGGACATTCGTGTTTCATTTTAATTTCAGACACTTGTGGTGATTTTCGAGACATATGATCCAAGTCAATTGAAACAGGATTTGACCAATACATATGGGAATACGTATATTCGGATAACCATATATACGAAGGCCTTGACCATGTCGGACCTCATCTCCCCGCCCACCCTGTTCAAATGCCTGGCCGATGCCACCCGGGCACGGCTGACGTTATTGATCCTGCGCGAAGGCGAACTTTGCGTGTGCGAACTGATCCATGCCTTGGACGACAGCCAGCCAAAAATCTCCCGTCACCTGGCGCAACTGCGCAGTTGCGGCTTGCTGCTGGATCGTCGTCAGGGTCAATGGATCTATTACCGCATCAATCCGGCATTACCCGACTGGGTCACTGCCGTGCTGCACACCACTTTGCAAGCCAACCAGCCCTGGTTGCACAGCGACGCACTGCGTCTGGATGCAATGGGCGACCGACCACAACGGGCCAGCACCTGCTGCTGAGCCACCGGAGCGTTTATCCATGCTTGTCGCCATCGCAATTTTTATCTTCACCATTGTTCTGGTCATCTGGCAGCCCAAAGGCCTGGGCGTCGGCTGGAGCGCAACCCTGGGCGCGATCCTGGCCCTGGCCTTCGGCGTGATCAGCCTGGCCGACATTCCAGTGGTATGGCACATCATCTGGAATGCCACCGGCACTTTTGTCGCGCTGATCATCATCAGCCTGCTGCTGGATGAGGCCGGTTTTTTTGCCTGGACCGCCTTGCATGTGGCGCGCTGGGGACGTGGACGCGGACGGCGTTTGTTTGCCTACATGGTGCTGCTCGGCGCGCTGGTGTCGGCGTTGTTTGCCAATGACGGCGCAGCGCTGATCCTGACGCCCATCGTGATGTCGATGCTGCTGGCCCTGCGCTTTTCCCCGGCGGCAACCCTGGCTTTCGTCATGGGCGCGGGATTCATCGCCGACACGGCCAGCCTGCCGCTGGTGGTGTCGAACCTGGTGAACATCGTTTCGGCCGACTACTTCAAGATCGGTTTCAACGAATACGCCGCCGTGATGGTGCCGGTGAACTTCGTCAGCGTCGCGGCCACCCTGGCGGTATTGCTGTGGTTCTTCCGCCGCGATATTCCACAAACCTACGACCCGGCCGACCTGGACGACCCCGCCAGCGCCATCCACGACCGCGCGACCTTCCGCGCCGGCTGGTGGGTGCTGGGCATCCTGCTGGTGGGGTGCTTCGCCCTGGAACCGCTGGGCATTCCGATCAGTGCGATTTCCGCCGCCTGTGCCCTGCTGTTGCTGGTGATCGCCGCCAAGGGGCACAAGATTTCCACGCGCAAAGTGCTGAAGGAAGCACCGTGGCAGATCGTGATCTTTTCCCTGGGCATGTACCTGGTGGTCTACGGTCTGCGTAACGCCGGCCTGACCACCTACCTGGCCACCTGGCTCGACACGTTTGCCACTTACGGCGTGTGGGGCGCGGCCATGGGCACCGGTGTGCTGACGGCGCTGCTGTCGTCGGCGATGAACAATCTGCCGACGGTGTTGATCGGCGCGCTGTCCATCGAGTCCAGCCATGCCGTGGGTGTGGTCAAGGACGCGATGATCTACGCCAACGTGATCGGCAGCGACCTCGGCCCGAAGATCACCCCTATCGGCAGCCTGGCCACCTTGCTGTGGCTGCACATCCTGGCGCGCAAAGGCATCAGCATCACCTGGGGCTACTACTTCAAGGTCGGCATCGTGCTGACCCTGCCGGTGCTGTTGATCACCCTCGCCGCCCTCGCCTTGCGCCTGAGTTTCTAACGGAGATACCCCGATGAAAGTCCTGTTCATGTGTACCGCCAACAGCTGCCGCAGCATCTTGTCCGAAGCCATGTTCAACCACCTGGCGCCGGAAGGCTTCGAAGCGATCAGCTCCGGCAGTTTTCCCAAGGGCCAGGTGCTGCCACGTAGCTTGAGCACGTTGCAGGCGGCCGGGATCAGTACCGAAGGGTTGTACAGCAAGGGCAACGATGCCTTTGAAGGCAGCCCGCCGGATGTGGTGATTACGGTGTGCGACAAGGCCGCCGGCGAAGCCTGCCCGGTGTACTTCGGGCCGGCCGTGAAGGCGCACTGGGGGTTGGAAGACCCGTCGGACGTCCAGGGTGACGACGCCAGTGTGCAAGCGGCATTCGACGCCACACTGAAGACCATCGCCACACGCTGCAGGGCGTTCTTCGTCCTGCCCTTCGGCGAACTCAGCCCTGCCGACCTCAAGGCGGAACTCGCGCGCATTGCGCAGTTGTAATCGGAGGCCCTATGACGACGCTGCCCAATCTGGACCTGTCCCTGATCGACTCAAAACCGGCCAGCCCGGACCAGCCGCCGCGCATCCTGCTGCTCTACGGCTCGACCCGCGAACGCTCGTTCAGCCGCCTGCTGGTGGAAGAAGCCGCACGGCTGTTGCAGCACTTCGGCGCGCATACCCGCATCTTCAACCCCAGCGGCCTGCCATTGCCGGATGACGCGCCCAGCGACCACCCCAAGGTGCAGGAACTGCTGGAACTGATGCAGTGGTCCGAAGGCCAGGTGTGGTGCTCGCCCGAGCGGCATGGCTCGATGTCGGCGGTGTTCAAGGCGCAACTGGACTGGGTGCCCTTGACCCTGGGCGCGGTCCGCCCGACTCAGGGCAAGACCCTGGCGGTGATGCAAGTGTCCGGCGGCTCCCAGTCCTTCAACACCGTCAACCAGCTGCGGGTGCTGGGGCGCTGGATGCGCATGTTCACCATCCCCAACCAGTCCTCGGTACCCAAGGCCTTCATGGAGTTCGATGAACAGGACCGCATGAAGCCCTCGGCGCTTTATGATCGGGTCGTCGATGTAATGGAAGAACTGGTGCGCTTCACCCTGCTGCTGCGCGACCGTCCCGACCTGGTGGACCGTTACTCGGAACGCAAGGAAAGCGCCGATGAACTGTCGCGCCGGGTCAATCAACGGTCGATTTGACCACCCCTGCCAGCGTATGCTCGTGCCTGTCCCCGACTGAGTGAAATCGATGAGCGCCGTGCAACACGCCTGGCTGGGCAACTATGAAGTCAGCAGCACTACCTGCACCGGCCTGACTTTTGCCCGCCACAGCCATGATGAATGTGTGATCGGCGTGAACCTGGCAGGCGAGGAAAAGGTCTGGCTGGATCGTCGCGAGTTCCACGCCGGCCCAGGCTCCATCACCCTGTACAACCCCGGTCAGATTCAAGGCGGCGGTGCGGCCGATGGTGCGCCCTGGCACTTTGTGAGCCTGTACGCCACGGCGGATCAATTGGCGGCGGACCTGGGGCTGGTGCATCTGGAATTTGACCGTGCCTTATGTGTTCAGCCCGAGCTTGCCCTGCGACTGGCCGCCGCAATCAAGGGTGCGCTAAACGGTGACACGCTGGTTCGCGACGTGAATGAAGATGCCTTGGTGCTGCTGTTGGCAGAGGTCGTGAACATCAGCGGCGTACGTCTGCCCGGCACCGCCAGCCCCGGCAAACCCCTCATCAGCCGCGCCCAGGCATTACTCGCCGAACACCTGCATCAACCCCTGACCCTGGACCACCTGGGCGGCGAACTGGGGTTGTCCAAATTCCACCTGCTGCGTGCCTTCCAGAAAGAAACCGGGCTGACGCCCAGGGAGTGGGCCATGCAGTTGCGTACCCGTCGCGCCAAAGGCCTGTTGCGCAATGGGGTTCCCGCCGGCGAGGCGGCCCACGACCTGGGCTTCGCCGACCAGAGTCACCTGAACCGGCATTTCCGGGCGGCCTACGGCATCACTCCTGGCCACTATCAAAGCACCGTGAAGCGCTGAACAGCGCAATCTGGTCCAAGACACCGCACCTGCACACCCTCACACTGCCCCACCTCACTTGAAGGAAATGCGGGCATGCTGACGATCTTTTTTTATGCACTGATATTCGGTTTTGTGTTTTGCCTCTCCCCCGGCGCCGTGCTCGCGGAGACCCTGCGCCGTGGCTTGCTGCATGGCTTTACACCTGCCCTGCTGGTGCAGTTCGGCTCACTGGTGGGCGATGCCGTGTGGGCAGTGATCGGCCTGACCGGGATCGCCCTGCTGATCCAGCATGACACGGTGCGTGTGCCGTTGACGGTGGTGTGTGCGTTGTACCTGGCCTGGCTGGGCGCACGCAGCCTGATCGATGCCTGGCACCTGCCACAACCGGACAGCGCGCCGGCCAGCACCCGGCAAAATGCCCTGGCGGTAGGCGCTGCAATTTCCCTGGCCAACCCGAAGAACATCGTCTACTGGGGCGCACTGGGCAGTGCGCTGTCGGGGATCGTCGGCACCACGCCCAGCCACGGGCAGACGCTGATGTTCTTTGCCGGGTTCATGCTCGCGTCGATCTTGTCATGCTTTCTGATTGCCGCTCTGGTGAACCTGTTGCGGCAGAACGCCTCGCCCACTTGGCAGCGCATCAGTTATGCCGCCTGTGGGCTGGTGCTGATCTACCTGGCGCTGCTGGCCTGGCAAGGCCTCTGATCAGGCCGGCCAGCGGCGGTGCAGGTCATCGATCACATAGGCATGCCCATGCACGCCGGCGTGATGGTGCAGCAGGTGCGGATGGCCGGCGGGCAGGTCGTGGTGTTCGTGCGCCACGGGATATAGACAAGCCCGTTCATCTCCACCTTCAAAAATAACTACTTCCCGCTCACAACGCTGAAGAAGTGCAAGTAACGATACAGCCGAAGCAGAACTTAAACAGCCCTTCTATCTGAACAGACTCTGAACTTGTAATGAATTAATACATTAAGCGTTGACATCCTGCATCGCCCTGAGTAGATTGCCCGTGCCTGCAACTGGGGCCTTTTTTAAACCTCACAAAAGAAGCCAATGGACACAGTATCTAGTCGCTGTCCGAGCACCGCCTTGGCGGGCATCGGGCGCCAAACCCAGAACATGACAGGACTCGCCTCCCCGGTCCGGTAAGCTGCGCTAGAGCTTGATGCTCCACCGTAACTGCCTCGCCGGTCGCTTGTCCGGTCCCGAGGTGTGTTATGACCTTGCTAACCCTTGCTTTGCCCGATGTACGCACACTAGCGGCAGCCCTGCGTGCCAAGCTGTGCCGTGAGCCTGTGGGTTTTTCGCCTACCCGCTCAACCTTTGCTGCACCCTCCCCCCAAGTGCGCCCGGCCTACCCGCTGGCGCATTGGCGTATCTGCCCTGACAGCGGCCAACTGGTCCAGCACTGGGATCACGCCGACCCTCAAGACCCACAGAGACCCAAGGTTTCCAGCCTGGCAAAGGCCAGCTTGATGCTCGGTCTGTATGTGAGCGCTCGCGCCGCCTGACTTGGCTGGAAACAGCAACTTCCTGATTATTGTTCTGGAGTTCTTTTATGAACACGTCCAGTAGTAGCCCGCTGCGCGCTAATTAATTAACGCGCTGTTAGCGGGCACTGTAGAAGTTATGTGAACACCTTATTTAAACCGATCGCGAAGTTAGCGACTCGGCATGCTTTCGCTCGCCTGTCATCAGGCCGGTAACGGGTATGTTTTGTCGAAAAATTGGCGACAGGAGCACACACCATGAGCGCCGTAAAAAACGCCCCATTGAACAAAAAGAGCAGCAGCCACACCGACACCAGACTGTCGATGCGTGCCGCCCGCGAAGCCCAGAACGGATTGTCGGCCACCTTGGCCAACGTCCGCGCCACCAAGGACGGCCTCACCGAGCTGGACGCCCAGGCGCGCCTGCAACGCGAAGGCTACAACGAAGTCGCCCATGACAAGCCGCCTCACGCCATCGTGCAGTTCCTGCAGGCACTGAACAACCCATTCATCTATGTGCTGCTGACCCTGGGCGGCATCAGCTTCTTCACTGACTGCTGGCTGCCGATGCAGGAAGGCGAAGACGCCGACCCGACCAAAGTCATCATCATCATGACCATGGTATTGCTCAGCAGCCTGCTGCGTTTCTGGCAGGAACATCGCTCGGCCAAATCCGCCGAAGCCCTCAAGGCCATGGTCCGCACCACGGCCACCGTGCTGCGCCGTGAGCAAGTGGGCTCGCAACCGACCCTGCGTGAAGTGCCGATGCGCGAGCTGGTGGCCGGCGATATCGTGCAGCTGTCGGCCGGCGACATGATCCCGGCCGATATCCGCCTGATCGAGTCCCGTGACCTGTTCATCAGCCAGGCGGTGCTGACCGGCGAAGCCTTGCCGGTGGAAAAGTACGACACCCTCGGCGAGGTCACACAGAAATCCGCCAGCGCCATGGCCGCCGACCAGGGCAACCTGCTGGACCTGCCCAACATCTGCTTCATGGGCACCAACGTGGTCAGCGGTCGGGCACAAGCTGTCGTCGTGGCCACCGGGGCACGCACCTACTTTGGCTCCCTGGCCAAGGCGATTGTCGGCTCGCGGGTGCAAACCGCGTTCGACCGCGGCGTGAACAGCGTCAGTTGGTTGCTGATCCGCTTCATGCTGGTGATGGTGCCGATCGTGTTCCTGCTCAATGGTTTCTCCAAGGGTGATTGGGGGGATGCGTTCCTGTTTGCCCTGGCAGTTGCCGTAGGCCTCACCCCGGAAATGCTGCCGATGATCGTCAGCGCCAACCTGGCCAAGGGCGCCACGGCCATGGCCAAGCGCAAAGTGGTGGTCAAGCGCCTCAACGCGATCCAGAACTTCGGTTCGATGGATGTGCTGTGCACCGACAAGACCGGCACCCTGACCCAGGACAAGATCATTCTCGAACACCACGTCAACGCCTTCGGCCAACGTGACGACGCCGTGCTGTCCCTGGCCTGGCTCAACAGCCATCACCAGAGCGGCATGAAAAACCTGATGGACCAGGCGGTGGTGGAGTTCTCGGAACGTAATCCGAAGTTCCAGGTGCCGTTTGCCTACAGCAAAGTCGATGAGTTGCCGTTCGACTTCGTCCGCCGTCGCCTGTCGATCGTGGTCAAGGATGCCGCCGACGATCAACTGCTGGTGTGCAAAGGCGCCGTGGAAGAGATGCTGACCATTTCCACGCATGTGATGGAAGCCGGCGCTGCGGTGCCACTGGATGATCGTCGCCGCGAGGAGCTGCTGGCGATCGCCAACGACTACAACGAGGACGGTTTCCGCGTGCTGGTAGTGGCGACCCGTCACATCCCTAAATCCCTGGCGCGTCAGCAGTACACCACGGCCGATGAGCGCAACCTGGTGATCCAGGGCTTCCTGACCTTCCTTGATCCACCGAAGGAAACCGCCGGCCCTGCGATTGCCGCGCTGCAACAGATTGGCGTGGCGATCAAAGTGCTCACCGGCGATAACGCCGTGGTCACCAGCAAGATCTGCCGCCAGGTCGGCCTCGATCCAGGCCAGCCGTTGCTGGGCACCGAAATCGAAGCGATGGACGACGCGACGCTGCTGCGCCGCGTGGAAGAACGTACCGTGTTTGCCAAGCTGACACCGCTGCAGAAATCCCGGGTGCTCAAGGCGCTGCAAGCCAACGGCCACACCGTAGGCTTCCTCGGTGACGGGATCAACGATGCACCGGCGCTGCGTGATGCCGACGTGGGGATCTCGGTCGACACCGCCACCGATATCGCCAAGGAATCAGCCGATATCATCCTGCTGGAAAAGAGCCTGATGGTGCTGGAAGAAGGTGTGCTCAAGGGCCGCGAAACCTTCGGCAATATCATGAAGTACCTGAACATGACCGCCAGCTCCAACTTCGGCAACGTGTTCTCGGTGCTGGTCGCCAGTGCATTCATTCCGTTCCTGCCGATGCTGTCGATCCACCTGCTGCTGCAGAACCTGATGTACGACATCTCCCAGCTGGCGCTGCCGTGGGACAAGATGGACAAGGAATACCTGGCCAAGCCGCGCAAGTGGGATGCGAAAAACATCGGCCGCTTCATGATCTGGATCGGGCCGACTTCGTCGATCTTCGACATCACCACCTTTGCGCTGATGTGGTACGTGTTCGCCGCCAACAGCGTCGAGATGCAGACCCTGTTCCAGTCCGGCTGGTTCATCGAGGGCCTGCTCTCGCAAACCCTGGTGGTGCACATGTTGCGCACCCGCAAGATCCCTTTCTTCCAGAGCACCGCCGCGTGGCCGGTGTTGATGATGACCTGCGTGGTGATCGTACTGGGGATCTACGTGCCGTTCTCGCCGCTGGGCGCCCTGGTGGGCCTGCAACCGTTGCCGATGGCCTACTTCCCATGGCTGGTGGGCACCCTGCTCAGCTACTGCTGCGTGGCCCAACTGATGAAGACGATCTACATCCGCCGCTTCAAGCAGTGGTACTGATCTTCCCCGCCGTTTAAACGGTGGCGGTCGCCCGGCCGCCACCGTGCACTACAAGGAAACACCCTATGCGCGTCTTGATCTGTGCAGGTCG
The DNA here is from genome assembly GCF_058787615.1 of Pseudomonas sp. FW305-3-2-15-C-LB1. NCBI lineage: Bacteria > Pseudomonadati > Pseudomonadota > Gammaproteobacteria > Pseudomonadales > Pseudomonadaceae > Pseudomonas > Pseudomonas sp. FW305-3-2-15-C-LB1. The sequence continues at coordinate 88,754 of NZ_JBYSZX010000005.1, read as the reverse complement.
TCATTACGCCGACACCAAAATGTCCCGCCAGGTGCTGGACGCTTACCACCGCCTGCGTCCGGTGCAGGTATTGATCCACGGCGGCAACCAATTCCTCGGCAGTGACGTCGAGGAATGGGCGCGGGAACTGGGCATCGACGTGGTGCGCTACCCGCCCAACTGGCAACGCCACGGCAAACAGGCGGAACGCCAGCGCAACCATTTCATGCTGACCGACAGCCGCCCCGATGTGGTCATCGCCCTGCCCGGCGGGGACGACACCAGCGAGCTGGTGTGCCAGGCCAAGGCCAGCGGCATTTCGGTACTGACCGTAGAAAGCTGAATTCATGTGAGGTGCATCATGCACAAAAAACACACCCCAGCCCGCCAGGACGGGTTTGCCAAATACCGTGCGCGTCACTACCGCGGCGCACGCCACACGTTACTGCTGCTGCCACCGGCCAAACGCCGCGCATTGCAGCGCAATTTGATCTTTATCGGCCTGACACTGGGCATCCTGTTGACGATTGCCTTGCTGTCAAAAGCCAACGCAGCCGGCGGTTCCTATGTGGTCGACGATGGCGCGATCAACGCGCCGGGCGAATGCAACGTCGACGCCTGGTACACCGCTGACCGCCACGACGGCAGTACGCATACAGAAACGCTGTCACCGGCCTGTACCTTCGCCGCGCTGCCGTCGGTGCAATGGGGTGCTGCCCTGTCGCGTGCAACCAGCACAGACAAGGGCGAAACCCAGGTGAACCCGCAGCTCAAGGCCCAGGTATGGTCGCGGGAGGATCTGGGCCTGGAGCTGGCCCTGTCCACCGGCGTGCATTTGGCCCTGGGTCGTCAACACGGGTTTGATGGCGCAGACTTCAATATCCCGTTGACCTGGCAACCGCTGACGCCCCTGCGGCTGAACCTGAATGCCGGCTGGTCCCATGCCTACAACGATGGTGACCAGCAACACCGCCTGACCTGGGGCACCGGTTTCGAGTATCAGGTGGCACCGTTGTTGACGCTGATCGCCGAGCGCTACGGCCAGGAAGGCGGTGACCAGGCCTGGCAGGCCGGGCCCCGGCTGCATTTGGGCGAATTCGTCGACGTGGACCTGGTGGTCGGTCGCAGCCTGATCGGGGATCGGGCGCAATGGCTGACTACCGGCGCCACACTGCGCTTCTAGGCCTTGGCCTGTTGTTCCAGGTGCAGTTGCAATTGCGGGTCGATTTGCAACTGCCCTGCCAGGTCGTCCAGGTAATTGCGTTCGGCGTCCTGCTGATCGTCCACCAGCATCACACTGGCCAGGTACACCTCGGCTGCCACCGCCGGGTCGCTGGCAAACTCGGCGAAATCCGCCGCATCCAGCGGCTTGGCCACCTCAGCGTCGAGCCATTGTTGCAGTTGCGGGTCGTCGGTATGCCGGCCCAGTTCATTGGAAATCAACTGCTGCTCTTGCTCATCGATGCGCCCGTCTGCCTTGGCCGCCGCGATCAAGGCACGCAGTACCGCGTGGCTGTGGGCTTCGGCGGCGGGACCGTCGAGCTGGTCCACCGTCTGGAAGGCTTGCTGTGGCGCGTTGGCCTGCTGGCGTTGCCAGGCCTGATAGGCCTGGAATGCGGCCATGCCCAGGGACGCGAGCGCCGCGTAATTCATTCCCCCGGAACGCCCTTGGGCAGGACGAGCGCCCGTGGTACCGCCCAGCATGCCGCCAAGGCCGCCCAATAGATCACCCAGGCCGCCACCGGTGGAAGCGTTGCCGGTGCTGGAGCCTTTCAGTAAACCGCCCAGCAGCCCGCCGAGGCCGCCAGTGGAAGCACTGCCACCTTGCCCGGCGCGCAAGAGTTGTTCCAGTAAGTCGCTGGTGTTCATGGTGCTACCCTCCCAGGGCACAGTGTTGGCGTCTGACAACCATAGCCCGGCCTTGCCGGAACACCATGACCGCCGGGCGGGCACGGCTTATCATCCCGTCACCGCGTCTTCGAGAGAACACCCACGTGAACCGGATTGAACATATCGCATTGATGGCGAACTACAACCAGTGGATGAACCGCAAGCTCTACGACGCGGCCAGTACGCTATCGGACGCCGAGTTATTGATGGATCGCCAGGCGTTTTTCGGCTCGATCCTCGGCACGCTCAACCATGTAGCGCTGGGCGACACCGTGTGGCTCAAGCGGTTTGCCGGGCATCCAGCCGGCTACACGGCGCTGGCGCCGCTGGAGGCGATTGCCGCACCAGTCGACCTGAGGCAGTTGGCATTTGCCGATATCCGCGAACTGGCCATCCACCGCGCCTGGCTGGACCAACTGATCATCGACTGGGCCCACACCGTGCGCGAGCCCGACCTGAATCAGCGCCTGCACTACAGCAACATGCGCGGGGTGACAGCCGACAAACCCTTCTTCAGCCTGCTGGTGCATTTCTTCAACCACCAGACGCATCACCGGGGCCAGGCCACCACGCTGCTGTCCCAGGCGGGGCTGGATGTGGGCACTACGGATTTACTGGCGCTGATCGACTGAGTTCGGCAGCAAGCATCGATCTACCTGGCCATCGGCCTGGTGCGGGCACGATACCCGGGCAGCGTGGCAGCATACGCCAGTGCCTGCTCACGGGAATTGAACGACGCCAACCGGTCCTGGGGCGTGCACACCCGCCAGGGTCCATAGTTTACCCGTACCACGTCGTATCCATTGATGTGCAGCTTGTTCAGCATTGGAGTGCTCATAATCACCTCGTCTACCTGAGATGTTGCCAGCGTTGCAGGCTTTACCTTACACCCCGAACACCGCAATGGACGACCGCATGTCGTGTCGGCTTTTGATGCCAGGGTCAACAGCGCGGGCCGACGACATCCTCCGGACCGCTGCCGAAAACCTTTCTAGATCACTGATCTGGCAAGCTTTTTCGCCCACCCACGAATGCAATAAAGCCCCTCTGCGACCTTGCATCCAAGCGTCTGGATCTATATATTCCCAACCCTGCTACACCGCGCTACCGCCCGAATGGCGAAACTGGTAGACGCATGGGACTTAAAATCCCCCGCTCGTAAGGGCGTCCCGGTTCGATTCCGGGTTCGGGCACCATCTCTTGCTCCATGGATAGCCAGTAACGTCCATGGAACCCTTTAAAACCCGCCGTTTGGCGGTTTTTTTCGTTTATGGCATTCCGTCGGGTTCTTTCGAGTTCCAGGCTTTTTAGGTATAGCTTTAGAGATACAAGCCAGTTCGATAATGGGTTGTATACTTATGCCACGTACCACTGCTCCCCTCAATGATACTGCTTGCCGTACGGCCAAGCCCAAAGATCGCCCATACGGTCTGTTCGATGGTGATGGTCTTTTTCTGCTAATCCAGCCTAACGGCCGAAAGGGATGGCGTTTTCGATACACCAAACCCAATGGCAAGCAAGGGCTCACGTCTTTCGGCAATTATCCTGTTTTCAGCTTGGTAGATGCGCGAGCCAAACGCTTGGAGTCCAAACGCTTGCTGACGCAAGGCATCGACCCAATTGAAAATAAGCGCAGCGTCAAAAAAGAAGCTGAGGTGAAAGGCCGAACCTTTGAAGATGTCGCACTGGATTGGCATCGAGACATGTCGCCCAGGTGGACCCCAGGCCATTCAAAAAATGTTCTACGCCGCCTTCAGACCTACGTCTTTCCACATATCGGGGCGCGGTCTGTCGTTGAGCTGGACACCCACGATCTCCTGCAGCCTTTAGAAGCAATCAAGCAGAAAGGATCAATTGACGTTGCGATGAGGGTAAAAAACTACCTGCTGAATATCATGCGGGAAGCCAAGCGTAGTCGCCTGATTAGCGTTAACCCCGCGTACGATCTCGAAGGTTCTATCAAACCGAAACGCGTGACTCATCGCCCTGCCCTGCCTCTGTCACGGTTACCCGAGCTATTGGAGCGCATTGACAGCTACAAAGGCCGCACACTCACTCGTCTGGCCGTCATGCTCTCGTTGCATCTCTTCGTTCGCTCCAGCGAACTGCGCTTTGCCCGCTGGAACGAGTTCGATCTTAAGGGCGCTGTGTGGGAAATCCCGGACACAAGGCCAGCCCTCGAAGGCGTTAGCTTTTCAACTCGGGGTACAAAAATGGAGGGCGACATCCATTTAGTACCCTTATCCCCCCAGGCGATTGCACTACTCAAACGAATCCAAGCCATTACAGGTGGGTACGACCTAGTGTTCGCTGGCGATGCCAACCCCCGTAAACCCTTATCAGAAAATACCGTCAACAAAGCGCTTCGAACAATGGGTTACGACACCCAGTCCGACATTTGCGGGCATGGATTCCGCACAATGGCTTGCAGCGCGTTGGTGGAGTCTGGGCTGTGGTCCGTCACTGCGATTGAGCGGCAAATGAGTCACAGAGAAAGGAACAGTGTCCGAGCGGCTTACATCCATAAAGCCGAGTTCATCGATGAACGGAGGCTGATCATGAACTGGTGGAGTGATTTTTTAGCGGCAAATCGGGATGAGGGTATAACCCCGCATGATTTCGCCAATCAGCCCCATGAATCGGCCGCTATTTAAATAAACTCGGGCTTCTGGATGATCATCAAATCTGTGGTGCAACAATTGCCAAATATTACGAAAGCAGACCGCTTTGCATTTTGTATATATAGCCTTGCCAAAGGAACGCCGAGCAACTACATGACTCAGTGCTATTTCGCTGAATACCTGAGTCACGTTGCCGTAATGGCTCATTCGCTCGAACGCTCCCCTGGATGCGCGAAGCCAGTTGATCGAGACGATGCCAGAGCGCGTCGTAAGCAGCTCGCGGATTGGTTGCAAGCCAAGAAGTGAAGATGTCAGATGGCAAGGCTTTGCGACCGTCATTCCTTCTCGGCGCGTCCAGGTCGAATCTCGACGAACAAGCTCAGGGTACTATGCACGGAAAAATGTAACGGCTGATGTCACCTGATCAGGCGCGATGCCCAGGTGCCCCATGTTGCCTAAAGCGTGTGCACCACAACGTGACAACACTCTCCACATTGGCCTGAATTCTGCCCACCCAAGACCTCCATTTCGTTGGATGATAGCCACGACGGCTACGGGAATGGCCCCGCACTCCCATCACTACAACAGCCGCCTAACCAAGGAACCCATTGATGACTTCACTATTCATGCAAGGTATCGATCATGCGCGAACTTACTACCTCATTGATGAAAGCCTACTACCACCCGATTGAAGCAGCGATCCGCTGGAGTGACCTGCACCGCTTCGAAACCTCAATCCTGGCACAACTCGGCGACCGTCTACGCCCGACCAAGGACGACTTTCCACGCTGGCCAAACCTGCATTTGAACAGCGAGCGCATCTACTGTGCGCTGTACAACGGCGACCTCCCCTTCGGCAAGCACGGCATCATCTGTCAGGACAAAAGCCTGCTGGAGTCCCCTGAACTGAGCATCTGCGAGCCGCACCTGAAGGCCTGGATGCAACTCCACTATCCGGCAGACAAGCCGAGATTTTTGTACGGGCCTGCCGAACGTCGTGGCCTGACGTGGACGGCGATGCAGGAGATGTCGGCCAACCACACGGAGCTGAAAGTGCAGCTCGAAATGTGCGCCAAGAACGGGGCACAGTTGAAAGAGCAGAAAGCCCTGCTGGAGCGCGACCTGGCTAAGTTGCGACACCTGGCCCCTCCCGGCGAAGAACTCAGTGACCGTGGCCGCTCTGCCCTTTTGAACATCATCGGTGGCCTGCTGACGGTGCTGCGCGGCAGCTCCCCCGGCGGGCAACGCTACAGCCAGTTCGACAGTGACTCGTCGATCATCCAGGCGATCATTTCCTACCACGGCGGGCGTGTCGGCATCACCGAGCGCACGATGCAGAAGCATTTCGCCGCGGCTCGCCGCAGCCTGGGCGCTTGAGCAACTCACCGGAACCGCAACTGCGGCCGAGTCCCCCGCAGTTGCGGTAGCCGCAGGCTGACGCGGGCTATTGAATACCGATCACCCCTAACAAGCCTTCGGGAGTGATCATCATGATTGACAACATCTCCACAGAACCCCTGCACGCCGAGCACCGTGTGCTACGCCGGGTCGATGTCGAACACAAGACTGGCCTCAAGCGCGCCCACCTGTACGCGCTGATGCGCGCCGGGCGTTTCCCCAAGAGTTTTCCACTGGGCATCCGTGCGGTGGGCTGGGATTCGCTTGAGGTTGAGCAATGGATCGCCGAACGCCGCGCCGAACGCTACTGATGGGAGACGACCATGCGTATTGTGGCCATAGCGTCCTCCAAAGGCGGCGTCGGCAAAACCACCACTGCGGCCAACCTCGGCGGCTTTGCCGCCGACGCCGGTCTGCGTGTATTGCTGCTGGATCTGGATGTGCAACCGACCCTGTCCAGCTACTTTGCACTGACCTACCACGCCCCGGCCGGTACTTACGAGTTGCTGGCCTGCAACGAGCGCGACCTGGACCGATTGGTGTCGCGCACCAGCATCCCCGGCCTGGATCTGATCGTATCCAATGACGAGTTGGGCCAGCTCGGTACCTTGCTGCTGCACGCACCCGATGGCCGCTTGCGGCTACGCAATCTGCTGCCGATTTTTCAGGCCCACTACGACCTGCTGCTGATCGACACCCAGGGCGCACGCACTGTGCTGCTGGAGATGGCGGTGCTAGCCGCTGACCTGGCACTGTCACCCGTCACCCCGGAAATCCTCGCCGCCCGCGAACTGCGCCGCGGCACCCTGCGATTACTGGACGATATCGCGCCCTACCGCCACCTGGGCATCCAGCCGCCGCCGCTGTACCTGCTGATCAACCGCGTGCATCCGGTGTCGGCCGATGCGCGGCAGATCCAACAGGCCCTGCGCCAGGTGTTCAGTCACACCGGCGGTGTCCAGGTGCTGCACACCGCCGTGCCGGCGATCGATGCCTACCCGCGGGCCGCTACCCAGCAATGGCCGGTGCATCGGGTCGAGTACCGCAAGCCGTCCGGGCGCGTGGCCCCTGCTGCACTGGAAACCATGCGTGCCCTGGCCGGCGAGTTGTTCCCGGCCTGGGTGGCGCGCTTCGCCACGGTCACTGGGCGTGGAGGTCGTCAGCATGGACAGTAATCGCCTACCGCGCCGCCTGCGTCGGTTGATCCTGATGGCCCTGCGTGAAGGCTGGCGGGTGGAGATCAGCCCCGACCTGCACCTGACCCTGCGCAAGCCTGGCTTCACCCCGATCCACACCGGCGCCCGCGCCAACGACAGGCGCCCGGTAGTGCGGCGGGCCAAACCAACCGACAGTAATGACCATGGCTAAGCCGGCCGCCCCGGACCTGGCCGCCCAACTGCTGGCCACGCCATTTACGCGCAGCGTGCCGTCTACGCAGGCAGCCAGCGATCCCGTGGTGGACACCCCGATGCAGGTGAGCCTGGAGCAACTGCGCCCGTACCATTTCGACCCGCGCCGAGCACCGAACCCGCAGTACCAGGCGATCAAGGCCTCGATCCGCCAGCGCGGGCTGGACCAGCCACCGAACATCACTCGCCGCCCGGACGAAGAGCACTTCATCATCCGCAACGGCGGCAACACCCGTCTGGCGATCCTCAATGAGCTGTGGGCGGAAACCGGCGAGGAACGTTTCCACAGCTTCCTGTGCCTGTTCCGCCCCTGGACCGCGCGCGGCGAGATCCTGGCCCTGACCGGGCACCTGGCCGAAAACGAGTTGCGCGGCAGCCTCAGTTTTATCGAGCGCAGCCAGGCGGTGGATCAGGCGCGGCAGCTGTATGAGGAAGAATGCGGGCATGCGCTGAACCAGCGCGAGCTCGCCGAACGCCTGACTGAGGACGGCTACCCGGTGGACCAGCCGGCGATCAGCCGCATGGGCGACACCCTGCAGTACCTGCTGCCGGCCATTCCCGAGGCGCTGTATGCCGGGCTGGGGCGGCCGCAGATCCGCAAGCTGTTGGCGTTGCGCAAGGCCGCGCAGCACACCTGGCAGCAACATGCTCCCGACGCCGAGGCCGAGTTCGCGCCAGCCTTTGAACACAGCCTGGCGCGCTGCGACAGCGGTCAGGGGCAGTTCTCGGTGGAGCGGGCACGCGATGAGCTGATCGGTGATCTGGCCCAGCATCTTGAGCTGGGCTACGAAGAACTGGCGCTGGACCTGGGCGAAACAGAACTGCATCGCGACCTGCTCAGCCAGTTGCTGGAGCCCGAAGTACCGCTGCCGCACCCTGAACCAGGCAAGCTGCCGACGGCCGCGACCTTTACCCCAGCGCCGACGAATGCCGCAGCACCGAATGGCGAACCGTTGCGAAAGCGCATTGCTGAGCTGGCACAGGCGATCACCGAAAGCTGCGCGCCAACGATTGAGGTACTGGCGCAGACCGAGGGGCTGGGTTTCGCCTGCCACTGTGAGGATCCCGGCACCCTGGCCGCGCAAGGCCAGGCCCTGCTCGGGTTCTGGCAGGCGTTGACTGACCCGGCCAATGCCACGCCAGCCCACATCGGCGCCCTGCTATGCGGCACCCCATCCCACGCCCCTTGGCTGGACGATGCGGCGCTGGCTCAACTGTTTCGCCTGATCAAGCTCGCACGCCAACTGCCCCATGCCGGTGAGCCGAGATGAAGACGCGGCAACCACTAAACCAGGCGGTGATCGCCCAGGCACTGCAAGACCTTCGCAACGGCCAACTACGCCGCTGCCTGGCAATGGGCTTTACCGAGCAGCAACTGGCCGCACTCAAGCGCCCGGAGCTGCTCAGCGTCTTGATCAACGCCCAGGTCTGCTGGTGCAAAGTCACGGTCAACCCGGCGGTGGTGCAGCGCATCCTGACCCAGGCCATCGTCGTCAACGAGGAAGTCGCCACCATCGACCGCCTGCTGCGTGCTGGCGCCAGCACCGAGATGATGAGCCGCTACCACGGCCTGCCCCACCAGGAAGTGGCGACCCGGCGCGAGGTACTCGGCTTGCCCAAGCGCCGCGGCCGCCATCCCACCCTCGACGAGGCCCAGGACACCGAACTGTGGCGGCGCTGGAAACCCTTGCGCGATCAACGCCAGCTCGACTTGGCCGATGACGCGGCGATGCTGCAACTGGCGCTGGAAGTGGCCGAAGACATGGCCCTGCCGCTGTCGGTGGTGTGGGCCACGATCCAGGGTTGGGTCGAACAGAAACTGGTCTGAACCATGGCGCGCCGTCCCGAGCCGCCCGCCACCACACCGGTCCGGCCGCTGCCCCGCGACGACTTTGTTTACAGCGGCCAGCTGCATGACTGCGTGCCACGCGCCCTGCTGCTGGACCGCCGCTTGTCACCGCTGGAGCGCAATGCCTGGCAGGTGATCCGCCTGCTGCTCAATGGCGACGGGGTCACCGCCCTGCCCACCTACGAGCGCCTGCGCCCCTTCCTCACCACCTCCCCCTGCGCCAGCCAAGCCTCCTGCGAAACCGTCGCACGGGCGCTGACCGTGCTGCGCCTGTGCCGCTGGCTCAGCCTCGCGCGCCGGCGTCGGCCGGGAAGTCACGGCCAATGGCAGGGCAATCTCTACGTGCTGCACGAAGCGCCGCTATCACCCTTCGAGGCGCTGCGCCTGGACGCCGAGTACTTGGAGCTGCTCAGCCAGTCGCTGACCCACGCCAGCAAGGCGGTGCAATGGGTGGCCTATGACGCGCTGCAGGCACTCGCCGAAGATCCACTGTTGTCCACCCGCCCTCTGCCGGAGCACCTGCAACGGTTGGCTGATTGGCTGGAAAGCGCCACCGACATCCAGCCACCACCGCCCTCCCTGATCTCACAGCTCACCGCGGCACGTACTTCGGATTCCGAAGGCAACCCTACTTCGGAATCCGAAATCACCTCACCTGCTTCGGATTCCGAAGCAGGTCTGAAAGCCCCGAGTTCCGCCTGCCTTCGGAATCCGAAGCAGGCGCCTAGTACTGTATTTAGTATCAGTAAAAGCTTTTGTATACCGCGCGCGCGGGAAACGAAACCGGCCACGCTGCCGCCCGGCTTTGCCCAACTGCGCCCGGAAGAACAGAGTGCCGCACTGGCCACCTTGCAACGCGTGGAGCCGGAATTACGCCAGGCGGTGCTGGACGAATGGCAGGTGCGCTGCGCGGCCGGTGGCGTGCAACGCCCAGCGGCCTACCTGTTCGGCATCCTGCAAAAGGCTCTGCGGGGTGACTTCCATCCCTGGGCGACCAAAGCCAAACCGGCCTCACCACCACCCGCACCGGCACCGCTATCGCCCGAACAGCAACAGGCGCGGTTGGACAATGCGCGCCACCACCTGGCCAACCTGCGCGAGCTGCTCGGCATCCGCTAGCGCCCGTGCCCTGTTCCAGCGATGTCTGCCAACGACTTATGTCACTGACATAATCAGCGCGGCAATCCGGAACACCGCGCGTGTGCATTGCCCACAGACACCGGGTAGCGAACCGGCCACGCTAAGTCCTCGACTTGCCTTCGAGCCCTTTGCCCATGGCCCTCACCGACCACGCCCCGCTCGGTCGCCTGCGCAGCGATATGCAGCTGACCCTGCACACCCACCATGCCATTCGCCTGTGGCAAGGCCGCCTGCCTGCCGCCGAGCTGCACGGCATCTTCGGCCTGAGCGCGTTTGTTGCCATGCTCAACCGCATCCACCGCGACGCCGCGCTGGACGACCCATATGCCGATGCCTGGCTGCTGCAAGTGGAAGCCAAACTCGACAGCACCCGTGCCGCCCTGCTCGACCTGCGCGCCCAGTTGAGCGACGCCCTGACCCAAGCCCCGGCAGCCCTCCGGCTGGGCGACAACCTCAACCTGGAGCCCGTGCAACTGCCCGTCACGGTCAACGCTCCGCTGGGGTTCCTTGGGCTGTACCTGCTGGCCGACTTCGACGAACTGGCCCGGCGCGCCCTGCTGGCCCAACACACCGCCCTGATCGACCCACCCACCCTGGATCGCTGGCTGGAGGAAGGTGCACACCAACTGCGCAGCCTGTTCGGCCTGGTCCAGCCCTACCGCTCCAGCGGCGTCTGCCGCAGCGATTTCCAAGCCAACAACGCCAGGGCCGCACACGCGCGCGAGCAGTTGGGTGAACTGCCACAGCCAGTGCTGGAGGGCCTGCAGCGTGCCCGTCACGCCCCGACGATCCGGCGCCCTGGGCCAACCAAGACCAACGGTACTGGGCCAGAGCCCACGTTTGCAGACGAAGCCGCCAGTGATGACGAGGAGGCCCAGCCATGCCCGCACTGACCCTCGCCGAGGCGCTGGAACAGCTCGCCTCCCTAAAAGGCCTTTTCAAGGGTAAGGGGGAGTTGGTGGTACTGGCCGAGGCCTGCTGCGCACTGCGCGATCAACTGATCCAGCAGGATCTGTGTGCCGTGCTGGCTGATGCCCGTACCCCGCCACTGCACCTCATGCCTGTGCAACTCAATCGCCAGGCCACGGCCGCCGGCACCTGCTTCCTGCGCTGGCGCAGGGTCGACCGCACAGCCATGGGCGTAGCGCAGTGGCAAGCCTTGCTCCTGGCGCCGAACACGCCCGAGCTAGTCGTGCCCCAGCTGTATCAACTGGAACGCCAACGCGTGCTGCTCAACGCCCAGATCAGCCTGGCCCACAACCTGGCACAGCTGGCCCGTAGCGCCGTCGACAAACTGGTCCATGCCGAGCACACCGTCCAGCAGCGCCTACCCATCCTTGCCCCGGAGGTTCCATGAGCACCTATTTCATCGGCGAAGGCAACATCGGCTCCGCCCCGGAGTTTCGCGAATTCCCCCGCGACAACATCGAACCCCGGCGCCTGCTGCGGCTCAACGTCTACTTCGACAACCCAGTGCCGACCAAAGACGGCTATGAGGACCGCGGCGGCTACTGGGCGCCGGTGGAGCTGTGGCACCAAGATGCCGAACAGTGGCAGGCGCTGTACCAGAAAGGCATGCGCGTGCTAGTCGATGGCCGCACCGTGCGCGAAGAGTGGGAGGACCGTGAGGAGAACCCACGCGTCACCTTCAAGATCGAGGCGCGAAGGGTGGCGATCCTGCCGTATCGGTTGGCGCGGGTGATGTTGTTGGCGCATACCGAGCCGGCCATCGATGTGCCAGCCGACCCAGTGTGACTCAACTGCCAACATGCTGTTGTATGTCCGCTTCCCTCGTCATTCGTCGCATCGGCATTGAAACGATGTGCAGGGATTTTTAGGATGCCAAGCGACGGTGTGCCGGCATCGTCACGGAGTGGCGGGTAGGCGATGGACCACCTCATGACCGCCTACTGCGCCCGCCACTCCGTTCCTTGCGCAAGATTGAGCCTCAAGGGTGCTTTCCTCCTTCCCTACTGGCGCCTTGACGCTCCCTTTCTCCATCCAATGCCAATGTCAGCCACCGCCGGGACGACCTGATGCTGGAACTGGATTCGCGCGAAGGCGTACCTGCCTAAGCAGGCTCAACCAACATCGGTAGTGGTGGAACAGTCGTAGTGGCGTAGGCATCCCATTGCCACCAGCCAGAAGGATAGCTGGTGTTGTAGTGTTCGACCTTGACCGCCTTCCGCGTCAAGTACTCCGGCGTGTTCATACCAAACACCTCCATCGGATAGTCACGGTCCATATCGAGCAACCAAAAGTCTGGGAACACAGCCTCTAATCCGGCATCAAAACGAAGTGGCTTGTAGAAACTTCGTTTGTTGTCATAGAGCAGCTTTTCAACCGTTGCCTCATGGCCGGAATCCAGCGGAATCAGGCGTTCGCTCACACGCATCAGCCCGATCTTGTTCACATCCGCATATGGCTTGGTTCCAGCACGCATGCTCAGATGCAAAATCGCATATATCTGGGCGCCCGCCTGCCAGGCATTCAGCTCGGCTGCGAAGCTCTCGTTCAACGCCGCCCTCGCGATATCGCCCAGGTACATCATTGGCATACCGGCGGCGCTACGCAGGGGCAGTCGCTTAAGCACAGCATCACGATCGGGGCTGTACCTTGCCAGTGGAGCGATGGCCACCACGTTGCGTCCGTGTTTCCGGGCATCCGCCACGACCTGAAGGTTCTTATCCTTCTCTTCGGAGCCATCGGCGGCTGGTACCAACAGCACATCGTTCAACGTCATTCGTGCCGCGTTGATCCTTTCTGCTTGCTCGGCCATCAAGCGAGCGACAAGCCGGTCGTTACGCTTTCCATCCATGGCTGGGTACCACTTGATCAGACCGCTTTCGCTCCAGAGCAGATGCAAGAGCCCCAGCAATGACATCGCATCACGTTTCACGCCCGCGCCGGCAACGCGTGGCGAAGCGGGTTTGGTCTCAGCATCGGTTTTGCGAGGCTGACGCAATGGAAGGTCCAACCGGACCCTCAGCCCTCCGTCCTCAAGCTCTGTGACCGCGTTGACGCTGTAGCCTTGCAACCCCGAGCTGGAGGCATCGGACGAGTAGAAGCGGCAGTTCCGACGATGATTCGGACCAGAGCCCGCATAGCGATGTAGGTGGTACTTTTTGCGGAACTTGACTGAAAGCCGTCCTTCGCCCGTCTGCGTGCAAAGACAGACGAAGTGAGTCACACGGTGGGCGCGATTGAGTGCGCTGATCCAAGCATCGCCTTGCTGGCTGCTGCTGTCGAAGACCCTGCCGGTGTTGGCAACCTTGAGAGAGTAGATTTTCGTCATTCCGTCTCCATGCTGGCTCGATTCAGTAGTCGCCTCACTCACCATTGATCAATGGCTGACGCGCTGGCTATTGGGATATGGAACCCTAGGGGCAGGTGGCAACGCAATGCAAGGGCGTATTTGCATCTCCATTTGGCGGTCGACAGGATGCACCATCGGTCACCTCAATCGCTGGTGAAGACACCGCTGCACTGTCAGCTATCTGATCAGCCGGACGCAAAGCATTAGATGGCACTACTTCCGCCGCATGGGCTTGAACCGGATTACTACCGCCAGCAACGACTGGGCCAAGCTTAAACAGTCGATTGGCGGTGCTCAGCCCAATGGACACTTTGAAAGCCACGAAGAAGCACATGAACGAAATCGGCAGTATCAGCCATGCGCTCACAGTCTCGTGCTTGGCAAGGTGCGCGTAGAGCAGGACGAGTCCCGTGTACAGGACTAGGCCGGACACAGCAGCGATAGCCGGCCAGAAACGATAGTTCCGATCATCGTTAGCGCGCGCAGTTCTTTGAAACCGACTTCCATCCTCGGAGACACGTACGAACTCGCGGGCCGCCAGATAGTCCCTCAATACCCAAAAAGCGGAATCCTGGTATGAAAGCGCAAGACGCAACGCTCGCGCGTCCAAGTTGATCCGCATGCCAAAGGCTTCACGGACATCCAACACCAGCACCATGGGATGCACCTTGTTCCAAGCCCCAGTGAGCACCAACTCGCGCAACCGCTGAGTTCGTTGATGGGACAGGCTTGCGGAGTTGTTCGACCACGTGACTACCAGCGTCAAAAAGGCAATCGCCAGCGGCACAACGATGGCTTGCCAAACCTGAATATCCATAAGTAGCTCCTTGTTGAGCGTTGAAGGCAGACAAGGCCTACTTTCGCATACCCAAATCTCGCAAGTTAAGACATCGGCACCCATGGCAGTAGCAAACGGGAAGGCTGTCGAATCAGCTTTCCGCTACTGCACCGAGGCGGTTACTCCCAAGCTACCCAAGCACTGCCGACTCGTTAGGCACTCGCCCTGGTAGCCCCGATCTTCAAGGCTACGACCCGGCACCCGCCGCGTTGATCCCAGCGCCTGTCCGCTAGTCCCGCAGGTATCTACTCCAGCAGCCCATCCAGGCCATCACTGACTGGAGGTACTTCACAATGAACCCACCACTCCCTGAGATCGTAAATGCCCTCTCCCCGAGGGGGCGCTAGATACGGAACCCCCAAAGAGCTTGCCAAGGCAATCCGATGTATTCGTCCCGCAAGCAACCTTCAGGGTGTTGCATTGATTGAATCCTAGGTCAACAGCGGCGATCACTAATCAGAGTGCTCACTCGCGTAATTGAACCAGAAAGCTCATGAGGTTCACCAACTGCCCTTAGCACGTCAACGGACCATCCCGCCATTTTCAAGCATCTGCGACAGGCCAGCGGAGTTTTCCACGGCCCACGCGTAGAGCTTCCACAAGCCTGGTATCACCTGGTAGTCGGCCGAAGAAGAGGCTTGGCTTGGGGTCGATTGCTGCTTTTTTAAAGGCCGCTACCGACTGGTAGTCCGGGGTTGTGAGCCAGGTTCGTCCATCACCCTCATCGGTGACAATCCGATAGAGGCCAGCCTGGGGAGCCGCCTCAATGTCCAGTAGGCGCTTGTGGCGCACTACTGACCATTTCTGAATTCCGCCACTCAGAGCCTCTGTGCGAAATCGCGCCCAGAGTGCCGCAGTTTCAAGTGTCGGCCAGTCATTAGCATCGGTGTACGCTGTGATTTCGTCTGACTCAAGCCAAGCCCGCATCTCCGCCGGAGTGACAAAGACCGGCATGGCTTGCTCAATCGCAGCCATTGCTGCGCGTCGTGATGGCAGTCCCGCACGGATCAGCATCGACATCATGAACTGCGGAACGCCCGTTTCGACTGTCGCAGCTGCGCCTCCCGCTACCATTTCTGGCATCCAACCTAAAGACATGCGACGGGTGCGGACAGCCTCTAGCGCCCAAACCAAGCGATAGGTGAAGGCTTCTTAGACCGCGCGCATGTTCTGCGATCCGATCTTGGAGACCTCCTCGCCAGAAACCCAACTGCGAAGAATAGATTTCCAATTCGCTGGTAAAGCGTTCGCCTTATCGGGTATGAAAGGGCGCATAAATAGCAAGCGTTCGCTGAGACCGCTGAGCGAGTCGACAAGTTCGTCAACGTCCCCACTGAGCGCCGCTTCATCTGCCCGGTCGAGAAGTATGGCCAGCTCGTCGGCCATGGAGTCAATGGCAAGTCCTGCTTCAAGCCCGACACCCATGGCAAAATGCCCACGCCGTGCCGCCGCAGTGGTGTTCTTCCAGATAAGGTCGGCGCGCACCTCGAACACTTTCTTATGCAGGGGAGCAACGTCCTTTCCTTCTCGGTCGATCTGGCGAGCCCAGAGCGACCCTCTTAAAGCCTCGTCCAAGAGCATGGGAAGATCGCCTCGATCAGCATCCAGTGCCTCTATCAAGCCGAAAACGGTCGCATCAAGCCGTTCGACGAGCTGAGATAGTGGCTCCTCATCAATGGTTTGCTCTTCGTCTTCCGCGTTCTCTGGGTCGCCCTTAGCATCCTCATCTCCATCAAGCTCGTACTCCACGGCTGAGGCCAATCGCTCGGCCACTTTGGCTTCTTCATCAGGCGACATCCACGCCTCGCGGGCATTTGCGAGATACTCCCAGGCATCACCGCGATTCAGAGTTCCATTGCGTGATAGCCGCGAGAGGATCTCGGCGACGATTTGGATAAGGCCGCTCTTCAGGGTCCGAGCCTTCGCGGAGGCGACGAGGGTGCGCCATTCACGTACTCGCCAGTTGATCTGATCAAACATGACATGGACGATCAGCCCCTCAACATCTACAAAGGCCCTCCCCGCACGGCCAGCGACGTTGGCGAACTCTTCCCCTTTTATCTTCTCGCCCGCCCGATAGAGCGCGGGCACTAAAAGAACGGCTGCATTAAGGTTGAGCCCCTGCGAGAGCGTCGGCGATGCGACAATAACCTTCAACACCCCCTCAGACAGAAGGAGCTCCAGTTCACGTAGGAATGGGCTTGGCAAGCGACCATGGTGGACCGCGACGCCAACTTTCAAGCTGGCCACAGCAGGGTGATCTTCGCCTAACCATTCCTTGCCGACCTCAAGCGCACGAGCGATCGACGCCTCGTTATCTAGCAGCGAGTCAAGATACCCACGCCTGCAGAGATCCACTACCTGCTTGCCGTAACTTTCGACCCAGTTTGCCTGGGTGGAAAAGATTAGAGTTCGTTTTCCCTGACTTGCGAACTCCCACGCTGCGAACAATGCAAGGTGCGAATTCTTTCGTGGGTAAGAATTCTTCTCCCTTCCAAGTGCTGGTTTTTCCGCAACAAACTTGTCGATAAAGGGACCGTTGGCGTCAAGATCAAGCCGCAAAAGCGCATCTTTGCCACGCCATGTGAGAGCGCCAAACCGCTGGCGGGTAGGACGCCAGTCTGAGCGCACCGGCTCGCCTTCTTCGTCGGAGCGGACCCACGCCGTAAGGTCGTCCAGTTCATCGCCACTTGGCAGAATTGCGGAAAGGCACACGATGCGACGGTTACCGGCATCGGCCCGCCGCAGCAAACGCTGCACCAGTGTCTCGTAGCGGATTTCTCGCTCGCTCGGGCCAATCATATGACCCTCGTCAAGAACGATTAAGCCTACATCTTCTATTAAGGATGGATCGCTCCGCAGCGCGAAATCGAGCTTCTCAGGCGTCGCGATGATGATCTCGCGTGTCCGTAAAGCGTCCTCGTCACCCGTCGACAGGCCGCTGGCACCATAGAGGGAAGAGACGCTGAATCCCAATGGCGCGAACGTCTTCCTGAAAGAACGCTCAGTCTGTGCAGACAATGCACGCAGCGGGGTTACGATTAGCACCCTCTGCGCTGAAGACAGGGTCATAAGCGCAGCAATCTCGGCAACGCGGGTTTTACCCGCACTGGTCGGCAGAGCAACGACGAGATCATCTGTGATGTCTGTGGAGCGTTGTGCTGCTTCGCGCTGCGATGGCCATAGTTCTACCTCTGAGGTCTTCCGGGCGTAAAGCGAGGAGATGAACAGCCGTCGTAGGTCAGGATATCTATCCTCGCCGCCCACGGGCGGCTCAGTCGGCAGGACCTGATGCAGCGAGTGCTGCCACAGATCATCAATCAGGTGACGGCAGAGATTAGAAATCCACCAAAGGGGAACGTTCTCGGCATTGTCGGCCAAGCTAGCGGCAGTGGTTAAAAGGGCTAGTGCACTTTCGATCGGTTCGCTTTCGCCCGTCTCGAGCGCAAAATCGAAGAATGCCAGCGCCCGGCAAATTGTCGTATTCAGTATTGTCGAAAGGACTTCATCAATATCGAGCTCAGCAGCGCGCAATGCGTCTGCAATCTGCTCATCGCTGTGTGACTGATCGCCGAGCCAGTCGCGAACGAATCTACGCAGTTGATCGAGATCCCGTAGGATCAGGTGTCGGATGGCTGTTTCACCCGGTGAAGTGTTGAGGTCCTCTGCCGTTTCGTTGAAGAGAGAATATGCCACAGCTGAAAAGCCAGCGAGATGGTAGGCCGATGCAGCAATTGTGCGACGGAAACCACGATCAGGTGCATCCGGATCACCGTTGCGGATCAAAGCTTCAAAGGCATTGGCTGCACGCTCGAAGGCTTTGTCCGTCAACTCAGAGGATCCATTCTTGCCACATAGAGCCATCGCACCCCGAAGTAGAGCGAATCCGTGTTCGGCGAGATCGGTCTCGATGGTCGGACCTAGTGGCGGTGCATTTGGAGGCAGCACGCCCTGTTCACGCATCAGCGACCAGGCTGCACCACGATAGAGAAGACGACCAAGGATGCCGTCGTCGGTCGCGCTCGTCAGAAATACGGTCAATTCATCAATCGTTTCCAAGGTCTTCCGCCTCCAGGTACATGGTCGCGATGAATTCTTGGTGATCTTCGATATGGATGTTCACGACGTACTGGTCCTGATTAGTCCCTGCAGCGTCCAAGTCCTCCTTTAGCGAGGCATGAGGCCCATTGCCTGACACAGTAAAGAGCATGTGGTCGATGCGATCGATGTGTAGCGACTTCACGCCCACCTCATCCCGGAGGCTGCGCCCCAGGTCATTGTCATCGGGGTCATTGCTTTCAAGAAGGCGGTTGGCGATGAACAGTAACGAGTCAGGGGTGCAGCGACCGTTGTCACGGTTTAGTACTTTACGGGCACTGGAAACCGTTGCCTTGCTGAGCACCTTATTGCTCTTGGCTTCGCCCTTCAGGAGCCAGAGCTTTTCGCCTTTGGCGTCATAGCCAGCGCCAATAAAATCGTCGCCGCGCATGGCCATGTTACGGCCGTCTTTGTAACGAAGACGGCGTACGGGAACACGCAGGCCCACCTCCTCCTCGACCAGTTCAGTCGCGAGAATCTCTCCAAGGTCGCCCGAGCGTCCCTTTGTTGTCTGTGGCATCTCGGCTCGAAGAATTTCACTAGCGACCACGTATCCAAGGCGACTTACATCCTCGGCTATACGCTCGAGTCGATCATAGTGCGATCGGATAGTCTCGACGAGATCATCGCAGACCTCGTCGCGGCCGCCATCCTTTTCGATATAGGTCCAGTAATGCTTGCGCTTGTCTCTTTCTTTGGTGGACTTGCACCATCTCTCATACAGTTTCACGGCGGTCCCTCGATCAATCAGCCCAGATCCATGTGCGTAAGTACGTGCACCGTGATAACTACAATTACTAAGTATGCACAGCTAGTGTCGCTTCCGATAATCTTGGATATCCACGCTTTGTCGCACGTAGCCGTGATGTTAGTCGCTACGATGCCATATTGACAGCATACAAAGGCCAGATGCCCCCCCTCCCCGATCATGGCGTTTCGTCCTGATCGATCATCGGATGGAAAGGCACTCACAGGCCCGAAAACAATCCGGCTACCTGCAGCATTGAATTGTTACTGCACAAGCCCGCAACACTTCCACAAGCTCCCCCCTGCACTGCCGACTCAACCGGCAATCGCCCTGGTAGCCCCGATCTTCAAGGCTACGACGCAGCACCCGCCGCGTTGATCCCACCGCCTGTCCGCACACCCCACAGGCACCCATCCCTTCCGGCGGCCCACCCAGGCCGTCACTGATTGGAGGTTCCTCACCATGCACCCAAAGCTCCCAGAGTCCGCACTCTCGGACCTGATCAACGCCCATCAACAGCAAGCCCTGGCACCAGAGCAGTTCTTCCAGGCCTGGAAGAAAGCCGTCCTGCTCGCCGGGCCGCGTTACTTCGGTATCGAGTGCCGAAGCGACATCAACATGGCCCACAGCAAGTGGGACCTGTGTCCCGATGTCCCGCTGATCGAGTCCGCCATCGGCGTCATGAGCCACGGCGAGCAGGTGTTCCTTGCCGCGCTCGTCAGCTTCTACAACGATGAGACCGGGGGACGCCTGTTGCAGCGGGTCGGCGTCCGCGGCCTGGCCGACTTCGGTCTGCTGGACACGCAGCGACGCATGCTCCTTGCCACATTGATCATCCACTACAGCGGCTGGTAACCCACCGCATGATGGCACCCGACGGGACACCTCCCGTCGGGCGGTGTCCCTCCTTCATAAACATAGGAGATCACCCATGCCTATTCATAATCAGCCGTCCAATCCGTTTGCCCGCGGGTTCAATGACCTGCACATCCAGCGTCTGCTGGCTGTGCTGTACGACGCGAAAGCGCCGCTTTGCTATCTGCCGCCGCATCCGTCCCAGCAGCACCTGGGTGACGCGGAGCTTGAGCGCCAGCCGTGCCTGTTCAATGACCAGCATGCGTTGATCGTCAATTCCAGTGGCTCACTGGCCGCTCATGAGGACAGCTACCCTCATCCGGGCATTGTCGTACAGGTGATCTATGGGGTCTTTTCCCATGATCAGTCACCGCCGATCCTGGTCGGCGACCTGTACTCCGAGGCGCTGGCCCAGGAGCGGGTCCGGCAGATCGCGTTCGAAACCGGCCATTACAGCCGGTGCTGGGAGATCAGCAGCGCGCATTTGCCTCAGGTCGCCTGGGAGCGACTGGCTTCATCGTCAATCCCGACGGGGCTGCTGCTGGAGGCGTTCGAGCTGCCGGACAGTAACGCGCTCGGCTTCAAGCTGATTGCCACGCCCTGGACCGATAGCAATTTGCATCAAATCGACGTATGCACCGCCGATCAGTTACGCCAACAGCAGTTGGACGCTGGACTGCCGCTGGAGCTGGTCGAGGTACTGCACCTGGCCGCACAGGCCGATGTGCGCCTGCTCATTTTCGACCCTGATGCCGACGACTTGGACGGCTTGCCGACCTATGATCATCAACCATAAACCCTCAACCAGAAGCCCCGATATCGGGGCTTCGCTTTTTCCGACCAGCCTTGCAACACGGAGGTGCTGCGCGCCGCATTGAGATACGCACTCGGCACGCCACTGCGTCAGGCTGAGCCCATGTTCCGCCGACCCGCTCGGCAACATGCCCAGGTGGCCCCGATCTTCAAGGCCACGGCGCCAATGCGCTGATCCACCCGCCAGTCCTGCACTGGCATCCGACCCGTGGGGCCACGTCCCGACGGGGCGTCTCCACGTTCACGTCTGTTCCGAACCAGGAGACTGTCATGTCCCACTCATCTGCCGTCGCCGGCGAGGCGACCTACTTCGATCTGCACACCCAGGGCCTGGGTTACCTCAACCGTATCCGCGAGATCCGCCCCAAGCGCGGCAAGCCGTTTCTGGCCTGCACCATCGCCGCGCTCAACGGCCCGACCGAGGCGCCGGAGTACCGCTACTTCGATGTCACCGTCTGCGGCGCCGAGGCCCAGCAACTGGTCAACCGCTACGCCAGCGCCGTCGATCAAGGCCGCAAGGTGCTGATGGGCTTTCGGCTCGGCGATTTGTGGACCGATCTGTTCCGCTACAGCCGGGGTGAAAAGTCCGGGGAAACCGGCGTCAGCCTGAAGGCAAGGCTGTTGTTCGTCAGTTGGGTCAAGGTCGATGGGAAGCTGGTCTATCAGGCCCGCCCCAAGGCTGAGTCCGACGATGCCGTGGCCGCACAAGCATCGGATACATCGGCGATTGCTCAGCCCGTCTAAAACCTTGTTCCTTTCATCTTTGCGACCGGGTCACGGCATGCCGTGGCTTCGGCGCACGCCATGGAGGAGTCCATCATGGAATCCGCACGCTCTGTTGCCCCTTGCTTTGCACCGGGAAATATCTACGTTACGGCCGGGGTTCACGCTCTGGTCGAGAACGGCACCTTCCATCCTGCCCCTTATCTGAAACGCCACCTCAGCGGTGACTGGGGTGATATCGACCCCGAAGACTGGGAGGAAAATCAGTCCGCACTAGAGCATGACAATCGTCTGCTCTCGGTCTACCACGTCACGCCCGAGCTGACGTTGTGGATCATCACCGAGTGGGATCGGTCGGTGACGACGATGCTGCTTCCTGAGGAATATTGAGCATCAGACAACGGCCTTCCTTGGAAGGCCGTTTGTCTTTAACCTTGGGAAAAAATGGAGAGAACTGACGCCATGCTTTCTTACAGGCTGCTCAATAACCATGCCGGCTTACTTCTTATTGGTGACTACACATCGCTGCGGTGGCTGCATGAAGTCGTCCACGAGATAAACGACCGATCACCGCTCATACGTGTTGATGATGGCCCGTTTCTTGGCTTGGCCTATGAGGTGCGCAAAGCCTATGAGCAGCAGCGCGAGATCATTCCCGCCCCCGAGCACTTCGAAGAAGTAGGCACACGATACGGCACCAAACTCCTATGGCCGGTACTGCTGTTGCAGCAGCGCATGATGCGCGTCTCCCTGGCCTATCTCGATCACAGTGCTAAACATCAAGCCATTACCTACGCACTTGAAGCCGTGATTGAAGAAGCCCTCATCGAGGACTTCGGCCCCCATAGCCGGGTTGTCATCGACCATTGGCAGCAAATTGACCCAGCCTCACCTGATGTTCTCGACAAGCTGGACAGTCGTGGAGGGATCTTCTGTTCTTGGACCAAAAGCGAGGGTAAGTACCGCATCGCGGCATTGCTCGCGAGCTTTGATCGCCGGTTTGAGGATAACCATCTAGCTGAGGTCGCGCGCGGGGAGAGTCCAGTGCTGTCACCAGAGGAGTTGCGCATGTGGGAACAAGCTGAATGGCCAGATCCAAACTGGTGACGCAGGACCATCAGCATCACCGAACTGGCAATGTATACGGCTACCCGCGGCAACGTTTTACCGGCTGCCCTCTCGCCCTAAGCGAGGCTAGATAGCTCTCTCCGTGAGAGGGCTATTTGATGTTTTCGTCGAGTATTCGCCAGTGCCGCAATGCACTTTTTCTAAGCATGCCCCTACTGGGTGGCTGCGTTACAGTGCCGTCTTTCAAACCTGCTTGTACCGCCGTTTCGATAACGGCGCCCCCTGCGGCGCCGATCTCTACACTCAGGCAAAGCCGCTATACCTTGGTTGAACTGCGCCCAGACCGAGGCCAAGAAGATTTACAACATCAGATCATCGACCTGCGTATCCCCGCCACCGCCGCCACAACCGTCGGCGATGCCATGCGCTATGTACTGCGTCACTCGGGCTACCAACTGTGCGAAGGCGACCCGACGCCGGCGTCCTTGTGGGCCCTGCCCTTGCCCGCTGCTCACCTGCAGCTCGGGCCACTACCACTGAACCAGACCCTGCAATTGCTGGCCGGCACCGTCTGGCGTCTGTCAGTGGATGAGCGCGCACGGCAGGTCTGCTTTATCGCCGTCCCACTCGCTGGGGAGGCTCAGTCATGATGCAAACACCCCTCACCAATCCAAGCCTGACTCGCCTGTTTGTTGTGGCATGGCTGACGCTGCTCAGCCTCGCCCTGATCGCGCTGGCCCTGTCCCTGACCCGCCAAGATGCGCAGTACCGACAAGTCGCGCCGGATGCCCAGATCGCCGAACTGCAAACCCGCATGCTTGAGCTGGAAGCGTTCCGCGCCTCGGTGGAGGTTTCGCCGGCGGTAGTCACAGACAGCGATTTCCAGCAGCAGCGCGATCAGTGGCAGCAACAGTGGGACAGTCTCAATCAGCGTCAACGAGACTTCGCCAGCGGCACCGACCTGGCTGCTGTGCAAAACCGCCTTGATGCCCTAGTGCAACAGGTCAGCGCCACCAAGCCCGTTGCAAACAAAGCTCGCCCTCGTACTGCCAAGCCGCGTCCGACGCCCACAACGCCAGCCTTCCAACTGCTCGGCGTAGAGTCGCGCGGCGGCGAGCGTTTCCTGGCCATCCAACCCAACGGCACGGCCGGGTTGGCCGCCGTCCGCCTGCTACGGCTCGGCGATGCCGAAGGACGTTGGCAACTGAACGCCCTGGAGCCCCACAGCGCGGTGTTCCGGGTCGACCAAGAGACGCGGCGCCTGCCGCTGCCGCAGGAGTAGGCCATGACCACGCATATGCTCTCCCGTGCCAAACCTGCACTGGCTGTCGCTGTCCTGGCAGCCTTGCTGATCGGGCTGGCCTCGGCATTGGCCGGCGGTGAGGCCACCAGCGATACACGACTCAGCCAACAACGTGACAGCCGCGAATTCCGCAGCGACGAGCAATTGGCCCAGGACTGGGGCCTGCAAGCCGAAGACTGGGCACGCTACCGTCAACTGCAGCAAGGGCCGTTGGGTGTGTATTCGCCCAATTTGGACCCGCTGACCGCTCTCGGCATCGAGGCGCGCAGTGACGACGAGCGCCGCCGTTTCGCCGAATTGCAGGTGCGCGCCGAATCAACCCGAGTGAACAAGGAGTTGGCTTATCAACGCGCCTACGACCAGGCCTGGAAGCGCCTGTATCCGAACCTGCTGCCCGTCACCCTGCTCGACGCCCACAACAGCAGCCCCATCCCTCAACCTGGCAACGGGCGCCTGGCATTGTTCATCGAGGACAACTGCGTGGCCTGCAACCTGCAGGTCAGGAAGTTGCAGGCGACCGGCAGCGAGTTCGACCTGTATATGGTCGGCAGCGACAGCGACGATGCCCGGCTGCGGCGCTGGGCCCAACGTGTCGCGCTGGATCCGCGCGCCGTGCGTGAGCGCCGGGTCACCCTGAATCACGATGCGGGCCGCTGGAGCAACTTGGGTGTGGCCGGAAACCTGCCGGCGCTGGTGCGCGAGGTGAATGGGCAATGGCAACGTCAGTGACCGGCCACTGCGCGGCACTGGTGCTGGTTCCGGCGCTGCTCAATCCCAACGTACTGGCAGCGCGGGAGCTGCCGCCGCCGGCCTACCAGTTGGCCGCGGCGCAAGCCCAGGTGCCGCCAAACCTGCTGTACGCCGTGGCCTTACAGGAGAGCGGTCGCAATCTGCGTGGGCGCATCGTGCCCTGGCCATGGACGCTGAACGTCGCCGGGCAATCTCGCCGCTACGCCACCCGCCACGAGGCCTGCGCCGACTTGCGTCGCACCCTGCTTGTCACTCCAGCGACGCGGATCGATGTAGGCCTGGGACAGCTCAACGTCGGCCATCAACGCCACCGCGTGCGCCAGCCCTGCGAACTGCTGGAGCCCTACCGCAACCTGCGACTGGCCGCGACCATCCTGCGCGAACAGTACGATCCCGCGCAAAGCTGGTTGATGGCTGCCGAACGCTACCACCGCCCGGCCGGTGGCGCGCCAGCCGTGCGCTACCGGCAAAGTGTCGGCCGGCATCTGGCTCGTGTTGCCGAGCCTGTACAGAGGAATCAACCATGAAGTGTTTGCTATTGGCCGGCCTGCTCAGTCTCCCCAGCATCGCAACGGCACTCGAAGAGCCCGACGACCCACCAGCGATAGCCTACGACGAAGCGGCGCTCCTACCTATCCGCTCACCCTCTCTGCGCCCCGGCCCGGTGGAGCCACGAACGAACAGCCTCCCCGGCATCACCGCACTGTTCCTGATCGGCGATGACCCGCGCTCCCACGCCTGGCTGCAACAACGTCTGCCGAACCTGCAACGCCTTGGCGCCGCCGGGCTGGTGGTCAATGTCGAATCAGCGGCGGCGCTGCAAGCCCTACGTGACCGTGCCCCAGGCCTGAGCCTGACCCCAGTCCCCGGCGATGACCTGGCTCTACGGCTGGGCCTGAACCGCTACCCGGTGCTGATCACCGCCACGGCAATCGAGCAATGACATGGCCCAGACCGTCGAAGTGCTGCTACGCCCCGCGGTGGAGCTGTACACCGTCGCGGTCTGTGCCAGCAGCGCCGTACTGTGCCTGGCCGCTCCCTGGGCGCTGGCACTGAACCCAAACCTGGGCCTCGGGGCCGCCGTGGTGTTTACCGCTTTCGGCACGATCCGCCTGCGGCAGGCTTGGGTGATCCTGCGCTACCGCCGCAACATCCGCCGCCTGCCCCGCTACGCCCTACGCGACGACCGCATCCCGGTCAGCCAGGAACGCCTGTTTCTCGGCCGCGGCTTCCGCTGGGAGCCGCATCACACCCACCGCCTCCTGCAAACCTACCGTCCGGAGTTCCGCCACTATGTTGAGGCGCCCTGGCGGTTGCGCTACGCGCGACACCTGGAACAACGCCTGGAGTTTGCGCCCCGCCCCTTACCGCATCTGACGCGGCTTACTGCCTGGGACCACCCGCTGAACCCCGTGCGCCCTCTGCCCGCCGTGGGCGGCCTGCCGCGCCTGCATGGCGTCGAACCGCATGAAGTGGATGTCACCCTGCCCCTGCGTGAGCGCGTCGGCCACACCCTGGTGCTCGGCACCACCCGCGTTGGCAAGACCCGCCTGGCCGAACTGTTGATCGCCCAGGACATTCGCCGTGGCGAAATCTGCATCGTGTTCGACCCCAAGGGCGATGCCGACCTGTTCAAGCGCGTCTACCAGGAATGCCGCCGCTGCGGCCGGCTGGATACCCTGTATGTCTTCCACCTAGGCTGGCCCGACAGCTCGGCCCGCTACAACGCCGTGGGCCGCTTCGGCCGCATCACCGAAGTGGCCAGCCGCATCGCCGGCCAGCTTTCCAATGAAGGCAACAGCGCCGCATTTCGCGAGTTCGCCTGGCGCTTCGTCAACATCATCGCCCGCGCCCTGGTCGAACTCGGGCACCGTCCGGACTACCTGCTGATTCAACGCCATGTGGTGAACATCGACACCCTGTTCATCGAATACGCCCAGCACCTGTTCGCCCGCAAAGCGCCCAAAGCCTGGGAGGCCATCGTGCAGATCGAAGGCGGTATCAACGAACGCAACACCCCGCGCCACATGCTCGGCCGCGACCGCCGGGTGGTGGCGATTGAGCAATACCTGACCCAAGTGCCGCTGTTCGATCCAGTGCTCGAAGGCCTGCGCAGCGCCGTACGTTACGAGCGTACGTTCTTCGACAAGATTGTGGCCTCGCTGCTGCCGCTGCTGGAGAAATTGACCAGCGGCCGCATCGCCCAACTGCTGGCCCCGGACTACGCCGACCTCAACGATCCCCGGCCGATCTTCGATTGGATGCAGGTGGTCCGCCAACGCGCAGTGGTCTACATCGGCCTGGATGCCCTGTCCGATGCCGAAGTGGCTGCGGCCGTCGGCAACTCGATGTTCGCCGACCTGGTGTCGGTCGCCGGCCACCTCTACAAGTTCGGATTGAACGACGGCCTGCCCGGCACCGCAAACCGCCCGATGGCTCCAATCAACGTCCACGCCGACGAGTTCAGCGAACTGATGGGCGACGAGTTCATCCCCATGGTCAACAAAGGCGGCGGCGCCGGCGTACAAGTCACCGCGTACACCCAGACCCTCAGCGACATCGAAGCCCGCCTCGGCAACCGCGCCAAGGCCGGGCAAGTGGTGGGCAACTTCAACAACCTGATCATGCTGCGCGTGCGCGAAACCGCCACCGCCGAACTGCTGACCAAGCAATTGCCCAATGTCGATATCGCCAGCATCTCGCCCATGAGCAGCGCGACCGACAGTTCCGACCCGCATGGGCGCACTGCCTTCACATCCAGCAGCATGGACCGTATCACCACCACCAGCGTGCCGCTGCTGGAGCCCGCGCATATCGTTGCCCTGCCCAAAGGCCAGGCGTTTGCCCTGCTGGAGGGCGGCACATTGTGGAAGTTGCGTATACCGCTGCCGGTCCGCCAAGCCGAGGACGGTCTACCCGACAACCTGCGGGCACTAGCCGAACAGATGCGCCGGCAGTACACCGATGATGAGGCTGCCTGGCAGGGTGAAGAACGCCGCAATGCGTGATCCGGCCAACGTTGCCCAGCAACAGCAGGCGCGGCAGCAGGGATTCGTCGCGGCATTGATCACCCTGCCTTTGCGCTTTCTCGGCGTGCTGCTGGGGTCGCTGCTGCTATGCCTGGTGATCGAACTGGTGGGCATGCATCTGTTCTGGCCAGAGCAAGGCTGGCGGCATGCGCAGGGCATGATGAGCTTTGAACTGCAACAGCTCTCGACCCAGTTCACCCGTAGCGTGGTGGTGCAGGAGCCGGGGCGTAGTGCCTATCGGCTGGTGGCTTGGCTACACCAGAACCTGCTGCTGGACAGTGGGCTGCTCGATTGGTTGACGAGGATGAACGAACAGGCGAAAGCAACTGATACCGCCACAGGGTTCAATGCCACTCTGGCTCAGGCGGTGGTGTATGTGGAGAGCTACGTGATGGCGGCGTTCTACACCACGGCGACGTTTCTGCTGCGGCTGCTGGTGTTGGTGCTGAGCTTGCCTCTGTTCGCATTGGCGGCGTTGACCGGGCTGGTCGATGGGCTGGTAAGGCGTGACCTACGACGCTTCAGTGCGGGGCGAGAGTCGGGTTTTCTGTATCACCGAGCACGGGCCACGATTTTGCCGTTGGCGGTGCTGCCATGGGTGACATACCTGACATTGCCGGTTAGCACGCATCCGGCAGTGGTTCTACTACCCGCGGCAGGGGTGCTGTTGTTCGTGGTCGGCTTGACGGCAGGAAGCTTCAAGAAGCACTTGTAGACGTGTCCCGATCGCCTTGTATTCCCAACGCACAAACAACTGCAACGTCTGCTTCAGTTAGGCAGAACCATTCATTTCGAACCCGCTTATCGGCGAACTTTGCGTGAAGAGCAAACTCGTCTCTCTGCGCGCTCGCAGAGGGAAACTGATGAAGAAGAATCAGAGGCTCAGGGTTAGCGCACTGAAGTTGCCGCATCCTTCTCGGCACTGATCGTGATGATCCAATTTTGCAGTAGCCGGTGGCGGACTGCACTAGATACACGTATCCAAATGGATCATTGGTTTTTGGCGAATATGGTGCAAGAGCGCCTATGTACTTCTGCCAGCCTGGCCAATCGGATGTGCCGTACTCCCCACTTCCATCAACATGCTCTGCCTCCCATGCGTGAAGGATTTCACGTTCGCAGAGCGGCAGCGCAGAATAGCAACCGACCATTGCTGCGGCGTACTCAAGGAACGAAATTCCCATAAAAGTGATGCCCTATACTGGATATGCGTCGTGAGCCAGTGCCTGCAGTAAAGCTGGCCCCGTCGGTTTCAACAGGGCCAGATTACGCATGGCCTACTACATCAGTGCCTATGTGCTTTCAATGCGAGCAAGGAACTCAGTCATATGTGAACTTCGCGACCGAGCCGCCTCAACCCCACCCATGGTTACCTCACCGGAATTCAATAGAGAAGACAGCTCGTCTTCCCAACAAATTACTCGCCGAGACCTGAGTAAACCATCGAGCTCGTCCCAATCCGCTGGGGCTCCAATCTCCTCGCCGCCGCGAAGGAACAGGTCACTTGCAACAGCTGGTCCGTTCTCACCCTCTATCTGAAGCAGCCCCAGAACAGCAACTATCTTCTGGAAGGCTTCGGTATCATGAGAGCTCCCCCTAACAAGCAGTTGTCTGGCTACATCTGATACATCGTGCCCATATGTTGCACCGATGAACAAGACATCCTCATAGCCGAGCCAAGCATCCCCATCCAGGTAATGCGAGTCGATCAACATCCGTCGGTAGCCCTGCGCATACGCACTTTCAATAGACGGCAGGAACGGAAGCTGCTTGATCGGATCCGGCACCATCCAGTCTTTCGCTGGCGTACCACGGTGCCGCAACATAATACGGGCCGCTGGACCAACTTGCTCCGTCAGCGCCAACGCCGCAGAAAGCTGTTCATAAGCTGTGTGCTCGGTGATCTTCGATGCAGCGAACAGCACCATTCCACTTTTGCACGTAGAGAGCTCACGGCGTAGTGGCTCCAAGGCCAACTTGGGAATTGCATCCATATCGGCCGGCGCCTGAATCACTACTGGCTTAGGATAGCCTCTTACAAATGGCTCACGTGCCTGTAGTTCACCGTCTTCACTTACAACGCCCCGCAATACGCTGCAAATATCAGACTCAGCACCTCTAGCCGACCTGACCATGAGATCGACATCTTCACAGAGACGATCAGGAGTCGGCGTGTCAATCAACACAGCCACGCGATGCTCAGAGTTGAGTGCGTGCAAACACGCCATCTCCAGCCGTCCAGCGGAATCGTTCCATGCTGACTGATCCAACCGGACAGGACCGACCACAAGCAACGTGCCACTTGGCAAACGATCTATCCCCGAGGACCACAAGCCGTACTCACCGAGATCGATACTGCCCTCCCACTCACTGGCAGCCTGCTCGGCGTAGACCAACCCTCCATCGGTGGCGTCTTCATAGCTCTGGAGCAGTGCATTGATCGCCAGCTGTGAAGTCGTGACATAGACTCCGGACATTGGACCGCTTGGCCATACCTGCAACAAGCTTCTTGGTGCAGAAGCTCCACCCCGAGCGTTGGCAAGCAACTCCAGCAACTGCTTGGAACCAACTTCTAGCGAGAACTTTTTCTTGATGCGGTAGGCAAGTCGCGAGGATGAAGTTGTATTCACTTCGCAAACAGCAACGCGCTCCGGAAAGGCGACTACCTCAGGCCAGTCCCGTAAACCTGGCAATGCTGCAATCAGATCTAGTGCCTGGCTATGGCCCACCAAGCAAGACGATTGCTGGAGCAGGTCGCGAACACGACCAGCCAGCAGCTTAAGCTGCGAAATATCCATTGTTGTTCTCCCGGGCGCTGTATCCGGTGCACGCGTTGCGGCTCGCCCATGGAAACAATGGTCTCAAGATGGGTTCTGCGATGTACTCCGTCTTCGTCGTACCCCGAAGGGCGCGTGCGGCAGGCGACGGCAGCCGCAGCCAATATACCCCGCGTCGCGCCCGGTTGGAATAGCCCTCGACATCAAGCCATGGAACCTCATCATTACCCAATCGGGCCGTGACTCGCTGCCCCCCAATGCTGGGCAACGCATAGCTAGGTGCCAGACAAAACTAGGGAATCGTGACCCCAGTGGCTGCAATCAGCTTCCAGCCTTTGGAATACTGTTGATAAGACATGCCTACGTATCTTTCCTCGCATGCCTTTGACGCCTCCCCTCTGCTCAGACAGAAGTAGACCCTCACTTCTTGGCCATCGCCCCAACCATCTTCTCTGGTGATCCTTTCGATCTCAGTCGGCGGCCTGGCGCCCTGAGCCTGATGGACCAAGAAGTCGCGCCTTGCCCGCGACCCCACGAGCACGGGCCCAGATGAGTACCCACACAACGTCAGTCACACTCGTACTTTTTGCTAATCCACATAGCCACTACCGTCGCTGCCCCCATGACTTAGCGGTCTGCTGGCATCTCCCATTTCTCGCGGCACTACTCCCATCAGCAAAGCAGCATCTACTCCTCGCTTCAGGAGTCGACATAGATGCCGAACCACCGTCGTCATTGGCCGGAACAGCGAACCGCGCTTTGCTTGCTGCTGCTCCCAGCACTTTGTTTCTCCTCCGAGACTGGTTCGGAGCCTGCTCGACTGGCCGCCCTACTCCGCCAACTCGACGTGATCGAACGCCTGACCGAAGACAGCGCCCGCCTCCCCCGCGACGACACCTCACGCTACCACTTCGACTACGCCCGTTTGCGCGACGATTTACGGCGCATGCGCCAAGGCATCCGCGACCACCTGAGCCCACAACGCGCACAACCCCGCGATCCCTTGCCCTTGCAGGGCGACTACCGCCGGGAGACGGAGGTGGCCGATGAGCCTGAGTTCTGATCAAAGCGCCGCCTTCCTGGCCCATGGCGGCTTCACGCCGGGAGCCAGTGCCACGCTGTTGGTGGGGGTGGTGTTCGCCGTGTTGCTGGTCTGGGGCGTGTGGGCATTGCGCACGGCGTATGTCGGCTGGGCCGAGCACAAGCTGACCCAGCGGCAGTTGCTGGGCGTAGCGGTGCGGTTTGCGGCGATGTACGTGGTGCTGACCTATTTCCTGCTGTCTTGAGCGAGTCCGTGATGAAACGTTCCGATCAAGCCTTTCCTGCCGTGCTCGCCATGATGTGCGGCGCCTGGTTGTCTGCGCTGGCGGCGGTGTTGTCGCCGGCACGGGCGCAGGGCGCGTTGCCGTCCTTGGAAGATCCGTCGCGCGGCACCGGTGATGGGATCCTGAAGACGCTGCAGAACTACGGCTACGACATCGTGATGTTGGTGGCACTGCTGGTGATCGCCTCGATGTTCATCGGGGTCTGCTACCACGCCTACACCACTTATTCGGAGATCCACGCCGGGCGCAAGACCTGGGGCCAGTTCGGGCTGACCTTGGCGGTGGGTGCGTTGCTGCTGGTGGTCGGGATCTGGTTGCTGACCAAGGCCACTGGGATCCTGTAGGAGGACGGCATGGACAGTACGGTACGCCAAGATCAGACCTTGACCTTTCTGCCCCACCGGCTGAACCGTCAGCCGGTGGTGGTGCGCGGGCTGACTGCCGATGAGCTATGGGCCTGTACCGGGCTCAGTGCGGTGCTGGGTTTGTTGATCGGCCTGCCGTTGGCCTGGTTGAGCCACAGCCTGGCGGTCGCACCTACGCTGGTGCTGATTGCTGTGGCTGGCGGGGTGTTTTTCGGCGGCGGGTTGCTGCGTCGTCAGAAGCGCGGGCGGCCGGATGCGTGGCTGTACCGGCAGTTGCAGTGGACGCTGTGCCAACGCTTTCCTAGCCTTGCTCGCTACCTGGGCGGCGCGGGCTTGATCCTGCGTTCGGGTGCCTGGGGCATCCGCCGGAGCCGGTCGTGAGCCGGTTCAAGAATGAGGTCAGCCACCTGCAGGCGCATGTCCGCACCTTGCGCCTGGGTGGCGCGGCGCTCTTGCTGATATCGCTGCTACTGGCCATCGGCTGGTGGAGCGCGCCACGGGACATGACCGTGCATATCCCGCCGGATCTACGCTCGGGCAGCGTGCGCAAGTGGTGGGAGGTGCCGCCGTCGACGGTGTATGCCTTTGCGTTCTACATCTTCCAGCAGCTCAACCGTTGGCCGAACAATGGTGAGGACGACTACCCGCGCAATATCCGCGCCCTGTCGAACTACCTGACTCCAGCCTGCCGGGCGTTTTTGCTTGATGAGTCCACGCGGCGGCGGGACAGCGGCGAGTTGCGCCAGCGGGTGCGCGGAGTCTACGAAATTCCCGGCCGAGGTTACGGCGACAACCCGATGGCGCGGGTCAAGGTGGTGTCCGATGACGACTGGATCGTCACCCTGGACCTGACCGCCGACGAGTATTACGGCGCCGAGCAGGTCAAGCGCGCCCTGGTGCGCTACTCGCTGAAGGTGGCGCGGCGCGACATCGACCCGGAGCGTAACCCCTTCGGCCTAGCGTTGGACTGCTACAGCCAGGCGCCGCAACGGATTGGTCGTAATCCGGATGACACCAACGAGGAACCGTCCTCATGAAGCGATACCTGTTGAGCGCCGTGCTGCTGTTGCCCATCCCATTGGCGAGCGCGGTGGAGATCCTGCGCTGGGAGCGCCTGCCCTTGGCCGTGCCGCTGCAGGTCGGTCAGGAGCGCGTGGTGTTTATCGACCGCAATGTCAGGGTCGGCCTGCCCGCCTCACTGCAAGGCAAGCTGCGGGTACAGAGTGCCGGCGGCGCGTTGTACCTGTTGGCCAGCGAATCCATCGCCCCCAGTCGCCTGCAATTGCAGGATGCCGACGACGGCACGCTGATCCTGCTGGACATCGCCGCCGAGCCGGCCAAGGCCGGGCAGCCCGCGCTGGAGACGGTGAAGATCGTCGAGGCCGAGCGCCCGGCGCCACGCGATACGGTAGAAGCGCCAGCACCCCGCCCCGCTCCACCGACGCCCTTGCCGGTGGCCCTGACACGTTACGCCGCGCAAAGCCTGTATACCCCGCTGCGCTCTGTCGAAGCCGTGCCTGGCTTGGGGGCCGTGCCGCTGCGTAGTGATCTGAATCTGGACAGCCTGCTGCCGGAACTCACGCTGTCATACCGGGCACTGGCGGCCTGGCGCCTGGAGGATCTGTGGGTCACCGCGATACGCCTGCGCAACCGCTCGTTGCGCTGGATCGAGCTGGATCCGCGTCGGTTGCAAGGGGATTTCGTCAGCGCGACGTTCCAGCATCCCGACCTCGGCCCCAAAGGTGACGCCACCGACACCACGGTGCTGTACCTGGTCACCCGCGGCCGTGGCCTGGCCGGTGCGCTGCTACCGGCCATCAGCCCGGTCGATGCGGCCCTGAACCTGCCGCGGAGCAGCAGTGATGAAGAGTAATGGCCTGCTCAAGTGGCTGATGCTGCCGCTGCTAGTGTTGCTGCTGTATGTGGGGGTCAAGCTTGCCGCGCCCTCCCGCGACGTTGGCGGCGAGGGCAATACGGTCGATCCGCTCAGCCCGGATGAAATGCAGGCGCTGGGTATTGAGGGCGACACCCCGCGCGACACCGTCGCCACGTTGGTCGCTCAGGTCAAGCAACTGCGCGGCGAACTGCAGGGTGCGCTGAAAGCCAATCAACAGGAGAAGGCCGAGAACGAGCGGTTGCGCCAGCGCGAAGGCGCGATTGAGCAGCGTGTGCAAAGCGCGCTTGAGGACGGGCGTGAACAGGTCAGCGAATCCCAGCGCCAGACCAGCCAGTTGCTGCAAGACCTGCAACAGCGTCTGGATTCATTGGGCAGCCCGGACCTACCGCTGGGCCTGGGATTGGAGGATGGCGACGGCCAGGACCTGCTGCGCGACCGGTTGATCTGGATCGAGCCGCAGGACGGCCGCGACCCCAGTGCCAAACCGCGCAAACCGCTGAGCTTTCCATCGTCGTTCGGCGCGGCGCAAAAGCCGCTGGAAGATACCGCTGCCCAACTCAATGCTGCCGGCAAGGCCTTGCAAGGCAAGCCGGTGTTGCAGCCGGTCTATACGGTGCCGGCCAACGCCACCCTGATGGGTTCGGTGGCAATGACCGCCCTGATTGGCCGGGTGCCGGTGGACGGCACGGTCAACGACCCCTACCCGTTCAAGGTGCTGATCGGCCCGGATAACCTGACCGCCAATGGCATCGATCTTCCGGACGTGGCCGGAGCGGTGGTCAGCGGCACCGCCTCGGGGGATTGGACGCTGTCGTGCGTGCGCGGGCAGATCCGCTCGCTGACCTTTGTGTTCCGCGACGGCACGGTGCGTACGGTTCCCTCGAAAGGCAGCAAGGAAACCGATGACGAGCAGAACAGCGGCGACAACCGACAGGGCCTGGGCTGGATCAGCGATCCCTACGGCGTGCCCTGCGTCACCGGCGAGCGACGCAGCAATGCCCAGCAGTACCTCGGCTCACAGGCACTGATCACCGCCGCCGGCGCTGGGGCCGCATCGCTGATCCAGGGCAACAACAGCATGACCTACATGAGTCCCGGCAATCCGCTGGGCACTGTGGGCATCACCACCAACGAGGCGCTGGGGCGGATTTTGGCCGGCGGCGTGCAGGAGATGGCGCAGTGGGTCAACAAACTCTATGGCCAGGCCTTTGCCGCGGTGTATGTGCAACCGGGCGCCAAGGTCGCGGTGCATATCGAACGGGCGATCAATGTCGACTACAACCCGAGCGGGCGCCGGGTCGACCACAACCGAGGAGACAACGGCCATGTCGTTGAACTGGACTAGCCTGAGCGGCCTGGCTGCGCTGCTACTGTTGACGGGCTGTGCAACCAATCCGGAGAAGCTGCTGCCCCATGGCGATGCGACCATCCTGGATATCTGGAACCAGCAGACGGCGGGCAGCGGCGGCCCGTTAACCCGTGTGCTGCTGGATGCCCGGCAGACGTTGCGACGGCCCCTGCAAGCACCGCTTCCTGTGCTGGATCAGGCGCCCTACACCCGCACCGCGCAGAGCGAAATCTATCGGCAATTCCAGCGGCTGCCCAACCCCGATCTGGTGATGTACATCTTCCCGCATCTAGCCGGCAGCGACCCGGTACCGGTGCCCGGCTACAGCACGGTATTTCCGCTGTACCAGCGCGTGCAATATGCCCTGCCGGGCGAACGGGTCGAGGACTACTGATGAAGCGGATCCGCCGCCAGCCGGGTGATGCCTGGCAACGGTACATCGCGCGACTGCGGGGCCAGGGCATCCCCGCTCCGGGGCACCGCTCGCAGCAATCATCAGCCACCCGCGCCGATGAGCAGCGCCTGTATGCCGCCCCGCCCTCCTTTATCGATCTACTGCCCTGGGTCGAATACCTGCCTGGCTCGCAGAGCCTGTTGCTGGAGGACGGCCAATCGGTCGCGGCCTTTTTCGAGTTGAGCGCGGTCGGCACCGAGGGGCGTGAAGCTGAGTGGCTGCGCGAGGTGCGCGATGCCCTGGAGAATGCGCTGCAGGACAGCTTCGATGAGCTGGACCAGCAGCCCTGGGTGGTGCAGCTCTACGCCCAAGATGATTGTGATTGGGAGGGTTATTTACGCGGGCTGCACGACTACGTTCACCCCCGCGCCCAAGGCAGTGCCTTTACCGCGTTCTACCTGCGTTCGATGGCGCACCACTTGCTGGCGGTGAGCAAGCCCGGCGGCTTGTTCGAGGACAGTACGGTCAGCCATCTGCCCTGGCGCGGCCAACGCCGCCGTACCCGGCTGGTGGTCTATCGGCGTACCCAGCATGCACGGTTGCGCTACGAACGCTCCCCGGAAGCGGCGCTCACGGCCGTGTGCGAACGTCTGGTCGGTGGCCTGGCCAACGCCGGGATCCACGCACAGCGGATGGACGCCGCCGCTATTCACCGCTGGCTGTTGCGCTGGTTCAACCCGGCGCCCGACTGGCTAGGCCATGATCCGGCCGCACAGCAGCATTTCTATCAACTCACCGACCTGCCCCCTGCCCCGGATGCCCAGGAATTGGAACTGGCCAGTGGCACCGACTTCGCCCAACGCCTGTTCTTCCGCCAGCCACGCTCGGACACCGAGCACGGCGTGTGGTGGCTGGACGGCCAACCGCACCGAGTGATTGTCCTCGACCGTCTGCGCAGCCCACCGGGCATTGGTCATCTGACCGGCGAAAGCAGTAAGGGCGGCGATGCACTCAATGCGGTGTTCGACCAGTTGCCGGAAAGCACAACGCTCTGCCAGACCCTGATCATCACCCCACAGGATCGGCTGGAAGCGCAGCTCAATCACCTCAGTCACAAATCCGTCGGCGATACCTTGGACTCGCAGCAAACCCGTGAGGATGTCGAGCAGGCGCGCCAGTTGATTGGCCGCTCGCACAAGCTCTATCGCGGTGCATTGGCGTTCTACCTGCGCGGGCGTGACCTACAAGAGCTAGACGCGCGCGGCCTGCAATTGGCCAATGCTCTGCTCAACGCCGGCCTGCAGCCGGTGCGTGAAGAGGACGAAGTGGCACCACTCAACAGCTACCTACGCTGGCTACCCTGCGTTTTCGACCCGGAGCTGGACAAGCGCCACTGGTATAGCCAACTGATGTTCGCCCAGCACGCGGCTAATCTCGCCCCAGTTTGGGGTCGCAGCGAGGGCACCGGGCATCCCGGCATCACCCTGTTCAACCGCGGTGGCGGGCTGATCACCTTCGACCCGTTGAACCGCCTCGACCGGCAGATGAACGCCCACCTGTTCCTGTTCGGCCCCACCGGTTCGGGCAAGTCCGCCACCCTGAACAACCTGCTTAACCAGGTCGTCGCGGTCTACCGCCCACGGCTGTTTATCGTCGAAGCCGGCAACAGCTTTGGCCTGTTCGCCGAGTTCGCCCAGTGCATGGGGCTGAGTGTGCACCGGCTCAAGCTCGCCCCTGGCGCGGGCGTCAGCCTGGCACCGTTCGCCGACGCCCGCCGATTGGTGGACAGCCCTGGCCGGGTCACAACCCTGGACGCCGAAGCCCTCGACGACGAAGACCTGCAGGAAGACCAACGCGATGTGCTGGGCGAACTGGAGATTACCGCCCGGCTGATGATCACCGGCGGCGAGGACAAGGAAGAACAGCGCCTGACCCGCGCCGACCGCAGCCTGATCCGCCAGAGCATCCTCGACGCTGCCCGCCTCTGCGCCCAGCAACAGCGCACGGTACTGACCGAAGACGTGCGCAATGCCCTGCGCACTGCAGGGCAGGACCTGGCCCTGCCCGAATCACGGCGCATTCGCCTGCTGGAAATGGCCGACGCCATGGACCTGTTCTGCCAGGGCAGCGACGGCGAGCTGTTCAACCGCGACGGCACGCCATGGCCCGAGGCCGACATCACCCTGGTCGACCTGGCCACCTACGCCCGCGAGGGTTACAACGCGCAACTGTCGATCGCCTACATCTCGCTGATCAACGCGGTGAACAACCTCGCCGAACGCGACCAGATGCTTGGCCGGCCGATCATCAATGTCACCGATGAGGGCCACATCATCACCAAGAACCCGCTGCTGGCGCCCTATGTCGTCAAGATCACCAAGATGTGGCGCAAGCTCGGCGCCTGGTTCTGGCTGGCCACGCAAAACCTGGACGACCTACCCAAGGCTGCCGAGCCGATGCTGAACATGATCGAGTGGTGGATCTGTCTGTCGATGCCGCCGGACGAGGTGGAGAAGATCGCCCGCTTCCGCGCACTCACTCCGGCGCAGAAAGCCCTGATGCGCTCGGCGCGCAAAGAGGCCGGCAAGTTCAGCGAGGGCGTGATTCTGTCCAAGTCGATGGAGGTGCTGTTCCGTGCGGTGCCGTCGAGTCTTTACCTGGCCATGGCGATGACCGAGCCGGAGGAGAAGCACCAGCGCCACCAACTGATGCAGGCCCAGGGCATCACGGAACTGGAGGCGGCGTTCGAGATGGCCGCGGAGCTGGATCGGCGCCGGGGCATTGAGCCGCTGATCATTGACCTGCCGGAAATGGGGTGACGGGCATGGAATTTGTCATTCAATTGAATTACATTCACCCCAAGACCCTCTCAGGTGCCCCCACCATGGCCAGTAATGCCCTGATCCAGACCCGTATCGACCCGGACGTGAAAGACCGCGCCACGGCCGTCCTGCACAACCTGGGGCTAACGGTGTCCGATGCCGTGCGCATCCTCCTCACCCGCGTCGCCAATGAAGGCGCCCTG
Organism: Pseudomonas sp. FW305-3-2-15-C-LB1; assembly: GCF_058787615.1. Classification (NCBI taxonomy): domain Bacteria; kingdom Pseudomonadati; phylum Pseudomonadota; class Gammaproteobacteria; order Pseudomonadales; family Pseudomonadaceae; genus Pseudomonas; species Pseudomonas sp. FW305-3-2-15-C-LB1. Next base: position 49,796 of record NZ_JBYSZX010000005.1, on the reverse strand, counting down.
CCCTTTGGGTTTGCCAGCGACCCCGCCACCTATGATGCGTGGTTCCGCGCCAAGGTGCAGGAAGCCCTGGGCGACCCGCGCCCGGCGATTCCCGCCGAAGATGTCGAAGCCCACTTTGCCAAACGCCGCGCCAAGGCCCAGCGCAAGCTGTCGGAAGGTGGTGAGGGGTGAAGCTGGAGTGGTCGCCATGGGCCCTGAAGGATCGCGATGCGATCTTCGACTTCATCGAACAGGACAACCCGCGCGCGGCCATTCAGATAGACAACCGGATCGCGGAACAGACCCAACGCTTGGTACTGCTCCCTGAGAGTGGGCGCATTGGGCGTTGCGAGGGCACACGAGAGCTGGTGATTGATCGCACGCCCTATATCGCGGCTTATCTCATACGGGATGATCGTGTTCGGATCTTGCGCGTACTGCATGAGGCGCAGAGCTGGCCGGAGGATCTGCCGTCGCTTGGGGAGCGGTGATCATAGCGTCTACAGGCTCAGCCTAGAAATGCCCCTTACGCGGCACTAAATCACCATTTTCGACCAAAACATACCCTCACCATGTTCCGACTTGCAACAAGGCTTGCTCCGGATAGGAAAGGACGTTCACCCGCAGGCTGTTTATAGGCAAAGCAAAGGTACGCGTCTCGATCAACACAAACCCGTCCAACTGGCGACCTCTTCTCCTTGGAATAGCAATGGGCTATCGTGCCTAAACGACCACAGCTCAAAGGGACTGACCATGCGCTTAAACAAGTTACGGGTTCAAAACTATCGGAGCATCCTAGACACTGGAGAGTTTGAGGTCGAGCATCTAAAGACCATATTGGTCGGTCCAAACGAAGCTGGTAAAACAGCAATTCTTCAAGCAGTTCAGCAAATAAACGCACCGAGCGACACAGCCAAATTCAACGCCCTACGAGACTACCCAAGATCTCTTTACACTCAAATTAGCCGAGGGGAAGTCGAACCCGGGAATGTACCGGTGGTTACCGCCACGTTCACCCTCGACGCACCTGACCTTGAGCATGCCCCCAGCCAAGAAAAATCGACACCTATTACATATACTTTTACTCGATACCTAGATAACTCAGCGACGCATCATTTAAATGGAATTAAAATTCCAACTTATGCGGAAATAAGAAACGACCTAATAAGACTTGCCGCCCACCTTGACAGAGATGCCGCCGAAGGATCAGTGAAAGCTCACACTGAGACCCTCAACAAGATCACGAGAGTCTGGCTTGCAAATAGGTCGCTCACCACAGATGCAACAGCCCTCAAGCAGTGGCTCGAAGAAAAACTTCCTTTTATTGACGAGGATGATATAAAAGAGAATGAGCGTTGGGAAAAGATAGGTGAAACTTTAGATCAAGCCGTCGAAATCAGGAACTTTTTGGCTTACCTTGATAAAAACAAACCAACTTTTGTTCTATATAGCAATTATTTTCGAGTCAAGCCAATAATTCATCTGGATAGTTTAGCCAAGCGTCTGGAGTCCAATATTTTGGATGATGATGCTTATGATTACGGCAATAACTGCCTCCTTAAGCTTCTCGGATTCACCGCACAGGAGCTATCTGATCTTGGCAGGGCGTCCGACCCAAGCCATACGACAAGCAACATTGAGAATTATAGGGAAAAACTAGATAAGCGTAGCTATCAGCTTAATGCTGCGAGTGTTGAACTTACCCAACAAATCATCAAAGTATGGAATCCAGATGAAAACAAGGCAGAAGCTAGCAAATTAAAGCTGACTGCAGACGGCCAATACCTTAAAGTTGTCGTTGAGGACAACATTGGTGTCGAAGTGGAGCTTGATCAGCGATCTGAAGGTTTCCAATGGCTAGTTTCGTTCTTTATCGTTTTCTTTGCCGAGGCGAAAGGAAAGCATAAAAACACCATCCTTCTGTTGGATGAACCAGGAGTGAGCCTGCACGCGCTGAAGCAAAGAGAGTTCAGAAAGACCATCTCAATGCTCGCGGATGAAAATCAAACCATATATTCGACCCACTCGCCATTCTTAGTGGGGCCGGAAGAGCTTGACTTAGTCAGGGTAGTAGAGCTCACAGATAGGAAGATTGGCACCAAAGTACATACGACAGTGTCATCTAGTGACCCCGCCGCGCTTCTCCCGCTCCAGGAGGCCCTTGGATACGACTTAGCCCAAAGCCTATTTGCTAATCAGCGCAATCTAATTCTCGAAGGACTTACCGATTATTGGTACGTCGAGGCTATTTCAAGCCTACTTAAGGAAGAGGGAAACGCTATACTGAATGATAAGATCTCATTGGTTCCCGCCAACACCGCTAGCAAAGTGGTATATTTTGCAACAATCCTCACCTCCCACAGCCTCAAGGTTGCTGCACTTCTGGATTCTGACAACGCGGGCGACCAAGCGGCTCAGCAAGAAGTATTGGTACATCGCCTCGGCAATAAAAGAATTCTTCGCACCTCGGACTACACGACACCAAAAATCGATAAAGCCGAGATTGAAGATTTACTCAGAGATACCCTAGTAACAGTTGCCAAGTCCGAATTAGACTGGGACATCATCTCTGCAATAAATACCACCCCCAACAAGCCCATCATCGAAATATTCCAAAAGCACATCGGCAAAGAATTCTCGAAATACAAGCTTGCTAAAGCTTTTTTGAGATGGTCACGCGACCACTCTGCGTCCGACTTAACTAAAGCCGAGATTGATGGCTGCACGAATTTAATCCACGCAATTAACTCAGCACTGAAATAGAAATCACGCAAAACGAACGGCTCACGCACTTTTCGTGAGCCGAACTCCCTCTCTGGCAAAAAAATAAGTAACTACGCAGATGTCATTGCCAGCGCCCAATCACCCTCACCATGCCACCATACTTACATGCAACCATATAAATCGCCTTTAACCCCATGATAAAAGCCGGCCACAATTATCACAACAGAAACGTACGCAACTGAGATTAAAGCATTATTTTTTGAGAAAACCACTCAAGCCTTATATCTTGCGTAACCGCGGGCGGAGAATGCATTTCCCGCAGCAAATTTCGCCAACACTCCAAAAGATCGAAGCCCCCCCCCCGAAACGATAATTCCGGCCAGATCCCTTTCAACCACTTCAACAAGTTAAATCCTGCTCTTCTAATGCCAACATTAAGAAGCCCCATTGGCTCAGTGAAGCATTGCGACAGAAGTGTTTTACACGCTTGCCCTTCAGCGAAACAGCTATCATCAACCTTTTAGATTGAACTCGCGTCGCTCCGTATCCGCTACCGCTTTGACTTCCAAATCCCTTCGAATACGATATTACGGGTCACAGCCTTGTTGTGACCGGGCGTCAGAACCTGAAAGTACATGGAGGCGCGGTTAGCGCCATAGCTGTGCAGTCAATGCGCGCATCTGACTGCCACATGCCTATGGCGGGCCGCGCGAGGCAGGCTTCGGCCTGGCCGGTTTTCCTTCGTGTACCGGTTTCTGACCCTCGTGCGGTCCGCCACCCATACCGCGTCAGAACGGCGGGTGTCGGTTCCTTAACGACACGTTGGAGATAAGGAGAATGGCCTATCCCCCTTTTACGCCAGGGCACCGCCCGGCAAGCATCGTAAAAATCCCGAAAGCATCCCGTAGCCAGCTTGCACAGCAGCTTCGAGGATCTGTGCCGATGGAGGTTCTGTCATGAACAACGACCTCCCTACGAACGGTCCACCGTCCAGCATTTTCAATGTTCGGCCCGGGCTTAACCCAGAGGAAACCTTGACCAATGCCAGCGAGCTTCTGGCCTCGGCGGTCAGCATGGGCTATCAGGGCGCCTTCGAACTGGTCGGTGCGCAGCGCGACAAGGCACTGGGCATACTGCAGCTCGTGGAGATGGCTCAGATGCTGGTCGATCAGATGCTTGAGCAGCAATATCCAACGGCATGACGCATCTGCCAATAGCCGCTGCGACTCCCTCGCAGCGGCCTTCATTGTTGACTTCCAGGCGATCAAGGCAACTTCCTACACGATTTTCAGAACCCATCGAAATATTGAATGGGCGCCTCTGACCCAACCACGCAGCAAGCTAGCACCTACCCGCTATGTCGATCAGCCACCTTCAGATTTCACTGACTCTCGGGTTGGGTTTTCTCCGATGCACAGCCGGGTCGCACAATGGAAAAGTAGCATCGTCCCTTGCCCCCCCTATGGACAAGATGCCATGCACGCCGGCCCTCGCTGCATCAGCTTCTACGTTAGCTGTGATGTCCTCAATCAAGCTCAGTTGACCCTGGAAGAACTGAACTTGACCATCGACTCCGCACTGAAGCTGATCCTAGTGCGCCTCGCCTACGAGGGGGCGCCGCGCTCGTACAGCCCTACAGTGGATACGGACGCCCGCTTGCGTGAGCATGTACGCATAGCCCTGCTGGGCGTCCCTCAAAACGCAACGACTTCAGCGACGAGATGTGCTCAACCTATGACTGAGACGGCGCCTGTATCCGGCGAATGAGCTCGGCATAGCAAAGGAGACCCTGCTGATGGCCAACACCACACCGAGTAGTTCTCAGGTGATTTTGCACATACCTCCCCAACAACTCGCGACCCTACGCCGAGCCGCCGAGCTGACCCATACGTCCCTGGCCAACTTCATTCTCGACAGTGCCTGTCGGATCGCCAAGCAGGCCCTGATGGACCCAGCTTCCCCATTAGAGCGTGACCTGCAGGGCAACCCCGGGGTGGAAGACCTGCTGAGTCGCCCAGCTCCATGGAATAACTGAGGCTTCGCACGTTGCTGCCGATGGGTGCCCACCAATCAGTGCGAGCAGCCAATTTGTAGCCGATTTCTTTCGGCGCTTGGAGAGCGGGTCGTGGCTTCCGTCTCGATTTCTATCAGCCAATTGTGGCGGGATTTTTGCGCCCATAGACTCCGCCGCCGTAGGGCAAATCCCTGTCCCCTCGACGATTCCAACAGGCGGCACGTAGCACAACTCCCTGCCGCCAAGACCTGCAAGGAGTCACACCCATGACCAAGACCTCAACCGCCGTCCTATTGATTGCACTGACCAGTCTGTTGGCAGGCTGCTCAACCAACCCCAATGTACTGCAGATGCACAAGGTTACAGCCGAGGCGATTGGCTTGGCATCCACCGATGAGCTGACCATGGGTCCGGTGACCAAGGGGAAGGAAGACTTCCTGGGCGGAGCCGAACTGACGTTCCAAGCAACCACTGCCAAGGGGCGCGTGTTCAACTGCTCGACATTCATGACCCCAGGCATCCTGCTTGATCCACCAACGTACACGCGACTGACCTGCACGAAGTAAGTCCGCTAATCCGGTGCGGGCATTGCTCGCACCGGCTACCCGGGTGGGCACGACCGCGAAGCGATCAGTCGTTGTCAGCATCCGGCTGGTTGAGAAACACCAGCACACCAAGAATGGCCGCATAGAACTTGAACGCCGCGTTCTGGCCGTTCCACTCCTGCGATTGCCACATCAGAAACCACTCGCCGCCGACCACCATGAAGCCAAAGAACCACACCACCAGCCCCATGGTGAGGCCCGCGACAGAACAGGCCTTGGCACGGTTGAACTGCTCACCACTACTCTGCCGAGCCCGCCACAGCACCAGCGCACCACCGGTCAGCAAGACGGCAGTCAGCGCCTCACCTGCAATGATCACCCAGTAGGCACCGTGCCATAGCCACGGCGCATTGACCGCACGGTTCATGGCAGCGTTGCCGGAAAAAGTGGTGTCCATGCTCAGCACATGCTGGACGAAGTAGAAATTGGAGTTGTAGTCGGTGAGGTTGTTGAACGCCGCCAGTGCCGCGAACGCCGTCAACATCCCAACCAGGACGATTTTTGCGTAACGAATGACCATGCTGCTTCCCTGAAAAGGTCTGAAACGCCCAGTACGCTACACCTGCACCTGTGCGCAAACTTCGCGACAGGTCTACTTGTGATGTAGGAATCGACTGAATCAATTGCAGATCGAAATGGGGGCATACACGGCGCCTCTTATCCACGCGCCATCGCCAGCATCCCGCGCTCAACTACCCATCGAATTCCCCTGCGGGTAGCTGCCCCATGTACCGCCCACACCGCTTACCAGCCGCTGCAAGCCTGGCGCTCCTCCTCGCGACCAGTAGCGCCACCGCTATCGACAGCGCAACGCTGGTCAGTTCCAGCCTGTCCCCCGACTGCCTGGCCTACCGTGTTGTCGGCGTGTGCTACTGGCTGCGCTGCACGCCCTTCGGCTGCAAGGTCAAGACTTCGGTGAAGGTGCGCCACTACGTGCCGGATGCTGTGGTATCGAGCTACGCCGACACCGGCGCCAACCCATGGCACGAGGTTGCGCTGATGAGCCCTACCAATGCCTCGTCTCAAGGTGGCGGTGACAGCACGACCAACCAGGCCAACGAAAACGCGCTGCTCAAGTTCAAGAACGCAGACGTGATCGGCCATCCCGGCACGCTGGTATTCAATCGTTTCGCAAGCCAATTCGGCTACAGCTGCACCGGCGCGGGTACCGCGTATATGCCGTACCTGCTGAGCAGCTTCGACTTCCTCGCCTGGCGCTACAACGTGCCTGAGATGTTCTATTCAGAAGCCCTGACACCCGGTGAACGTGAGGTTGGGGTCAGCGGGGATCTATGGGGCAGCGTGTATCCGCGCGGCGGCTTTCTGCAGCAGGCGGATGACTACGAGGCTGCGGCCGTGATCGCCCAGCGTGCCGGCGATGTCGTCACCCGCAGCGGGCAACCGCACCTCTATCAGTCGCTGCTGGCCAAGTCCCAACCGGGCTATTGGCCGGCTGGCGCGTTACGCGAAAACGATGCCGACAGCGGTAAATGGCAACGGCTGCAACCGGACCTGTCGAGGAGTTGCGCGGTGTTTCCAACTGCCGGCGCATTGCCGCAGGCCGAGGACGGTGCCTATGCCTGGGGGCTGTGGCGCCCATACAGCTGCTGCAAGCGCCAGGGCCAGACCTTTCTCGGCAGTACCGACACAGGGAGTTGAGCGATGAAGACCCACTATCCCGCCGCCCTGCTGGTGTTCGGGCTACTGTGCTTCCCGGCCTACGCCGACGACCCCAACTTCGGCGCCAGCGGCAGTGTGATCGGCGACGACGTGCTCTACAGCATCGGCGGCGGCCGCGCCGTGCCGATGGGACCGGGGGCAAATATGCGCAGCCTCGGCGTCGGCGTGGGCTGGAGCAGCAACATGATCTGCGGCGACATGAACCTGCAAACCACCTTGCAGAACCAGTTGAACGGCATCACCAACGGCTTCCAGTCGATCATGAGCAGCGTGATCCAGAACGCTACCAGTGCCGTTGCTTCCTTGCCGGCCTTGATCATCCAGCGCGCCAATCCCGGCCTGTACAACCTCCTCACCAACGGCATACTGCAAGCGCGACTGGACTTCGACCGTTCCAAGACGACCTGCCGCGCCATGGCTAACCGCATGGCCGATATCGCCGGCAACCAGTCGGGTTGGGAGCAGTTGGCGGAAGGTATGGCGTTGAAGGAAAGCGCCAGCAAAACCGATGCGGTCGCTGCGATTGAGGAGACTGAGGCCAAGCGCGGTAACCGTGGGGTGCCCTGGGTCGGTGGTGGCCAAGCCGGCGGCAGCGGGCAGACGCCAATCAAGGTGGTCGGCGACGTGACCCGCGCAGGCTACAACCTGCTTAACGGCCGCAACGTCACCGATACCTCACCGATTCCACGTGCCAGCTGTGGTGACCGCCTGAGCTGTCAGAGCTGGCCGTCGCCCCAGGCAGCCGCCGACTGGGCCAACCGCGTGTTGGGCGAACAAGTTCAACGCACCTGCGACGGCTGCAGCAAGACCGACAGCACGCCGGGCATCGGGCTGACACCGCTGATCCAGGAGGAATACGACGCCAAACTCAAGGCCCTGCTGGACTTGGTCAGCAAGCGCCTGCCGACTACCTCGGCCAATCTGGAAGCCGCCGGCAGCAATGCGCTGCCGGTCACCCGTGGTCTGGTCGAGGCGCTGCGCGAGGAGCCCGATCAGGATCTGCTGGGCAGGCGCCTGGCCTCCGAGGTGGCGCTGTCGAGCGTGTTGGAGAAAGCCCTGCTGCTGCAGCGCACGCTGCTGACCGGGCGCCAGGAGCCGAATGTGGCGGCCAATGAATTAGCACAGCAAGCGGTGGCCCAAGAGAGCGACATGTTGACCCTGGAAATCCAGAACCTGAAGACCGAACTGGAACTGCGCCGCACCCTGGCCGCCAATGCCGCGAGCGAGATCCTGCGGCGTAATCAGCTGCGAGTTGAGGGTTCGCGCGGGGTGTATCAGGGGGATCCGGAGCGCAACCGCATCGAGCAGATCGAACGGCCCGTCGAGGGAGGTCGCTGAGATGCGCCGAGTCTGGATCAAGTACCTATCCACCAGCGCCCGCTATGCGACATGGGCGCTGGGCTTGATCCTCGCCGGGCTGCTGGTCAACCTGATCGCCATCGGCCTGCTCGGCGATGCCTCGGCCTGGAGTACCTGGTTGCAGGATCACAGCACCGGTCTGTTGATCTGTCGCCTGTGTCTGTATGCCGCAATCCTCTACGGCTGGCGCTGGATGCGTACTCGGCTTCTGCAGCGCGAACCCGACGCGGCCGCGCGCCTGCGCCGTGCCGAATGCGCAGGCATCGCGGCACTGGTGCTGCTGGAAGTCAGCAATGCCCTCACCGGGCCGGGGGCATCATGACCCTGACCACCACCGACTATCTGGAGTACTACCTGACCCTGGTGGGCTGGATCGTCAACAACGGCCTGTGGCAGGTGCTGGTCGCCAGCGGCGTATTCGCCCTACCCTTTCTGGCGATCATCCTCCAGGAGTGGCTACGCGCCCGGGCCGAAGGCGCCGACGAAGGTAACAAGGGCGTGCTGTCGGCAATGCGCATCGAGAACCGGGTGTGGGTAGCGATCTTGGTGATCATGTTCGCCGGCATCCCCTTTGTACCGGTGGACCTGAGCACGCTGCAGTTCGACGAAAGCCGCTCGCGACAGTGCCAGGTGCGTGTCGTCGCGCCGACGGAAACCGGCTGGGACAGCGCCTTTACCACGCTCAACAACCAGAGTGCCGAAGTACCCGTGTGGTGGTTCTTTATGCACGCGCTGTCCAAAGCCGTGACCGGTGCCGCCGTCGCGTCGATTCCTTGTGGCGTGGACCTGCGGCAGATGCGTATGGCCATCGACAGTACCCGCATCGACGACCCGCTACTGGCCCAGGAAGTTGCCGACTTCACCCGTGATTGCTATGCCCGCGCCCGAGCGCGGCTGTTCATGGATCGCCCAGGGTTGAACGAGGAACAGATGAACGATGTGGGCTGGATTGGCTCACGCTTCTTCCTCAACAGCCCCGGCTTCTATGATCGCTATCGCTCAAGCACTCCACGCAGTGCCTGGCCCTACGATGCCACCCGTGACGCCGGATTGGCCCAGGTGCCCGGTGGCGGCGGATATCCCGGTTGCCAGCAATGGTGGGGGGATGGAGACCGAGGGTTGCGTGTGCGTTTGCTGCAGCAGGTGGACCCCGACGTGTTGACCCGGCTGGCGCGCTGGGCTGGTTTCATGTCACGCGTGCAGGTGGATGACGCTGTTATCCGCGCCGTGGCTGCGCCAAGGCAGCAGGTGATGAACCAGGGGCAGGTCTACAACGACTATGGTGGCCAGGTGGAAAAGAGCATCCCCAATATCGTTACCCGCGCCACCGCGGATCTGGGCCTGACTGTCGGCTCGCTGGGGTTCTTCCCAGCGATGGATGTGGTGCGCCAGGCACTGCCAATGGTGTTGTCGATGTTGAAGATGGCCTTAGTAATCTGCCTTCCGTTGACGCTGGTGATCGGCACCTATGATCTGAAGACTCTGGTCACTGCCAGCTGCGTGCAATTCGCGCTGTTCTTCGTGGACTTCTGGTTCCAGCTGGCGCGTTGGATCGACAGTACGATCCTGGATGCGCTCTATGGCAGTGGTGCGCCACACAGCAACTTCAATGTGCTGTTTGGGTTGAACAACTCGTTTGGGGATATGTTGCTGAATTTCGTCATGGCGACGATGTTCATTGTCCTGCCCATGTTCTGGGTAGTCGCACTGTCATGGACAGGCGTCAGCGCCGGCAACATCCTTCAAGGCTTCACCAGTGGAACTAACGACGCACGAGCGGCAGGTAAAGGTGGGGCAGATCTGGTCCTGAAAAATATGAAGTGAACCTACTCATAAATCCTCATGAACATGGGGATCTATCCGATATCCGTCATCGGTATACATGCCGTAGCCAGATGGCCCGTTCCGCCACTCAACATCTGGTGGTCGATATGTCAGATCACTTCGAGCAACACCCCGCCCGATTAGCCACAAGCCAATGCAAATCATCGCGAGCAGAATGGAAAAACTCAGCAGCAGAGTCAACGCGCTCAGGCGCAGACACCAGGCAACGATTCTGGCGCCTTTTGCAGGAACCCCGAGCCCAACAAGCCACAGACGCAACCGCTGCTCCTGCTGCATCAGGCCTCGATAGGCTCGCCCAAGCCAGCGTCCAACACGCTCGGCCTTAGTGTTTTTAGGATGACCGCTCATGGCATTCACCTCAACAACGATGGGCTTATCAGCACTCCAGTTCGAGGAAGGACATGTGGCATTAGTTATCACAACTTTCCCCGGATTTGCGTGCCGCCCGTCAGCAAAAATGGCAAGAAATGGCTGACGCAAAGGACACAACGGAAGGGTTCATCAATGGCAAAGGCCTTACCCAGAAAAGGCAAAGGGCACTCCCGCCGCGCACACTTCGGAGGACGCCATGTTCCAGTGGTTGCGCCCTCGCAAAGGGATAGCTGAAGCTCCCACTCCTGACAGCAACCAAGCCCCTGTCGGCTGGCTTCGTCCGCAGTCGGCAACGGAGCTGTTGGCTATCCCTCATCGCCAGGCGCTGATAGAACAGATCTGGCAGCGCACCGCCGTCTCGCCTGCGCAATTCACCCTGCTCTACCAAACGCCACTGGAACGTTACGCCGAGCTGGTGCAATTACTCCCTGCCTCCGAGAGCCATCACCACGCCTACCCAGGCGGTCTACTGGACCATGGTCTGGAAATCGTGATCTGCGCATTGAAGTTGCGCCAATCCCACTTGCTGCCACCAGGAAGTTCACCGGAGATTCAGACCCAACAAGCCGAAGCCTGGACCGCCGGCATCGCCTACGCCGCTCTGCTGCACGATATCGGCAAACTTGTAACTGACGTAGATGTTGAAGATCAATCCGGACAGCGCTGGCGCCCATGGCACGGCACACTGCGACACCCCTATCGCTTTCGCCACAAACCCCACCGGCAATATCGCTTGCATGGCGTCAGCACCGGCGTACTGGCAGCCCAAGTGCTCGGACGCGAGCCAATGGACTGGCTTTGCGAGTACCCAGAGCTTTGGGCGGCGTTGCTTCACGCACTGGCAGGTCAACATGAGCAGGCCGGCATACTAGGAGAAATCGTGGTCCGCGCCGACCAGGCCTCTGTTGCCCGCACCCTCGGTGGGGATCCCTCGCTAGCACTTGCGGCGCCCAGCCACGCACTCCAGCGCAAGCTACTCGACGGCTTACGCTACCTGGCGCGCGAGGTGCTCAAACTCAACCAGCCTGAAGCCTCGGACGGCTGGCTCACCGACAATGCCTTGTGGCTGGTCAGCAAGACCGCTTCGGACAAACTGCGTGCCCATCTGCTGTCCCACGGCATCAGCGGCATCCCCGAGCGCAATACCACTCTGTTCAATATTCTTCAGGAGTACGGCCTGGTACTCGAAAACGCCGAAGGCAAAGCCATCTGGCGTGCCACAGTGCAGAGTGACAGCGGCTGGGCACAGAGCTTCACCCTGCTCAAACTCGCACCGTCATTGATCTGGCAATCCGAGAACAGACCAAAGCCCTTCGCCGGGACCGTAGTTGTTGAAAATGAAGTGGTAGCAGGAGAAGCCACGGAAGAAATACCACGTGCTGAAAAAGAACATGACAGCACGGCCCTCGGGCAGCGGTTTATGGATTGGCTTCAGCAACATATCCAGAACCGCACACTGCGCATCAATGAAGCCAAAGCATTGGTTCACACAGTCGACAACACATTGTTCCTGGTCACCCCAGGCCTGTTCCAGCGCTATGCCCAGGAACACACTGATCTTGCTCAATCAGCGAAACAAGGACAGCTTGAGGATTGGGAGCTCGTGCAAAAAAGCTTTGAGCGGATGAATAAACACCGCAAACAACCCAACGACTTGAACATCTGGACCTGCATTGTCCATGGACCGCGTAAATCCAGCCGGCTGTATGGCTACCTGCTGGCCAACACCTGGGAGCTACCGGAAGAGTTGAAATTGAATAACCCCTATCTGCAACTCATAACGGACGAGTCCGTGTAGGAACCTACCCACACAACTCCCAGAAGAATCCGTAGACACGCGTTGGCGCGTTCTGAATTGACCGATTGCCGCCTCACTTTCACATTGGCTGGCGTGTCCGGCTGATCTATTCAGCCACATGCCAGCAGCCAGGTGCTCATAGAAAAGCATGATCTTAAGCAGCGTGGGTTACCGGTTATTCATGATTACGCAGCCGGCATTGATATTGACTCACGCTTTCATGTGGTGGCCGTTTCTGCAGACCTGGCCAAATAATCCGTTCAAACTTTCCAGGCCTTCACTGCCGATCTCGAGCGCATGGCCTACTGGCTGGTAAGTCTTGGGATAACGACGGTCGCCATGGAATCAACAGGCGCTTACTGGATTCCGGTTTACAAAATACTGGAAGCGCACGGCATTCAGGTCGTACTCGCCAATGCGCGTGATGCCCGTGCGGTGCCAGGACGCAAAACCGATGTAATGATGCTCAGTGGATTCAACGACTCCATGCATGTGGGCTGCTTCGAGCCAGCTTTCACCCTGATCGTGAGATTTCGGCTTTGCGCAGCTATTTGCGGCTGCGGGAGCGTCGTCTCGATTATGCCGCGGCGCATATTCAGCAAATGCAAAAAGCTCTCACGCACATGAACCTGCAATTGCATCACGTCGTGGCCCATATCATCGGCTCGTCGGGGATGCGGATAATTCGCGCCATCGTCGCAGGCGAGCGTAACCCCCTCCTCGTTAGCGGCGCTGAGTGACAAGCGCTGCAAGGCAGGTGTTGATGTGATTGAGGTATCGCTGGCCGGCAACTACCAGCCCGAGCACGTTTTCGTTTTGACGCAGGCGTTGTCCATGTATGACGCTTATCAAGCGCAGCTACTGGTTTGCGACCAGCAGATTGCACAAACGTTGATTAAGCTCTCGCAGGAAAGGACATTGCCCGCTGAGCCGCTGCCAAAACCACGGCATAACACTGGGCAACCCAACGCGCTCAATTTCGATGTACGTACCTTGCTCTATCAACTGGTCGGTGTTGATCTGACCCAGATCCACGGCATTGGCCCCTACCTGGCTCTTCGGCTGGTCGCCGAGTGTGGTACGGATCTGAGTCGATGGCGGACTTGTCACCATTTCACTTCCTGGCTCACCCTTGCACCCGGCCGTCGCATCAGTGGCGGCAAGATACTTTCAGCCCATACCCGCAAGACCAAAAATCGAGTGACCGCCCATCTGCGCTTAGCCGCAGTGACGGTCGGCAGAACCAATACCGCGTTAGGGGCGTTTTATCGGCGGCTCGCGGCGCGAATCGGCAAAGCCAAGGCGGTCAAGGCTACCGCTCGAAAGATCGCGATCCTGTTCTACAACGCCATGCGTTTCGGCATGAATTATCAAGACCCTGGAGCAGATCAATATGAGCAAAAATATCGCGAGCGAGTAGTCAAAGGCCTACACCGACGCGCGGCTGAGTTTGGTTTTACGCTGCAACCACTGGAGGGTGTTTCTTAGGAAGGCCGCCGCGTACTTTGCCAAGGAGTGCGGCTGAAGTACGCCTTTATCAAGCAGCGCGCCGGCGACTATTCCATTCGACGGCTTTGCCTCACGCTGAAAGTCCATCCCAGTGGCTACTACGCCTGGTTGTCTGAGCCGCAATCTGCACGCGCCAAAGACGACCAGCGACTGCTGGGTTTGATCAAGAATTCAAGGCTGGAAAGTGGCGGCGTTTATTGCTATCGCAAAATCCATGACGATCTGTGCGAGGTCGGTGAAGTTTGCGGGCGCCATCGTGTGGCAAGGCTGTTGCGTCTTGAAGGGCTACGGTCTCAAACAGGTTATCGACGCCGCCCTGGAAAGCACGGCGGTAAGCCAGCGGTCGCCTCACCCAATTTGCTGAAGCGCCAGTTCGATATCGTGGAGCCCAACAAGGTTTGGGTCAGCGACATCACCTACATTCGCACCTACGAAGAAGGCTGGCTGTATTTGGCGGTGGTACTGGATCTGTTGTCTCGGCAGGTCGTTGGCTGTTCAATAAAGTCGCAGATGACCAGTGATTTGGCCATTGATGCATTATTGATGGCGGTTTGGCGGCGAAAACCGAAGCAGGAAGTGATAGTTCACAGCGATCAGGGCAGCCAATACAGTAGCTCCGATTGGCGCAGCTTTTTGAAGGCGAACAACTTAGTCGCGAGCATGAGTCGTCGTGGCAACTGTAATGACAATGCCGTGGCCGAGAGCTTTTTTCAGCTTCTGAAACGGGAACGGATCAAGCGGAAAATCTACATCACACGGGAAGATGCTCGTAGTGATGTGTTCGATTACATCGAAATGTTTTACAACGCAGGTTTCAACAATCAGCTGACGTCGGTAGAGTTTGAAAAACGTCACGTGATGTGCTTGCAAGGTGTCTAGAGAATCCGGGGCGATTCAGGGCGTCGATATCGGCGGCAACGCGTGCGTGAGGCCCCTAACTGAGTGAGGACTTGTGAACGGTCCGAGGCGCGTAGAAGTTGAAGGCTGCACGCTTCACCTCATCAGAGAAACCGTCCGCAAACATCGACATCAGAAGAATGACATCCGCCTGCTTCACCACGTTGAAATCAAAGTTCATTAGCTGTTGCGCCGCGACTCGTTCGAGCTCATCCGCGAACCGCGGGCCCCGCCCTTGCAGGTTCGTGGCTCAGCCTCGGGAAGATCGGCGTCCCCCTCAAACTCTTCAGGAATCGAGATCCCATCCACGATCATCCATGGCAACTTACACCTGCCCACTTACGTTACGCTACTGGTTTAGTTCATCGTCATGAACGGCGGGTAGAAAACCCCGATCGGTCCAAGAGAGTGCATAGGTAATGCACCACCGAAGCAGGTAATTAGTGAAAAAGCGGTTATTGACATGGTAGTGATACTCGTCAGGCCTCATCACAGGCCCAATGACATAGGCGCTTTGTGATCGGACCACTTGAACGCTGACACGGCAAATCGGGCGCAGTCCGAGATAAGCGCGCACCCTGCCGCCTCCATATAGGCCTGATCATCGGTTGCTGCCCAATATCGCGCCACGGCATAGGCCACGTCTGCGGAGATTTGCAGCACCTCATCGACGCACCATTCCCGTACGACCTCGCCACCCCGGTATGAAAAGACATAGCGAGGCTCATTCTCCAGCCCAAGATCGTTGGACGCTTCCGGAAACTGTGCACCCGCAAAGTCCGTGGCTCGGGCAAAATCCCACGCCCCCCTGCAACGTGCGGTGGCGAAAGTCGATCAACGCCCGCGCCACGTCCGGCGCATTCCACAACCAGAACTCGAATTTATGCAACTCAGTGTCGAAAAACGTAGCCCCTGAGTGATAAGTGCTGGAAAGCCCCCTGGCTGGCCATATCAAGCCAGATTTAAGCTTCGGTGCCCCGAGCCCCTGCTGTAACAATTGAAACACAGCATACCTGATGCCTAGTTCAACCGGATGACCATGCGCCTCAATAGTCACATCGTGTTCTTGCCAAATTCTGGTCCAGCTATTGCTGTGATCGTCTTCAGCCATGACGAAACCGAGTGCAGGATGCTGAGCACTCTGCACAGCCATTTTGCCAGTGAGTGAACAGAAGTTGCCGATCTACCTTAGCGAAGTCAAAGGTCACGGACCCAACGCAGCAGGCGTTTTCAATCTCCCATACGGCAAGTGAGCTGAAGCTGGCAGGCGACGTTTGCATCTGGATGCCATAGCGAAGTGTTCTTTCCCCACTTTGCACTGTGACGTCGAACCCATCGCCCCGGCGACTGTAAGTACCCAATTCATAGCGCCGCGTCGTTAACCAGGGTGACGCCCCCAAGTACTCGTTTAACGTGCAGGCATCAACGCCGTAGTCAATACGTACACGTCGCAACCTCCGACCTTTCGAAGGCTGATAACAGTAGAGATTGCTGACTGATCGGGCCGATCAATAAACTACCGAACCTGTTGTATTGAACACTCTGGGTTTGAAAAACTGCTTCTGTGACGTTGAATTACGTTACGACTCCAAAGGCCGGACCAGCATCATCGAAGTTAACCCGCGCGTCGGTGGAATACGCTTACGAGAAAGCCTGCTGGCTTTGCGCGGGGTGGACTTTGCAGCGGTGTACGTCCAACAGTTGCTGGGCAAACCCTTTAACTTCCCCGAGCCGCCCAAGACCTCTGGGTATTATGCCAGGTCTGCGGTCTACCCACGGGTCAGTGGCTTTTTAAAAGGCACCCTGGGCACCGAAACCGCACGCCAGCTGCCTGGCGTGCTCAGCGTCAACACCCATATAGCCCCAGTACGTCTATTGGCGGCAATTTTGAAGAAATCTTTGCAGTGGACGCGTGGTTGCAAGCAGAACACCCGACGCTATCAGGGCGCTGGAGCAGCGAATCAGAGAACTGATCAAGATCGATATTGGGTAGTGATACCACGGAAAAAGCTGAGCAGATATCAAACCAGCCCAACAATCGCCGGGCTATTTAACGGTTGTGATTTCACGCTTCACTTAAGAAGTGCCCGCTCCCTGGCTATCAGCTCCTCCGCCAGCGTCAACATGCCTTGTGCTCCGCCCGCGCTTTGGTCGAAACGGTATTTGCCATTTACCACCAATACAGGAACACTCGACACTTCAAAGGCCGAAGTCTTGCGGATGGCTTCCTTGACCTTCGCCTGAACCGCAAATGACTGGTAGGTATCAAGGAATATCGTCTTATCAACCCCATGCCCTGCCAGGAACAATGCCATTTCGTGAGGTGTGGCCAATGCCTGGCGATTGCCAATCGCCTCAAACACCGCAGCATGCACCGCGGGTTTGACCTGCAGGGTTTCCAGCGTCAAATACAACTGTCCGTAGGTATTCCAGATCCCTCCGGCCATCGCCGGTATACGGGCAAAGTGCACATCACTGGGGAGTTGCTCGACCCATGAATTAAGCCGGGGCTCAAGTTCACGACAGAACCGGCAACCGTACGAAAATAGTACTGCCACCTCTACTTTTTCGCCAGGCGCTAACCAAGCGCTACGAGGCAACTCGACATAGGGCTCAGCTGCCTGCGCCAGAGGGAGGGCGAAATGGCAAAATAACATAGCAATCGTTAAAAAATAATGGCGCATAAAACCTCGCTACGCAGGGAGCAAAAAATCAATGTTCATCATGTGCTCGGCGGTTCAACAGCGCCTGTGGCACCCACTTAAATAACCATAAACCAAAATGCCCCGCGCTCTTAAAAGCGAACGGGGCTTTCAGACGGCGACGAATCAGAAGCGGTAAGTAATGCCCAAGCCGAAACCATTGGCGCTGTTTTCGTACTTGGCCTTGTAGTACTGGCCCAGCGCGTTGGTGCGGTTAACCTTGACCGACTCTTCCTTGAGGTAGGCATAAGCCACGTCGACAGTCATGTTCGGCATCACATCGTAACCAGCACCGAGACTGAAGATGGTCCGGTCCCCTGTAGGAATCCGTGGCGAGCGATCAGTGTTGTTGGTCGGCGATTGGTCAAGGGTCAAACCGGTCCGCAACACCAACCGCTTGTTCAAACGGTAGGAAGTCCCCACGGCATAGGCCCAAGTATCGTGCCAATTTTGCTCTTCCTTAATGGTTCCGAACAACGTCGGAGCAGAATTACCGTTGGCAGTAGTCACCCCATTGTTGTTCACAGTAATATCTTTCAGGCGACTCCAGCGCGTCCAGGTGGCCCCGGCATAGAGCTTCCAATCAGCATTCACAGCTTGCGTCACCGAAAAGTCCCAGGACTCAGGCGTGTCAATCTTGAGCGACGCGTCGTATCGAGCACTGGCCAGAGCTCCGGCAGGAACGTTGCCACCTTTAGCGACTTCAGTGTGCCCCTCAAGTTTGTACTTCACTTTCGAATGGTAAGTCAGGCCCGCCCGCGTGCTGTCGGTAGCTTGAAGCAGAATGCCTGCGTTGAAACCAAACGCCGTGTTTTCACCCTTGATTTTGATATTGTTGGAATCCAGGCCCGCGACCGGAAGGTTGATATCCGACTCTAGCGTGCCGGCAGCTCGGTTAATGGTCGGGCCAAAGCCGATAGACAGCTTATCGTTGAATGCATAGCTAATAGTTGGCTGGAGCGTGATGACTTTTACCTCACTCTTGCTGCCGAAGGCTTTGCCCTGGAAGCCTTTTTCATAATCGGCGACCATGCCAAACGGTGCGTAGAATCCAAAGCCCGCCGCCCATTGCTCGTTGAGCTTTTGGGAATAGAAAGCAAATGGCACACCGGTAAGCGGAACCATATTGCCCTTGTTAGTACCACTTGAGCTGCCGCTGGCTTGAGTGATGTTAGTTGAAGCATCAATGACAGCCACACCACCGGTTATTTGCTTGCTTTCCAGACGAACCATACCGGCGGGGTTACCATAAACGGTACTGGCGTCTTCTGCCGAGGACGATCGCCCTGCAAAACCAGTCCCCATACCACTGATGCTTTGTTCGTTAAGCGCAAAGCCGCTCGCAAACACTTGGGAAGAGGCCAGGGTAACAGCGAGGCCAAGTGTTTTTTCCAACATTACTTTTTTCATCAATTAGAGCTCCGTGGTGATCACCGCAGAGGAAAGTAACAATATTTAATCGTGGGGGTTGTAGGGCAACTTGTAGGAAATAAATCTGCGCAGATTAATCCTGTCCGCAGATCACTGATCTGTGGGCGATGCTCAATTACGTTGCTGCGAATAGGGACAACGAGACGCTCGCACATTAGCGTCACTGAAGGGCTGCTCAAGCCCACATTACGTACCTGCAGGACGACCCTGTAGCCGTCGAATGAAAGCGTCAGCCACTGCGTGTCGGCAGAGGGCCCGGCACTCAGCCGCCCTTGGTCGAGTAAACGAAACCACGCCCACGCGCCTTCCTGCGATTGCTGTACGGTGCGCCCGTCCAACAGCGTGACCATCGACTTAAGTCGTGTGCCCAGCACTTGGGACGGCCAAGTAAACAAGCTCGGTAAAATAGGGCTCAGCTCACGGTAATCCACCACCAGACTGAAGGAGGCGATTTCTTCGTCCATGGTCACCGGGCTTAGCTCCAAATCAATCCGGGCCTCAGCGGCGCCTGCCGGAAAAAACCTTGCCAATACGCTCCGCACGGTCGAATGGTAGCAGAATCGAGGGATAAATCTCGTCGCCATCGAGTGCTCTGTTAACGGGGCGTAGCAAGAGGCTTTCGTCTTCGGGGCCGACGAGGATAAAGACGCGCAAATGTCTGCACTAACCCGTCAGGAGAAAATAACTGGTTAAACGCCTACAGTGGCACATCGGTGCTCGCATCGCGATCAAAAGGGTAGCGTTTTTCCACCACACGCTGACAGTAAGGCCCTAAGTCTTTTGCCCATTTCTTTGCAAGCGTCACGGACTGATGTTCACGTACCCAACCTTTTACCCACTTTAACGATGTCACTCAACAGCGGTCTTATCAGCAGCGGCAAGATGTTCGTCAGTGTATTCAGGCGCTCAAGCGCATTGACGTCGGGTGCCGACAGGCCAGAGGCTGTCGCCGTTTCACGGGCAGACAGATGCACCTCGGCGTATGCCAGCGCTCCACGCAGTTGATCCAAGAAACCGGGACGCCCCTCGACAGATTTGGTCAACCGATGAAACGGCGCGAAGTGCTGCGTTACCGCACTCGACTCCGATGGCCCCTTGGCAACGTCCCCGACGCCCAGGCGTGCCGTGAGCGCAAACGTGCCATCATGCCTTTCTTGTCAGCACTGAGGCTTAAACGGGTTTCGCGGTCGATCAGTTGTAACAACCGACTTAACGCCCCCTCCTCCTGTGACAAACGCTACAGGCGCCCCGGCAACTGCTCAGGCTCATTGAGACCCGCCACCTTCAAGTCCAAGATGAAATATTCCCAGTGCCGCACATAATCACGTTGATAAAGATCCAGAGGTTCTTCAGCACACGATTAAAGAGTGCTTACATTAAATGGAAACTAACCAATGGTAATTCGACGGGCCAATATATTTCGAATAACGCTATTCGCCCCCTCTAAAGGAGAGAGCGGTACCGTTGTTTTTTGTAAAAAGGGATTTTCAAAAGCGTCTGCCAATGCTGTATCGTTCCGAGACTTTATATACCAACTGGGTGCGGCCAGGCAGCCGCCATCAAATTCGCTTGGGTAACCGTAAAACGTATGCAGCTCGTTCCGCGCATGACAAAAACTGTCATATTCTTTCAGTTTAACCTGCTTTAGCCCCAATGCCGTACCGTCTATCAACTGGCTACGCCACTCATCAAAGCATTTGAAAAGCGGCCCCACAGTTTAAAAACTGCTCGGAGGTCGTATCAATAATAAAAGGCTCATCGCGATTAACACGGTTAAGTGAGTCATCCAAGTCGTAGACCGACACGACAAAGTGCGTATCGGTCGAGCGGGAAAGAGAACTCCAGATCAACATACCTACTACGCGATGCCGGATGTTATTAGCGCGTAATATATTTGCGACTTTAACCGCGCAGTCAAAGAATTTATCACGAGGTTGTTGCATGTAACCCACGATTTCAGTATTTCGCGTGAGCAACCCCTTTACCGTCTAGACTAGACCTTCATTGTACAGCTGCCTTCTTTGCCGCTCACGTAAGTAGCACACCGTCCGTATGGCCACAAATCTTAATTGTCAGCAATGCAAAGAACGCACTAGCGTTTACGTTTATTCCGCCAATCTTCATAAACAGCCAGCACAACAGTAAGTGAATAGCTGTGATTGAGCTAAATTCCAACTAGAAAACCATCCAAAATCAGACTATTAGCGATCCTGGCGGCGAATGAACACAGCCAAAATCGCCCTGATGCCACAATTCCCTACCGAACCTACCCTGCCCGCAAAACTATGCCCGTCTTTTCATCCATATCGCCATGACCACCAACGCGGTCAAAGGCAACGAATGGAATAACACGATCACCTGAGCCGGCGTCCAAACCAAATAAAATGGCCCGGCTACCAGCATCCCCACGCCGAAACCGGCCATCTGAATCAGCGTCAATAAACTGAACAGCGGCAGGCGCAAACTATCGGGCTCACTTTGCGCGCGGGACACCAAGGCCACCTCGGACAACCCATCGCCCAGGCCGGCCCACACCACCAACACCAACGCTACCCACAACTCGGTTTGCTGAAAGGTCAGGATAAAACCGCTGGACATGAGCGCCACACCCACAATGAATAGCCGCTCCATGCTGTGGGTGCCGCGGCCTTTTAAAATCGTACTGGCCAGTCGCGCGCCAATAAACTTGCCACAGGCCCAAACCGCCAGCAGATAGCCCATGACCGTTTTGGCGGTGTCAGGCGAAATGTACTGAGACAGTACGGGCCAGCCGACGTTATGAGCCGCACTACCCAGAGTATCAAGCATGCTGATCAACAACATAGCGGCCAGCACTGGCGCGCCACATAGCCCTTTCCTCAGTTCGTGCCACTCAGCAGAGAGCGCCCGATGCGTGGCAACGGCCGCTGAATACAACGCGCGTAGCGGCTGGATCAGGCTAGCGGCCACGACATAAGTGACGATGTTGACGGCAAACACTGCTTCAAATCCCCCCGCCGCGATCAGCAAACCGGATAGCAAGCTACCGAAGACCGCCCCCGTGGCCGCGGCAGAGGTGATCCACGCATTGGTGCTGACTCGTTGCTCAAGCGCTACCCAAGTGGGCATCTGACTGTTCAGGCCAATGGCAAACAGCGAGTTGCATAAGCCGATCCCAAAGGCGATGAACGGAAGAAGGATGAGCTGATGCGCCGGTATCAGTACCAGCAGCGGCATCAACAACAGCGCCCTGCTCAAGTCCAGTCCGGCCAACGTGCCACGCCCGGCAAAACGTCGGAAAAACGGAATGCCGAACAGACTACCAACAATCCCGCCAGTGACACGGCAGGCCAGGAAGATACTGACAAACACCACGCTTTCGCTAAGCCAATAGACGTAGGTGGACAGTGCCACCATGTTGAGAAACGAACCAAAATCCGAAATGCCCCTGGCAAAGATGATCAGGCGCGAGTTTCGGGTCGACGGGGTCAACTGCGGATCGTTGCTCATGAAGGCAGCGCCTCTTTATCAGTGAGTACGCTGCGAAGGCTTACCAGCAACACATCGCGCCAGGCTGGCTCCGAATCGGCCCGCGGCCGCACATCACTGGCCCGATGATAAAGCCCACGGTCATTGATCACGATGGTTTCAAGAAATTGCTCCATTGCCAGCGCCAACACCTGACTGTTCTGCGCCTCAGTGGCAAAGACCTCAGAGACCACCGGCACTGTGTTGCGCTCACCAATGAAGTGCATAAATACCCAGTCTAATCCATCCTGATGAATGCCCGAGGTGGTCGGGCTGCTGGATTGCGCATCCGCCCTGACCCGAAATTGGTGGATGTCAATCGTATAGGACTGCTCGCCCAGGTGCGGTCCGATCACCGCAAGGTCTGTAGCGAGTAGCTTTTGCAGAAGCGGATGCTCGATAAAGCCATCCTCACAGTAGCTCAAGTTATTCACGCCCTGGCGATAGTTGACGGGATAGGTGACCGATGATTTGAAAGCAGCATTTCTGTCAATCTGCAGTTGGCCCGAAGGCAGCAAACGGTAACGCAGGATCCGGCGCTCACGATGGGTGTACGCCTTGAACGCCTCATCACGCACCAGATTTGACCAGTACGCGCGAAAGCTCTGCTCTTCACCGGGCTCAATCGAAATTAACCGGCGAAAGTCCCGACAATGGCAGTATTGGTGCACGCGCAGGTCCGCCGAAATCTGTGAGATGTTCATAGCGCTATCCTGCATCCGGGATGTCAATGATGACGCGCAAGTTTTGCCTAATTGCATCATGCAGGGCATGGGCGTGCTTGGCATCGTCGACCTTGGCCCAGCACTTGAGCAAGTAGTGCTCTTCGATATCCGCGTCGATATAGCAGCCGGCATCCTGCTGCGCATACTCCAGTACCCGCTCGTTGACATCCAAGTAGTCCACACCCTCAACCCCCTTGAAGTGACCGCTGTGCTCCGGATAGATCGCCAACATCGCGTAGCTTTGCCTTGCATCGGCAACCTTTTGTGCTGCTACGTCCAGCTGCCTATCTATCCCCTGCTCGCCCAGCAACACAGAGAGATACAACTGGTAAGGATCGATGGCTGCTAGGTCACGGAACGCCGCGTTGACATAGAGGCCGCCCAAGCGCGGGTTAATTTCAATAGCCACAGGGCCATCTTTTGTCATTCGAAACTCGAAATGCACCACGGCGTTGGTCAGGCCAGTCGCACGCAGGCAATCCACGGCGTACTGACGGATCTGCTCGCATTGCGCCGGCGTAAAGGACGCAGGCGGGGAAATCAGTAAGTTTTCGAGAACGGTGCCGCTTCGCTCCGTGAGCAGCAGTTTTTCGTTGATTAAAAGCGGATGAATCCGCTTGTTCACAACCACACATTCCACGCTGCCTTCGATGCCGGGAATATAGCCTTCCAAAAGAATGCTGCGCCCTGGAATATACTCATACCGCTGCCCTTCCTCCTCGGGCAAGGTGTGCGCGCAGCCATAGAAGTCGCCGAAAGCCGCTGCGCCGTGATCGCTCAGAAAATGCGCGTAATGGCTGCGCAGTTCTGCCCAATCCAAACATTTCTTGATAAATGCGGAAGCACCGCCAAATGCCGGTTTGGCGATGAGCGGATAACCGACCCGATCAGCCCCCAGCTTGAGGTCCTGCTCGGTGTTACAGAGCGCGAACGGCACGGTACGTAGGCCATGTTTTTTCAGCACTCGACGCATCAAAAACTTGTTGTTACAGACAGCAATGCCATCGGGGCAGCTGTAGACCAGGCCGAGCTGCTTACAGGCGCGCGCTACAATACACCCCACTTCACCTTGAGCAGATGGATGGCCTGCCTGGCAAAAAATTGCGCGCACAGTGTATCGAGCATCAAGATTGCCGACCAAACCAAGAATGGCCGCTTCACTGAGCGTATCGAGCAAGAAGACTTCATCACTGTCATCACGTAGTCGTTGCAGGTGATGACGCCCCAACACCGCAGCCGTCAAACACGCCATACCCTGCGCGCGAGCAACGGAAAAATGCGGTTCACGGTAGCGATAACAGGTAGATACGCTGTCGTCGATATCAATAAATAGAATAGCGTCTTGGGTCATAACGTGTCCTGCCTCAGTCCGTAAGTTTGCTCAGGCGTCATGCCAACTGCACCATTGATTTTCCCAGTTACGAAAACAGTAATAGCGCTGCCCATCGCGATCCTCAAAACGCGGCAAGTCTTCAGGCTTTTCGACGTCCATCAGTGGCACGGTGAACTTGCCTTGTGCGTGCGGCAGAACATATTCCGGCATCGCGATGTTGGAGACGCGTCGTTTGAGACGGTCCATAATCGCAATGGCTTGACTGATCGACGCTTTATATTCTGCTGCGCCGGGTGAAAAAGGCATGAAGTGGTACAAGTAATACGGTTTTACACCCAGGCGATAAAGATCGATGAACAGTTTATGCAGCGTGGCTTCATCATCATTGACACCTCGCAACAATGGCATATTGGAGAAGACAATCGGCACCACGCTTTGGATACGCTTAACCGCTAAAGCAAAATCGTCACTGAGTTCAAGTGGGTGACAGACGTGCACACCAAAAGCGTTGACCTTGTACCTCTCCAGCATCGCGATCAGCGCGTCGGTGATGCGAAACGGATTGAAGCTCAAGGCACGTGAGTGAATACGGATCAGCAGGTCGTCACTGATCGAGCGCAACGCCGCCAGATTCTCCTCCAATCGGCGGTCTGCCAGCATGAGCGGATCGCCACCGCTGAGGATAACCTCTTCAATGGCCGGGTTGTTGCGTACGTACTCCACCGAGTCCAGGAATGAGTTGCTAGTAGCATTGGCCTTCTCGGTAGCGACCTGCAAGGTACGCAGGGCTTCAAAGCAAAACTGGCAGTACGCATTACAAGTATTGGTCATCCGCAAGATCACGCGGTTGTCGTACTTGTGCTGACAGATAGGGGTTTTCATCTCATGATGCAACTCCCAATTTTCCGAAGTGCCGTCGTAATCCCCCGGCACATTATCACTCCAGTAAGGCACCATCTGCCGCCACAGCGGATGTTCCGTCACCTCACCTTCATCGAGAGAGCGCAGGATCAGATCAATATAGTACGGTGTGATTTGCATCTTGCGATCTTGCAAGTTGTGTTCAATATGAGCGGTCACCTCTGCACTCCAACCGCCACAGGCATTGCGAAGAGCAGGTTCATCACGCACAGCATTCTTCTGCTGCCACCGCCAATCAGTCCACTGAATCGAGCGATGCGTTATTACTTGATCAAAAATCGACACTTCTCTAAACCTCTGTATGTGACGTTTGTTCGCAAAAGATAGGCAGGCTAAGGCCTTGGCATCTGCTTATGCAGCCCCAGACGAAAGGGAAAATTAAAACGAGCGGCGCACTATTGCGACTCAAAATTTATAAAACACATTCTTCATGCGCAGCGTTACGCGCCGCCTCGCAGGTCGCGTCTGGCGCCCACAGAAGAACTATGGCGCGCTTCGTACGCAACCTAGTCAACCAAACCATTGCGCTTGGCAAGCTCAAATAGATGAACCAGTGAAAACACATTGAGCTTTTCCAGCAGCCGCGTTTTGTAGGTACTGATGGTCTTGTTACTAAGCTGCAAATAGCACGCTATTTCCTTATTGCTCATGCCGCGTACCAACAGTTCAAACGTCATCAACTCACGATTTGACAGCGAGCTGATCAGCAACGTCTCACTGGCGAGGCTGTCACTGAGTGCGGGAGCGCGAGCAGTGTCGCCAGGAACACCTGCGCGCCCCTTGGTTAGCAAGTTGACGGTCCTTTCCAACTCTTCAACAGTGCATGTTTTTGAAAGGAATGCAGAAGCCCGCGCCGCACGACATCGGCTGTAATAATGACGCGCAGAACAGGACGTCAACACCAGAATCCCAATGCTGTTATTAAAGCTGTAGATCTTTTCCATAAGTTCCAACCCATTGACCCTGGAGAGGTGGATATCCAAGATCACCAAATCAGGGCTGTGCTGGCGTACAAGATCAAGGCCATCAGCGCCGTTATCCGCCTCGCCCACCCAGGCAAAATCATTCCGACGCAAGACCACCTTAATGGCCGTGCGCACGAGTGCTTGCCCATCAATAACGACGACTTTATACATCCTCACCTCAACGTTTCGAATTGCATAGGACATTAGGAAATTTATTATTTGAACAGCCTACACACACGAACACTTTCTTCTAACTAAAAACTTATCACCCGGTGCGCTTTATAAAAATTCACACCCCAACACTCACTCAGCTTTCGCCCTGCGCGCTACCCCCCCCACTCCACGTCCAAGCAGCCCGCAACGCGCCGTTCGGCGTGACTTGCAAGGTGATGGGGGTCGCGCGCAACTCAAACAAACAATAATCACGAATCGTGAATTCACACCTATTCACTCCGGTTATGTTTCCCTGCTCGCTATGATTTGCGGCGTCACTTCTACCGCAGGGAATAACGGTAGGTGCAACTGCACTAACTTGATGCATTTTAAGAAGCAGATTTAACGTAAACGGATTGGCAATGGGTTGGCTTTCGTTACACAAGTTTAAGGCTTTCTGGGCCTTCGCCAACTTTTGACACGCCGGAGCAGCACACGTGAAACATGCTTTTTTTATCTCGATCCTCGCCCTTTCTATGAGTTTGTCAGCATTTGCCAGTGACGACGGTTGTAAGCGTACGATGCCTTTTGGTGAGCGCGTAAGGAGCTACGCCAATACCGATAAACAGGGTACCCGTGTGGGTACAACCCTGAGTGACAAGATCAATGACAGCGCCAGCTACCAGGTGCGTGCGGATCATGACGATGTGAACCGTCTCACAAACGTCGCGGCGTCGGCCAGCCTACTGCCACGCTACGCACGGCTCAACGTAGGGTACAACCGCTCTAGTCAGGGCAACACCAGCTACAACGGACGCCTCAGTGGTGCGGTGGTCACTCACGGCAACGGCGTTACGCTGTCGCCTTACCCGGTCGATGACACGTTCGGCGTGGTCTCGGTGGGTGATCTGTTAGGCATAAAAATCATGACGCCGCGCGGGCCGGACTGGACCGATATGTTTGGCCAACCATTGCGTCGAGTCTTACGCCCCATCGCGACAGCCAACTGTCCGTCAGCGACGCGTCGCTGCCCCGTAACGTCGATATAGGTAACGGCGTGAAAAAACTCAAGCCCAGCCGCGGTTCAGTCAATCGAGTCGCGTTCAACGTCAGCACCACTCGACGCTCGATGCTCGTGGTTAAAGACCCTAAGGACGTGCCGCTGGCCAAAGGTCTCGCGGTATTCAGCGAACACCAGCAATACGTCACGACTAGCATTGGTAATGGCAAAGTTTATTTTCCGACGTTGGAGCCCGGCACCCAATTAAACGTCAAGTTTCCCAACGAAGAAACCTGTCAGATCCATTATTCCCGACCCAAGCATGCCGACCTGTCGAAAATCATCGAAACCCTCGACGCGACCTATGTGGCTATTTGAGATGAACGCCTTGAAATCACTCTCGTACCTCTATATGCACCCAAGGCTGAATGTATTGGCATTCATTACTCTGCTGGGCTTAGGCCCTATCAGCAATCCCGCGCAGGCAGAACAGCAATGCCAGCTTAAGCTCAGCTAATCGACGCTCGACCTGGCAGACTCAACCGAGGTCAGCCTGTTGCGGTAAGAGGGTCAGCCTTGCTGAGCCTGGGCAAAAGAACACTTAACCTGTCCGCAACCTGCGGCACCGATAACCTTATGGCCTTAGTTTTCAAAGGGCAAAGAAGTCATGAACAAGGCTATCGCTTTGCCGACAAGAGTGTATTCATTGTGAAGGTTATTGATGCGCAACTGGATAGCAAATCGGTTCGCTTACGCCCCCTCGATGCTCTTCAAGCCACTGTATCAGAACTGTTTGTTCAGTCTGGGCAGGAACTGTCCCCCTATGTAGGGACGCCCCCGCCACCGGTGAATACTCGAATGTACAGGTTGAGATCGAAGCCAGGATCGATCGTGCGGGAACGCGCGTGAGCGCTGATGAAGAATGGGAGGGTCCGGGGCAGTTTGAAGTGCGCATGGTCAATCCATAAATGGGCGGCAGTTACCGCAACGCAATGTCGCTTCATAGCAGCCCTGGATTGTGCAACGCATGAAGAAGCTACTGTGACCACCTTTTTGAACAGCACATTAATCACGAGAGAAATCAGCGATGGCAGCATCATGCTCTTACTGTAAAAATTTTGTAATTAACAACAAGTGCTTTCATTGCAGTACTGCAATGAGTTTTGGAATGAGTACAACGCACGAGTGCCAGCGCCCGTTGGTCGCATCACACACAGCAGGTGTTGTGATGGGCGTCATAGACGTAACGCATATGCCGTCAATACCCGTATCCATGTTCAAACGGCTTGTCGGGACTGCCAAAAGAAACAACTGAATATTCCGTTGTAAATCTCACCCCACTAATATAGTAGGACAGCATTACTCATTAATTCTGCCTTGCCAAGAAAGCGCCAAAAAATCCTCATTGATGAGGAAAAAGCTGTTCACTCCGGAAGACGTCATTCCCCAGGTGAGCGTCACTTATATTAAAAACCAATTATACGTTTCCGGCGACGGGCATAACACGTTTGTCGCAGCGATGGAAGAGGGTTTTCACATGAAATTATTGTTGAAAGACTTTAGCTTAAGATACTCCGGCTGCAGACACTCCGGCTGTAAAAATTGGCAAAGTATCAAATGGGCCGATTTTATAGGTGGCGCTTCAGCTATTACTGCCCCCTTGCTGCCATTTAACTCCAGTTACATTACACAATAAATCAACTACCTATTTAACATCCACACGTTCCTAGGACCCTTATGAAGCTTAGCAGTATTCTCTCAGCCCTTAGCATGGCCTGCGTCACCTGTCAGGTAATCGCTAACGACACGAACCTGACTCTCACCCACTTCAAAGGCCCGCTCTACATCGTTGAAGACAAAGAGTATGTGCAAGAAAATTCAATGGTCTACATCGGTGCGCAAAACATCACGATTATCGGCGCAACCTGGACCCCAGCAACCGCCGAGAAGCTGGAGCAGGAAATCAGGAGAGTCAGCCCCCTGCCCATCAAGGACGTAATCAACACCAACTACCACACCGACCGCGCGGGCGGTAACGCGTACTGGAAAAAGCGCGGCGCGAGTATCGTCTCCACGCAGATGACCTATGACCTGGAAAAAAGCCAGTGGCGCAGTATTGTCGACTTCACCCGCCAAGGGATGGAGCACTTCCCGGTGTTGGAACAAAGCCTGCCGGACAAGGTACACCCCGGCGACTTTACGTTACAAAACGGTAATGTTCGCGCGATGTATTTAGGTGCAGCCCATACCGAAGATGGGATTTTTGTGTACTTTCCAGAGGAGCGTGTCTTGTATGGCAACTGCATCCTCAAGGAAAAGCTGGGTAACATGACGTTCGCCAACCGTACCGAGTACCCGAAAACGTTGAAGAAGTTGCAAGGCCTGATCGACAGCGGTGAACTGCCCGTTGACGCGATTATCGCCGGGCATAATTCACCGATACAGGGCGTTGAGTTGATTGACCAATACCTGAACCTGCTTGAGCACGACAAGCATTAACACCTGAGTCGTTTAGAAAAACCGGGTAAGGCTCAGCCACAATTGGTCTGAGCCTACATCCGCATCAAGGTTATCGCGCAACCGCTGCGCATAGGTCAGCCGTACACTGTATTGCTGATCCTGCGCGCCCGCCAGGTATACACCGGCTCCCGACAATCGAAGCTGGGCATCGCTGCCCGCCCCCCAGGCATTGCGGTTGACGCGCCCTTGCGCGGCATCATAAAATCCGGCAGCTGTCCATTGCAGGCCCAGTGCTGGGCGCTGGTAACGCATTTCAAGGCTGGCCTGCCAACCCTCGTCGACAGAGGCGGCGTTACTATTAAACGCACGTACGCCATTCGCCCCCCCCATTACAAAGCCTTGCGCACTGTCCAGGTTTCGGTTGCTCACTTGAGTTCTCAACGCGCCATACACTGCCCAGTTATAGTCCAATCCCATCAAGCCAAAGGCATCCAGGCGCTGGCGGGTAAAGTGCCCCGCGCTTTTACGCGTGGCGCTGTCGAACATCTGATCCAGTGGGTCGTGGTAGGTTAGCGCCCCCATCGTAGTGGAGAGCCGCCACCCGGCGATTTTGCGGTTGCCGTACAGCGTGCCGGACACATCCAAAGTGGTGGTATCCACATCACGCGCACGGGCGTAACGTAATTGTTCGTCCACATAACGAGACTGTTCATGGGTCAGTCGCACATCTACCCGGCCTTTGTGTGACAACCACAGGGGGTGGCTGACCCAGGCATTCGCCGTATCGGCCTGGCCATGTGCATCGAGCGGTTCAAACTGCTGGTTGAGCCGATATTCAAAGTGGCTGAAGCCGCCGCCGAAGCGGGTGCCCAACGTGCCAATCGGCAGGCTGTAATTCGCACTGACCTGTTGCAAACCGGTGGCATGCTGCAAGGCTTCCAGGCTGCTTACCCCATCCAGTGTTAACTGGTCCCCGACCAGCAAGGCCGAGGTGAGTTGCACGCCGGCGTTGAGCACTTCGCGCCCGGTGTAGGCATTGCCAAAATTGTTCAAATCAAGGTACCCCCCCACCCGTTTGATGGGCGCAACGTTAACCCCAAATGCGCTGGTTGCCGGGAGGTGCCCGGCCTTCAAAGTCCCCCGCGCACTGACACCTGGCAAGTCGTTAACAAGGTACAACGCACGGTCAACCTGCGCGGTTTCAATCAAGGTTTGCCCATCGCATGCCTGCTTGCAGGTGGCACGCACCACCAGTGCATTGAGAAACGCTTGCTCACGCTCACCTGCGGTGTTGACCACAGGTTGTTGGTATCGGCCCACCGTCACGAGTAACCTCAGTTCACCATCCAGCATGGTCTGAACAGGCAATACCACACTGACCGCCAGGTAGCCATGCAACTGGTACAGCTGTTCAACCGCGGCCATCATGGTACGCAGTTCAGCCAGGGTGAGATCGCGCCCAAGCCACGGCAGCACGGCACGCTGCAACTGGGCGTCACTCAGTACCTGAGCTCCGTCAAAGCGTACGCGCTCAAGCCTGACCGTCAGGTTCGCGTCCTGCGTGTCAACCGGAGGTTGCGTGGCATTGTCTTGTAAGGGGATGTCGATGGGTCTGGAGGGCAAGCGCTGTGGGAGCTCTTGATTGAGTTGATTACCGAGCGCCCCCGCAGACGGGGGGGCCACGGGATTAGCCTGTGCCGAAACATCCAAACCGGCGGCAACAAGCGCAATGAAAAGAGGGGCCGCAACCGGCGAGCCTCCAGAAGAATATGAGCGGGTCATTAAAATACCTGAGCCAACGTTGGGCGGGGGTAGAACGAAGCGGGTTGGACGCTGCTCCGCAGCGTAAAATTTCACTGCGGAGCACGCTAATAGACACCGTGCCCCCATAGAGCGAGGTGCTTATCCCAATGGCTACTTTATGCTATCTCTCAGAGATAACGAGGTATGGCAACAGATTCACCATTGCTGATGAATTCATAGTTACCGGGGTGTTGCGGGTCGAGGCTGCCATTAAAGTTGATGCCATTAAAATTTATGCCGAAATTGACTTCAGGAGCATGTAAAACACTGTCACCTTTCACACTGAAATTGGCCGCTTTAAAGATACCCGTACCGGACAGCATCACAACGTAGCGGTCACCGTTACCGCGGATGCTCATTTTATTAAGTGCTGTAAATGTATTGATGCCAGTGAGCTTTACACCGTCACCGGACCTATAGTCCTAGGTAAGCGCTCCGGCAGGAGCAATGCCCACAACGCTGATATCGTTAGCGACGAGAGTATTACCCCCCGCCATGTGAACGCCGTCTGAACCTGATCCCGTGATCGCAGTTTCATGACCCTTCAAAGTGCTGCCCTTGATCGCAACACCTTTCTTGCTGTCTTCAAAGGGGTGGGCGGGTCCGTTGAAATCAAAATAACCGTTGATCTGAAGTTTGCCGTGATCTTGACTCGTTGAAGACGCTATCAACGTCAAATTTAAAATATTCACAGTACCTTCGTCCCGGCTTGCACCACCGCCTTTAGCACTCATGCTGATGTCATTGCCCACCACATTGCTAGCAATCATGAAAATTTTGCGCTCAGTGGACAATTCAACTGCGCCATTTTTAGATTCAATGTACGAATTGGCGGCAGTAATTGAGTCGTTGGCTTTTACCTCAATGTTTTGGCCCGCGAGAAGGTTGCCTTCAATACGCGTGGTGCCCTGGCTGCTCAGCCTGATAGTACCGTCTGATTCAACGTGATCGTTGACGAACAATCGCGTACCAGACATCTTGATCGAGCCTTTGAGATCACCGATAGAGGTTGCCTTGGCAGTACCGTAAGTGCTGACGACGCCTTGGGCAGCATTGAGAGTGATTACGTTGGCGGTCAAGGTGCCAAAACCGCCACTGCTCACTTTGGTACTGGTTGCTGTGGCGTCTACTGTGAGATCCAGTAAAGAGTTAGCCGTGGGCAACGTTAGAGTAAAGGTATCGGCCGACACCATCTGGATCGAGCCGCCCGGCACATTGATAGTGCCGTTGTTTTGAATATCCCCAGCCCCTGCCAACACCACATAACCACCGGAACCAGCATTGATCGTGACTGCGTTGCTGATGGTCCCGGCACCGGCCGCCGTAAAGTTATAGTTATAATTGCCATTTATGAAGTCATATTGATCCAGGTGACTGGCGCTGCTGACCAGGGAACCGACGTTCACCTGTGCACCTTGACCAAACAACACACCATTAGGGTTGACCAAAAACAGCGCACCGTTGGAGCTCAGGTTGCCGTGAATCTGACTCGCTGGGCCGGCAATCTGGTTCAGTGTTGCACCGCCGCCAGGTACGTGAAAACTCACCGAGTTGCCACTGGCAATATCAAACGATCCCCAACCGATTACCGCGTTGTGTGTGATCTGGTTAATGTGCATCGAGCCGTCAGCGGTATTAATGCTGGCTTGCCCTTGGGTCACCACACCGGCGGTCGGCAACCCCTGCGCCATCGCGACGGAAGGCACCGTGGTTTGAAAGATCGCAGCCGCCAATAAACTGATCGTGGCGGGAAGCATGCGACGCGACTGCATCTTCGAGAACATTGAATGAGAAGTGTGAGACATATAGGGAAAACCTCATTAAGGGGAGCAAACCATCTCTGTCCAAACACAACGGTAGTTGGTAGTTGTGCACTGCTTCCTTACTTGCGTCGTTGAAGAAGCTTGACGCCACCTTTGGCCCACAAACAAATGAAAATCAAGACCGTCATAACTAGTCAACACCATGGTTTACACGCATTCTCAGGGCGACGGAAGGTCTCGACCGCGGTCAGCACCCAAGCACAACATTCTCTCCAGCTCTTTGATATAGAAGCATGAAGCTTTCGGGTTAAAATCCAACTTATAAAACGTCAGTTGTGACGCGTAACTTGACAAATAAGCGTAATTAAAAGCAACATCCCGATCACGTACCGACAGACTTCTAAGCAGTTCATTCCCACCAGTAACACTAGTCAAAAAACGCGCACTGCCAAAAAAATTATTGACCATCGTAAATGAAAACTTCTGCCTGTCGCTATTGATTTGTTCAAAATCATGAATTTGATTGTCGTGAGACTGAAGCCTGATCAGCACGTCAAGAGCTTCACCGTTACTCGTAATCATAGAGCCCGTGGTAAAATAAGCGCCCTTAAGCACCTCGTTACGCGAAACGGATGAATACACAAAATGCAGGGCCACGAGCAGCCCAACGCACATCAATAATCCAGCACAGCGCTTACTCACTTCAGGCACCTGTCTAATTGCTCATCGGTCAAGGTGGCTAACTTCGATTTGTGCACTGAAATAAACTCTACCGTGCTGCCACTGATACAAAGAATTTCGTAAAAGCTGTGCATCGTATTAAAGATTACCGTGCCGGGTGCTTCCAACAAGCTCTCCATGCGCGCTAGCACCGGCGCCATGCTCCCTTGCAGGTTCTCGATTTCTGGCGTGTTCGCCCCCGTGTACCACACGGTCAATAAACCTTGCGTCTCTGTTTCTTTGACGAAGTCGGGCTGCAGCCAAAGACCCCAATCAATCCGCCAAAGGAAAATGGTGGCTAATATCAACGCGACCCCCATCAGCACCTTCTCTGTGCCGAGCCGACTTGCCAACCATGAGAGTTGAACCTTCGGCAACTCTCGACTCAATACGCTGGCCAATGGTGCCGAGGGCATTTCGTCTTTTTCACTAACCTGCCCTGGCGCAGCCAAAAACTCGGAATTGAATTGGTAACCTCTTCGGGGAATGGTCTGGATGATTGCGCGATGCTCTTCATCAGCCAGTAACTCCCGAATCGTTGAAATAGCCTGATTCAGGCTGTTTTGCCCAACAATGCGGTCGGGCCAAGCAAAGGCGAAAATTTCATCGCGACTGACAATCCCGTCTGCCCTATCAATCAAAATCTCCAGAATTCGGCTGGAACTGTACCCCAGTTCAACTTTACGCCGGTTGTTATATTCGTGAATAACCAAGGTATTATGCGAAGGCCAAAAGACAACTTGACGCTTCCCTAATGCACAAAGTATTACCATTTTCTTAGCTTCTGCTTGAATACCCTTATCGCTCGACGTCGGGCCAATCGATGACTGCATGCTCTCTTTCCTTGCGAGAATGACTATGACGCTGCCGCACTTACCTATTTCTTTAGATCACTCGGTTCATATCCGGATGAACTAATGAAAAATACCCATGCACTAAGTTTTCTGCAGTCAATTCCTTTGCATAAAACCAACCTTGGGCAGTCAGCGCCCCCAGGGTGAGCAGGCGTTCCACTTGCTCGGGTGTTTCAATCCCTTCCACAATCACATTAAGTTTCAAGTGTCTGGCCATGTCCAACAAATGAGCCAAAATTGTATTCGCCGGACCTTGATCTTTTTTAGTGACAAAGGAACGGTCAATCTTGAGCATGTCCAAGGGCAGGCAATCCAAATAAGACAAATTGGAATAGCCCGTGCCAAAATCATCCAAAGCGATCTTATGGCCTTGAGCGCGCAGTTGATCCAAATGCAGGATGGCGTCGCGCTTATTGAGCATGACCCCTTCGGTCACTTCAAACACAATACGTGATGCCGGAATTCGATATTGACTAAGCAGCGCCTGAATAAACTCGGCAAACGTAGAGTCAGATACATCTTGAGCAGATAAGTTAATACTGATGTAAAAACTGTCACAGGCCCAAAACAAACGTGAGTAATCTTCAATCACACGCTGGCAAACCCAACGGGTCGTCAACGGCATGATGGCGGATTGTTCGATCAAAGGAATAAACACGGCAGGGCTTACGGCTTGACCTTTATGTTTCCAGCGCAACAGCGCCTCAGCGCCGACCCACAGGCCGGTTTTCATATCCACTATCGGTTGATAGTGTAGGCTCATTTGATTGCTGTCCAACGCTCTGCGAAACCGTGCCGGCATCGAAAAATAATAGTCATAGACAGAGCGCAAGCCTTTATAGAGTCCGACCATGGAAAACAGCCCAGCCGCCAACACAAACAACAAAATACAATACTCTACAAACGCGTAGGTTTTAGCCAATAACGTAGGCCACTCTTCACCGACAGCCTCATAGTTGCCTAAAATTTTCAACTCGTTCAGTATTCTGGGCTCAAAGCCGGAAAAATTGCCGTTACCTAAGTCGACAATCCCACGCATCCGCTCGTCTACGTACAGGTGTGCCAAATGCTCTGCCGTATACAGCGCCGCCCAAGCCACCAGCAATGCCGCGATCAACCAGAGCGCAGCTTGGCCCACTGCGACTTGAGGCCGCTCTGAGAGCCGGTAGTGTACCGATGAATACTCAACAGAACGCCCACGCTTGAAAATGCGCTTGATTGCTTTCACGTATAAACCTGCTAGGTAAAGTCGTATCTTGAACGGCTGAGCCAAGCCTGATCACACTCACACACGGCTCAATGAAACGAGTAAAGTCGCATTCATCAATGCCTTACTACCGTCCTGTTTGAACCCGGATAATAAAACAGATAGAGTCGAGGCTAGGGTGACGAATGGTGAATTCATAACAATTCACCAATGCGGACGGCGATCCTGGCGCAATCAGGGAACACCCTGCGCCCCGCCCTTCTCGGTAAATTTTAAAATTTGGACGCCAGCCGCAAGCAGAGAAGCATTTGCTCACAGGCGACGGTAGCACTGAAGCACTGATCGCTGTACATGCGTAATCCTCGGCGGCGGCAGGCGCTTTAAGATACTGCTCCATCTGCAACAGCATTGAATGCTTCCTGCAACACTAACCTATCGCTTAGACGAACAGTCTTCATAACAGATTCAATATTAAATGGCGCTTGCACAGCCATTTCAACTTTTAAACCCATACACTTAATACTATGGACCTGACGTGCATCGCGTTTTCCTCACCCAGAACCCATTTGTGGACCTGGGTGACGTCCACAACATTCGCAAACGCGACCACCTCGCCGCATGACCACGCAGCGTTGCAATCCATGCTGTTTGCGCTAGGTTCTGTACGAAAAGTAATGTTATAAACACCGCATAGCACAGGCCAGCGAAACCATCGCCGCGTAACTTTTCGCGAGTTTATCGAAGCGCGTCACGATGCGGCGGTTCTCCTTCAGCCAGCCAAACATACGTTCGATGATGTTACGCTGGCGGTACTTGGGACGGTCAAATAGTCGCCGCAATCGCGGCTTAGGTTTACGTTTCATACTGCGCAGAGGAATCATCGGTTGCATCCGATACCGGTCGAAGTACCGACGCAACGCTTCGGCGCCATAGCCTTTATCCGCCAGCAACCATCGGCAGCGCTTGCGCGGGCGACCGCGCAAGCTGGGTATGTACGCCTCATCCAGCAAGCGCTGTGCGTAAGCGATATCGCTGGTCTATCCGCCCGATAATAGAAACTTCAGCGGGACGCCATTTGCATCGCACAGCATGTGAATCTTGGTGGTCAGGCCGCCCCGACTGCGCCCGAGTGCGTGGTCTTGCGGTTCTTCAGGCCCCGTTTTTTCCCAGCACTAGAAAAGGCCCGGGTTGCTCGTACTGCGGTGGAGTCAATCATCCAGGTCTCCAGATCGGTTAACCCATGCTCGTTGAGCTTGATGTGAAGCCGCTTGAGCACTTGCTCAAACGATCCGCGATTGCGCCAATCAAGAAAGCGCTGATACACCGTTGATCAGGGGCCGAAGCACTCCGGCATGTCACGCCAGGCAGCACCAGAACAGAGTACCCAAAGGATGCCGTTGAGCATCGAGCGATCATCTGTTCGTAGGCGCCGGCTACGGCGTGGCCCATAGAATATATCTGCAACCAAATTCCAGGCTGCGTCGGGGAGTTCATACCGTTTGGCCATCGTGAGCTCCTGCCTTTGATGGTCGCGGATTTTAATGAATTTCAACGGTGGTGGAATTCAAATTGGTTTCGGCTGATTTCGTAGAGAGCCTAGGGCTTTATCACTCGATTCTTCGTACCGAGCCGCCTGCCAGGGCATTTCATCACGCGTATCGAACATTAACACCATCATCAACAGTGGCTGTGCCCTCTCAAGAAGATCAATTCCCCCTCCCTTTCTGCAAACTTAGCGCTCGATAATTTTCGCTCCCCTGAGTCACTCAGAAGTTAAACCGTTACGAAAAAAAATACCGGCCATCACATAATTCACACCTACGCCACAGCGCGTGATTACCCAGATTGAGCCCAAGTCCTGCAGTGCATAAACCCGAGAGTAAATGCGGATAAGTTATCGATATTGCTACGTGCCGGCCGCGTCGAAATGCTCAGTGTGAACGGCAATTCGGAACGCCGATGGTGAACATATATTTCATTTAGCTGAGCGCGATCATGAGGTGAAAAACCTCACTGATCGGGTTTGTGAGTAGGTTATTCATGAGCATCAAGCACATCAAATACCACCCTCCCCCCCCCCTCAAACACTCGGCTTAGACACAAAACAACGCTCCCCCCCCTGAAACATAAAAACCACATCACTTCTCTAAAAAAATATTCACTGACGCATATTTAACAACTTAAAATCCGAAACATTGTTAGGCTTCACCTCATTACACGGAGTTATTAGGAAATGGATATTTCGCGTCATGCTTCGCGTCATGCACTGAAGAAGAGAACCTACTCAATGAAAAATTTCATTAAGCTTACAACCGCAAGCGCTTTGGCCCTTTCCATGTGCTGCGCTTTTGCTGAAAAAAATAACTTTAACGTAGAAAACAGCTTTACCATTGATGCTGCACCGATCTGCGTACCGCAGTCGACTGCCAGTTTTAAGTACGGAACTGCTGATGTTGAAAATCTGATATATAACACGGATATGCAGGAACTCCAAATAAACATCGCGAATTGCCCTGTGGGCCAAAAAATTCACATAAAGCAGGCAAGCGCGACAAATCTAGTACGGCCAGGACCTTATGCGCTGCCTGAAACTGTGCTTCTCGCAACAGCGACTACGGGCCCTGAGAAGGGCCGCAATTTAATCGGCGTAGCTTACTTCGTAAACAATGATTCTGATCAACCGATTCTTTCTGTGGATGGCGCACGATTTGAGATTGAAACTGAAAATAGTTTCCTTTTATCTGCGCTACTTACGTCGAGTGAACACTACGACCTCGATCAGCCCATAACACAGGTTCCTGCTGGCGATTACACCATTGAAACGCCACTTGTCATTACCTTGATTTAACACGCATCCGTCACGCTAATTATTGTTTGCTCAAGCAAATAGAAAGCAGACTAAAAAGTCTTGTTGCTTGGCGCACAAATCAACACACCGTTCAATTAAACTTAAGCACACGCTGTGCTTTCAAACAAGAGCTTATCGCATCATGAAAAAACAATCACTGCTCACCGCCACGGCCCTACTAACATTTTTTTCTTCCTATGCATTTGCCAACTTACTGACCGCCGAAACCAGTTTCAACATCGCACAACAACCGATGTGTGTGCCGCAGGGTAATATAAAATTTGACTTTGGCACCATTGACGGAAAGGTCGCGAACGCTAGCCCAGACCAAATACGACCTGCAAAAGCTCACGCGGAACTAGTATTGGCTAATTGCCCAGCCAAAACTGTCGTTAACCTTTCGAGTCCAGGTACATTCACGACACCCTCAATCTCTGACGAAACAATTGCACCGTTCTATAATCCGGCTGAAATAGATTCTTACGAAATCAGTCTGACAAAGGCATCGTTCGGCGTGCAACTACTGGCTAACGCCAATGTTGCCAGTGCAGTGGATTCGAATGATAAAAGCAAGCATATTCTAGCGTCTGCCGGTGCTGATATAAGCTTAGCGCAAGACGACCACGTTAGTTTGTTCGCGACGCTACATCACACCATGGAGTTTCAAAAAATCAAAGACAACTTGACCAATTTTGTAGCTGGCAATTATAAACTTAGCGTGCCAGTTACCATCACCCTTAAATAAATCAACCCGGCCATTGCGCACGGCAAAAATTCAATAAGACCTTCAGTGCATCACCCAACGCCCTCTTTACCTAGCAATTAACCATCTCGGTAAAGAGGGTTCAGTACGCCCCCCTGCTTCCGGAAAACTCTTATAGGCAACTACGCCCATAATTTGGAGACTTTGTGAAACGGTTACATCTCTTATTTTTATCGCTATTCAGTGCGTCGGCATTAGCGGCCGGCGTTCCCGAAACCCGCGTGATTTATCATGAGGACAATGGTGCGTTCAGGCAGCGGGTCATTAACAATGACACCAGCCAAATGCTGATTAAAGTATGGGTAGACGATCACAAAGAGGGAAGTGTTCCCGGTGTCGTTGTTACACCGAGTGTTTTTATTATGAAAGCCGAATCGGAGCGGCTGGTTAAAATTTTAAACCTGAAAAGCAAAATTATAGCTGACCGGGAAGCTCTCTATTATTTGAATGTCATGGCCCTGCCCCCCGAAGAGGACCGTACAGGCATGTCCGTTATCACCCCGATCATAGCCCGATACAAGTTATTGCTGCGCCCCGCAGCCATGAAACAACTGCTGCTTGAGGACGCCGTACAACAACTGAAATGGTCAATAAAAAATAATAACATTGAAGTCGACAACCCTACACCTTTTCACATTGTCATCGCCAAACTGAGCATCAATGACAAACCGGTCAATATTGATCACTTGAATCCCAAAAGTACCAAAGTGCTTGACATGAAGCCTCATCAAAAAAGCGCAATCATCAAGTGGTCTTATATCAATGACAAGGGAAAAAATAGCGAGCCCATCGAGACGCACGTAAAATAACCCATCAGCGCCGATACGCTATTGACTTCCGCCAACTATTGTCTTTTACTTTAAAGTTAATGACCCTCCATGCGTACTCTCAAACCAGCTCACAGCCCGTTTCTTCCGCTTTGCGCTGTATTAACTTTCATGACGTCGTTACCGACGTCGGCAGCGCCACCGGCCCCCAATAAAAAAATTACTTATAACCTCAATCTTCTCTCAGGCTCTGACGAATACAACAACGAGTTGTTGTACGCTCTACAGGCGCAACAACTCCCTGGCACGCATCAAATTGAGATTACGTTAAACGGTACTCCCGAGAGCAGCGAGGAGATCGAATTTGTCGACCACGCAGGCATTGTATCGCCTTGCTTAACACCCAAAAATTTCAAGTCCTGGGGCGTCAACCTTAAGACCACCGAGCTGGCCTTCACGCCAGAAGGCTGTTGGATTACCGACAGTAATACCGAGGTGCAAGCCAACTACATTTACGACACATTGACGCTGCAGATGCTGATTCCCAAGGGATTCATGTTTTCAGCCTTTGACAAGAACATGCAAAATGCAGACCCAGGTATCAATGCGATCTACACCAATTACCGTTTCGACGCATCACACAATCGACGCCTCGGAACTTCCGCGGGTCAAGGATCAACGCTGAGCTCCAACTATTTTATGTCGTTAAACTCCGGGCTCAATATCGGCGATTGGCGCCTGCGTAACACGTCGTACCTCAGAAGCGCTAATGGTGAATGGAAATCGCAATCAGCCTATACCTATGCTTACACCAACCTTCCCGCACTGGCCAGCCGTTTGTCGTTGGGACAAATTAATACGAGTTCGACCGTGTTTGAAGGTCACCGCCTCTATGGTGCAGAACTGTCCACCGACACAAGCCTACTGCCTCCCCAGTACAAAAGTTATACGCCGGTCCTTAGCGGATTGGCAAAAACCAACGCGCGTGTCACCGTCGCGCAGCAAGGTCAAGTCATCTATGAGACCTACGTTAACGCCGGTGTTTTTGAGCTCAAAGGCGTCGACAGTGTCTCAAGCTCAAACTTTGTGATCACCGTGCATGAACAAGACGGTAGTTCTCAGGAATTTATCGTGCTGAACACCCGCTCATCCAGAGTGATAAGTGCAGGGCATTGGCGATATGGTCTGGCAGCCGGTTACCTGGACAGTAACGATGAGCCCATGATGCAGCTCTCTTTGCAATATGGTGTGTTCAATGGCTTGAGTGCCTATGCCGGCACCCAGTACTTGCA
Organism: Pseudomonas sp. FW305-3-2-15-C-LB1; assembly: GCF_058787615.1. Taxonomy (NCBI): domain Bacteria; kingdom Pseudomonadati; phylum Pseudomonadota; class Gammaproteobacteria; order Pseudomonadales; family Pseudomonadaceae; genus Pseudomonas; species Pseudomonas sp. FW305-3-2-15-C-LB1. Next base: position 7,800 of record NZ_JBYSZX010000005.1, on the reverse strand, counting down.
GGACTATCACGCTATTCTATTTGGCCAGGCGGTTACCCTTGGCCCCTGGGGAGAAGCCTGGATGGAGACGACCTCATCCAGGTCGGTAAGCCCTAGATCAACGCACAGCGGTCAACAAGCGCGGGTCGGCTATAACAACAATCTGGACGTGTTGAACACCTCAATCAATCTTACCTATGAACAGCGGATGTCCAAAGACTATCGTTCGCTGAACCAGCACACCCATTCGGGCTATTACACGTTTGAATCCCATCGATTAAAAGATCGGCTCCAGGCGCAAGTTTTTCATCGTTTGCCGGGACGCCTAGGCACTTTTAGCGTGCATCAGTCAGTTGAGCATCATTGGACGGGCCTCGGAAACAAGACCACACAGCACCACACCAGCAGCCTGAGCTTTGGTAGCAGCATTGGAAAATTGAGCTATTCGATGACTTACACTCATAACCTCGCCCAAAGCGCCAAGCGTGTTAAAAGTACAGATGAGTCATGGCTCGTTAGCTTGTCGATGCCGCTGTTTGAACGCACACGTTTGTCTGCTTCGCGTCTTAATGATTCGAGCACACTCACTCTGAGCCATCAATCCACCGATCGGACCAGCAACCTGTATCTCAGCAGCACACATTATGATGATGGCTCCTACCGCTCAACAGAAGCCGGAGCAGACTACTTCGGTCGATATGGTGACGTCCGCGCCGCAATCGGCCAATCTACTTACGGTGACTCAATACGTTATGGCGCAACCGGCGGCATGATTGTCAGTCATCATGGTTTTGTCCTGGCAGATCGTGTCTCGGAAAGCGCAATGCTAGTGTCGGTCAAAGATGTTGAAAACATTGCGTTCACCAACAGCAACACGGCACGAACCAATGGCAAAGGCTATGCCGTGATCAACGGTTTGTCACCCTATAACAAAAACACTGTCACTGTGGATACAGACAAAATGCCTGCGGATGTGGACTTCCCCAGTACCAAAATTACCGCCGTTCCGACCAGAGGCGCGATTATTTACAAAAACATCAATGCCATCAGCGGCGCGCAAGTACTGTTTAACCTGTCAACCCGCGATCAACGGAAAATACCCTATGCTGCGGTGGCCTACATTGATGACGTACGTACCCAATACATGGTCGATGATGGTCAAACACTTTATATGGACGGTTTGAAAAAAGGTGATTTGAATTTTACCGTACGCTGGGGTGAAGGGCATGATCAGCAATGCGAAGTCAAAACAAACATACCCGCACGAGAAAAAGACGTTGACGTTCAGATCATGAATGCTTCCTGCATTTAAATATTCTTGGGGCAGCACCGGACTGTCCCAAAACACGTACCAACGACTCACCGACGTTGTCACCATCAGCCCCCCCCCCGTTCTAAAGCAGGCATAAATATTCACCAAAAATTCACAATGCGTGAGTCGAGCTATTCACATCAACGCCACGCCGCTGCGCAGGGCGACAGCCCTCCCCTATAAATAACAATGATTGTGGAGTTATTCATTTGCTGCGTTTAAGACGTACCGTCTAAACTCGGTTGCGTTATGGGGAGTTGAACGTTCCCCATCTCACCAAGCTGATAAGAAATATTTACAACCAAGGACGATTTCTATTTCTTTATCCAAATATTTATTAATATGGATTCAACTTCTATGTCGTCTATGCTCATGCACCTGCACAAAAAAAATAAAAAAAATGCACTATCCAGTGTGTGTATATTGAGTGCCGCCATTCTTCAAGCGTCAATGCCATCGATTGCGGTCGCTCAAGATTTACCTACCGGTGGTACAGTAATGTTAGGCCAGGCAACTATCAACGCGTCCAACCATGCAATGAACATTACTCAAAGCACGCCCAATGCGGTGATCGGCTGGGGATCGTTTGATATTGCCAACGGTAACTCCGTTAACTTTCAGGTACCTACCGGCGGCGCAACGTTGAACCAAATTTCGGGCCCTTCCAGCAAAATTAACGGCAACCTCACTTCGAACGGTACGTTGTTCCTCGTCAACCCTAATGGGGTTCTGTTTGGTAACGGTGCGAATGTTAACGTAGGTTCGTTAGTCACCAGCACTAGCACACTCGAAAAAAACGACTTTATGAACGGCCAATACACCTTTACCGCCGACGGTAAAGGCACTATCAGCAACTCGGGCACCCTTACCGCAGGCTCGGGCGGTTATGTGGTACTCGCAGGCGCAGGCACTATCCAAAACGAAGGGACGATCACTGTGCCGGGCGGTACCATCCAGTTGGTGTCTGCCGATGCATTCACGCTGACCCTGCCTACCCAAAACCCATTTTTGAGTGTTACGGTCGACGGTACAGCCAAGGGTAAAATTGTCAATAATGAAAAAGCTGGGGTGTTATCTGGCGGCGCAGTAACCCTTCATGCCCAGCAAGGAAATGTACGATCAATTGGCACCATTCAGGCGACCTCGATCGGTGACCTGAAAGGTTCAGTCAATATTGCGGGTGCCGACTTGATTATCAGCGGGAAAACCGACACCGACGGCGATATCAATATCAGCAGCAGCGGTTTCACAGCGTTTGCCAACGCAGCTGTGTCAGCAGCTAACGCTGTTAATGTCGACGCGAAGAATTCACTGTCCGTTGGAAATTCAGCAATCAAAAGCGATAGCGGCAACATCAACCTTTCCAGTGAGCATACGCTTTATGTTTTCGGCAACAGCTCGCTTTCGACAAATAACGGCGACATTCATTTACGCGGCAAAGGGGGAGGTCAAAAATTTGCCAACAATAGCCTTTTCGGTGCGGTGAACATCCAGGACTCCACGTTAAGTGCCTCATCAAATGATTCAAGCAAAGGCAACATCCTTCTTGACGGCCAACAAGACGCCAGCAATCATTATTTCAAAGCCGGTGTGCAAATCAACAACAGCTCATTGAATGCAAATACTATTGAGGCCAACGGAAAGGGAAGTTATGGCGTTCTTGCCGAAGGTAAAAACACTTTCAACGCCAATGATATTCTAATTAACGGAGATGCCACAATCACTTACGGAGGCCACGGTATGGGCGTATCCTTTGACGGTAACAATACGCTAACGGCACAAAACGCAATCACCGTTACGGGCGGTGGCGACCAAGCCGGTATCGTGTTCAGTGGTGACAACACATTCACTTCTCCTCATACCCGCTTTGAGGGCCATTCTCATAATTCCAATTCGAGCGAAAATACCGGCATTAGGTTTTCCGGGAAACTTAGCACACAGAGCAACGTACTTGGTACGCCGGGGACTACATTCCACAGCAATGACGTCGAGGTAACTCCAGTCAATACACTGGTCAATACACTGTAAGTGTCAATATACAGTGTCAGTGATCTCAAACTTCCTATTTGAGTCTCTTCCACTCATACTAGGCTATACCGCCGCTATACTGCCAGCCCGTCAGGCCCCACTTATCTGCCGGGCTGGTTCAATAGCGCGTGAGCTGGTGAAACTGTAATGTTTGCTCGTCCAAACACTAACGTGGCGCTAGGGCCACCCTATAATCCATAAGTATTCGAGGAGTCACAGTGCAAAATGCACTGGGCAAAGCCATCAGCTACCTGGCTAGCAACTGGATGAAGTTGGTGCGCTACACCGAAGCCGGTTACTTGCCGATCGACAACAATGCGGCCGAGCGGGCCATCCGGCCCTTCGTTATCGGGCCAAGAATTGGCTGTTCAGCGACACGTCCAAAGGCGCGACGGCCAGCGTTCAACTTTACAGCCCGGTCGAGACGGCCAAAGCCAACGCCCAAGAGCCCTATGCGTGGCTGCGCCACGCACTTGAGCGCGTGCCACAAGCCTCGAGCGTAGAAGATTTCGAGGCCTTGCTGCCATGGAACTTCTCGCGATGCCACAGTAAAACGCTAACTCGCCTTTGGGGAGGTGGCGTTTATCGTCGGCCATACGGTTGTGGCACAACGGTATTTCATCACACTTCACCGATTGAGTCTTGAGCACTCAGACCCCAACGGAGGGTATTGAGTTGTCTTACTGTCACGCCCCCCGCTTCTCGTAGGGCCGAGTGCAGACTGACTTTCAACACCTGTTGAACGCGTCGGCCATGTCTGTACTTGCGGGTCAAATCCTCTTTAAGTGCCATACTCCGACCACCAGCAACTTGCTGCTGACGCAATACACCAACACGCCATCGCCCCCTCCTCCCCTCAAGGACAGCCACCCACGGCCAGCAGCAAAAAACCGCAGTGCCAAGACACATAGCTAATGTCATACCCTAGGCCGAACAACTCGGGACATATAGCTGGGACTTTATCCAATCTGACCGACGCGCTTAACTCGCGCTCATATCAAGCAGTGACAAAATCAAAAGGCAGCCACAAGCACAGGAATGCCCCTGAAAGGCAATCGGAACCCCTTGGTCACAAAAAACCGGGTGCCCCTCGGCGATCACCGTTGGGCCATAACCACGAATCGGGCAACTCACGGGATCCCCCTTGCGAGCCACACTAATACCTCCGAAAATCATGGCCATGGAACCCGATAGAACCGTGCCGCCGCCGGTAGTTTTGTCGCCGATGCGGATGATGCTTCTCATGCCATGTCCCTGCGTAAAAACGTTCCAATTAGTTGCCCAACGCAGGCGCCCATGACCGCCAAACGGTACAAGCGCCCCGAAGCAGCCTTGGATTTGGTTGCGAATATTTTCTACGAGCCAGCCCGTAGTGAGCACCGGCGAACAGTTGATCGGCTGGTGCTCAACGGGTTGCTTTTGGTACTGGCGCAGCATCCACAAGCGCTCCGCCTCCCTGGTCGACGATTTATCAAGGAATAATCGATCTGACGACCTGGATGATTGACTCCACCCCAGCACGAGCAAGCCAGGGGCGATAGGTGCTTTAAGGGGAACCGAAGAACCGCAAAATTACGCGCGCGAGCGCAGTCGGGGCAGCCTGACCACCAAGATCTTCATGCTGTACAACGCCAACCACGTGTCGCTGAGGTTTCTTTTATCGCCGAACAATTTCTCCATGAGGCGTATACACCCGGTTTACGCCCCTCCCCGTAAATGTTGCTGATGGTTGCTTGCTGAAAAAGGCTATAACGCCGTCCCGTCGTTACTGCGACGGGTATCAGGTACAGCCAGCGATTTTTCTGCGCAACATGAAACGCCAGCCTAAACCAGCATCGCCTCGGCTATTTGATCGTTCCAAGTAAAGGCAGAACAATATCACCAAGCGTATGTACAGAACCTAGTCCTCCGACCAGCGACAATCAGAACGAATAAACAAAATTGATCGTTCCGGAGACTGCAGTAGATTTTCCCGACGACTCATAATCCAGCACCACACTGGTGGTGACATCTTTTGTCAGATGTCCAATGGCACCCAACGTCAATGGGACAGATGTGCCTTTAGTATTATTGTGAGTCGAATAATCCGACGCTCCATCCAGCCAGGTGTAGTTGGTATTACCCATACTTTTCAGCCTCTGTCTGATACTCGGGGCTGCATACACGGATAGGCTTAGCCCAGCGTCAAGCGGAATATTTTTACTAATATTAATACCTGCGCCAACGTCAAGATTCTTCGTGCGATCAAAGTTGATATCCGCATAGTGCGACTGCACACCGTCCATGTGCAGCTGCTGATAGTCAACATTAACATGTGGCGTGATCGTCAGGCGGTTGCCAAGGTCGATGTGTTTGCCCCCTTCAACGCTCAAGCCCCATGACGACGCTCTCGTTTCGGTACCACCGCCACTGGAATAGCTGGTCTTCAGCGATTTTAACCACGAGCGCTGCAAGACCGGATCAATGTAAAAGCCATTGCCAAAATTCCCCAACGCATAGAGCCCGACGGTGTAGGTGTCAGCCGCCGATGAGCCGACTTTCACTTGGTCATACCGTCTTGAGTAGTTGCTCTGCCCCTTACCCACTGCGGCAAAAGCCCCCAGCGCTGCTGAGTAGCCTGCGCCAAATTCCACAACCGTATCGGCACCAAACACAGTGGCCTTGTAGTTATTGTAAGCCTTTGAATACCGGCTTGAGTTTTCGTGATCGTTGTTTGCCACACCGGTCACCCAAAACGAACTTTCACCTCCAAGTTTTTCTTCTTGTAACAACCCGATGCGCTTTGAAGACAAGGCGTTGTTGATACCACCGATCAGTGCGTCGATATAACCAGTCGCGGTACTGGTCAAGGTGCTGTCGATCACGACTTCAGGACGATATGAGTTTATTTTGTTGAGTGACCATGAATAATCGTTGGCCGCCAAACTTTGATTTAAGACGTATTCGCTTGCACCAAAATATACAGGCTTAGCCAACGAAAAAGCATCGCTTGCCGTCGTGGCTCCGTTAAGTGTCTCGACCAGCGTAATACTCGGCCCCGTCAATGCCGAAGACAGGGTGTAATCAATGACTGCTTGCCCGGTCACACTACCACCATCGATCACAATTTTATCGCTGCCTGTACTGCCGCCGTGCATAGAGATCATGCTGTCTTGGCTGAAAATATTGGTCGCCGTAAGTGTGCTGTACTGAGCAGCACTATTGGGTCCGACGCTGGAAAAATTAATGCTGCCTCCTGCCAATGTAAGATTGTTGACCGTTGAGTCGCCGGTGATAGTCCACCGGCTATTGTTAATACTGATGTCGGCCGATCCAAAAGGGGATTTGTTCGATAGACCGGCGTAGAGAGACGAAGCTCCGTTGAAGGTGCCAGTCAACGTAGCCCCATTTTGCAATAGCAGCCCCGCACCGAAGGTACCAATAATATCGCTGCTCAGTTGTGCGCCACCCAAGCTGCCATCCAGTGCAAGCGCGCCTGCTGTGATCGCGATTGAGCCGGTCTGCTGCGTTTGCCCAGTAAGGGTCAGTGTTCCTGGGCCAGCTGTAGTCAAACCACCGCTTCCTGTCAGGTTGCCATTAAAGGTCGTGTCGTAGTCGCTGTTGACCGTAAGTGTTTTATCCCCTAACAGAATTTGACTACCGCTCTGGCCAACAAGGTTATTCACGGAAGTACCACTTGTCGTATCTTTGATAACCAGAAGTGCACCCTCCGCCAGTTGTACAGTACTACTAGTGGCAATACTGCCTGCCCCACTCAAAAGTAACGTGCCGCCCTTACCGATGTCGGTGATCCCGGTATATTTATTAATACCTGAAAACGTCAGCGCTTGGGGACTATTCACCGCTACTGAACCCGTACCAGAGATCGTTCCCGACACGACGGCATCTTTTCCATTATCAAAACTCACATCGCCCAGCAAAAGCAGGTTGCCAGTGCCGAGGTCTGTTTGCACACCAATCGTCGTACCAGTGCCAACAGTTAACAAGCCAGAAAAGGCACTGTTATCACCTGCCAGTATCATCGTGCCAAGGGAGTCGCCCAGTATTGTGTTACCCGTTCCTGCCATCCCTTGGTCCAGCACGGGTGCAGCGTTGTTGAGCGCGTTCGTAATAATAAAGGTCCCATTATTGGTAATACCTCCCGTACCCAGCGCCTCAACGGAGCTCGCGGCAATTGTCGACCCTTGGCCGATGAACGTTCCACCCGTATAGGTGTTCAAGGCTGCAAGGGTCAGCACGCCCGAACCGTGTTGGGCCACCCCACCCTGACCGCTAATAACACCCGATTGCATGACCGCCATGTCGCTGTTGAACGTCAGCAAGCCACCATTGGCGATATCCACCTGACCGGCACCCAGCGCGCCGCCGGTATTCACGGCAATCGTCGAGCCCGCTCCGATAGTCGTGTGCCCGGTGTGGCTGTTCGCGGCGGTGAGGGTTAATACGCCCAGGCCGTTTTGGGTCAATCCACCTTCCCCGCT
>NZ_JBYSZX010000004.1:399296-459059 GCF_058787615.1 Pseudomonas sp. FW305-3-2-15-C-LB1 | reverse complement strand
GGTCACCAGTCGCCAGGGAGAAGTTGGCGGCGTGAAACCTTAATCGGTGTCCAAGATTACTTGACCAGTTCAAGCCCGCTCCCACAGGGGAGCAGCGTGCATAAAAAAGGCCCCGCTCAATCATATTGAGCGGGGCCTTTTTGTTTTCAGTGTTTAGGGACGCTTGCGATTACTGATCAGCGTACCCATGCCGGTATCCGTGAAGATCTCCAGCAGTACCGCATTCGGCACTCGACCATCGATGATCAACGAGCTACCCACCCCGCCTTGCACCGCTTCCAGCGCGCAGCGGATCTTCGGCAACATGCCGCCGTAGATGGTGCCGTCGGCGATCAGGTCGTCCACCTGTTGGGTGGTCAGGCCGGTCAGCACCTTGCCTTGCTTGTCCATCAGGCCGGCGATGTTGGTCAGCAGCATCAGCTTTTCAGCCTTCAGCGCTTCGGCCACCTTGCCGGCCACCAGGTCGGCGTTGATGTTGTAGGACTCGCCATTGGCGCCCACGCCGATCGGCGCGATCACCGGGATGAAGTCGCCCTTGACCAGCAGGTTCAGCAGGTCGGTGTTCACGCCAACCACTTCGCCCACCTGGCCGATGTCGATGATTTCCGGCTGGGTCATCTCCGGTGTCTGACGGGTCACCGTCAGCTTTTTCGCGCGGATCAGCTCCGCGTCCTTGCCGGTCAGGCCGATGGCGCTGCCGCCATGGCGGTTGATCAGGTTGACGATGTCCTTGTTGACCTGGCCGCCGAGGACCATCTCCACCACGTCCATGGTCTGCGCGTCAGTGACGCGCATGCCATCGATGAAGTGACTCTCGATCGACAGGCGCTTGAGCAGGTCGCCGATTTGCGGGCCGCCGCCGTGCACCACCACCGGGTTGATCCCCACGGCTTTCATCAACACGATGTCGCGGGCAAAGCCGGTTTTCAGCTCGTCGCTTTCCATGGCATTGCCGCCGTACTTGATCACCAGCGTCTTGCCGACGTAGCGTCGGATGTAAGGCAACGCTTCGGACAGGACCTTGGCAGTGTTGGCAGCGGCTTCGCGTTCGAGGGTCATTCAGGGCTCCGGTAAAAAATCAGAACGGTAATTGGAGATCAGGGGCAACACGTTTCAACTGGGCGTGGAACACGTCCTTGATGCGCTGCAACTCAGCCTCGGTATCCGCCTCGAAACGCAGGACCAGCACCGGTGTGGTGTTGGACGCGCGGACCAGGCCCCAGCCTTTGGCGTAATCGACTCGCACACCATCAATGGTGGTCAGGTTGGCGCCTTCGCCCCATTGCGCATCGTGCAGTGCGTCAATGATGCTGAATTTGCTCTCCTCGGTCACATGGATATTGATCTCTGGCGTAGAAATATCGTTCGGGAAGGTCTGAAACAGCTCCTGGGCCGTGGATTTTTCCTTGCTGAGGATCTCCAGTAGGCGAGCGGCGCTGTAAATACCGTCGTCAAAGCCGAACCAGCGTTCCTTGAAGAACACGTGGCCGCTCATTTCGCCGGCCAACAGGGCGCCGGTTTCCTTCATTTTCTTTTTGATCAACGAATGACCGGTCTTCCACATCAGCGGGCGGCCGCCGTATTCCTTGATCAGCGGGGTGAGGCGGCGAGTGCACTTCACGTCGAAGATGATCTCGGCGTTGGCATTGCGCGCCACCACGTCGCGGGCGAACAGCATCAGCAGGCGATCGGCGAATACGTTCTCGCCGGTGTTGGTCACCACACCCACGCGGTCGCCGTCGCCGTCGAAGGCCAGACCCACGTCAGCCCCGGTTTCTTTGACCTTGGCGATCAGGTCCACCAGGTTCTCCGGCTTGCCTGGGTCTGGGTGGTGGTTGGGAAAGTTGCCGTCGACCTCGCAGAACAGCGGGATCACTTCGCAGTTCAGGGCTTCGAGCAACTGCGGGGCGATCACGCCGGCTGCGCCGTTGCCGCAGTCCACCACCACTTTCAGGCGGCGCGCGAGTTTCACGTCGCCGGTGATTTGGTCAGAGTAGCGCTGCAGGATATCGACTTTGGTGACGGTACCCTTGCCGCTGGTCAGGTCGTTGTTCTTCAGACGGTCGTGCAGGGCCTGGATCTGTTCGTTGGCCAGGGTGTCGCCGGCGATGACGATCTTGAAACCGTTGTAGTCGGACGGATTGTGGCTGCCGGTGAGCATCACCCCGGACTTGCCGGCCAGTACGTTGGCCGCGTAGTACAGTGCCGGCGTCGGCACCAGGCCCACGTCACTCACATGGCAACCGCTGTCGGCCAGGCCCTGGATCAGTTGCTCAACCAGCTCCGGGCCGGACAGGCGACCGTCACGGCCAACCGACACGTTCGGCTCGTCCTGGGCCAGGCTCTGTGCGCCGATGGCGCGGCCAATCCAGTAGGCGGTTTCGGCAGTCAGGGTCTTTGGTACCACGCCACGGATGTCATAGGCGCGGAAAATGCTGTCGGGGAATGTCGGGGCTACTCGGGCTGCGGTACTCATCGCGGGGGGAAACTCCATCTGAAGGGGGCAAGGCTGGCCTTAATGTGGCTGACCGGCAGGCTCAAACTGAAGGGTATGACGGTGTTTTCGGCAGAGAGTTCGTGGTGCAAAAGTGCCATCGGCGTGCTGGCGCTGCTTTTCTTTCTGCTTAATGCTTTGATTTCAATAGGGAAATCTCGCTGATAGGGTCCGCGCATTCTTCGTCCTGAAAAGCCTTGCGGTGGCATCGAGCCGGGAAAAGGCGCCCGGCAGGATTCAGCTTAGTCAGTGACTGCCGGAATGCCCAAAACCGCCTGCGCCGCGTTGGGTCTCATCGAATTCCTCGACCAGTTCGAAGTGCGCCTGCACCACCGGCACCAATACCAACTGCGCAATGCGCTCGCCGACGGCGATGTTGAACGCGGTCTGGCCACGGTTCCAGCACGACACCATCAATTCGCCCTGGTAGTCCGAGTCGATCAGGCCGACCAGGTTGCCCAGAACGATGCCGTGTTTGTGGCCCAGGCCCGAGCGCGGCAGGATCAGCGCCGCCAGGCCAGGATCGCCTACGTAGATCGACAAGCCGGTCGGAATAAGAATGGTCTGGCCCGGCTCAAGGACAGTGTCTTGCTTGAGCATGGCACGCAGGTCGAGGCCTGCGGAGCCTGGGGTGGCGTAGGCCGGCAGTGGGAATTCGTTGCCGATGCGTGAATCGAGGATCTTGGCTTGCAAAGCGTGCATGGAAATTAAACCTGGTTCAGCCGTTGGGCGATAAAAGAGATCAGTTGGCGGGCAATCTTGCCCTTGCTGGTCTGGGCGAAAAGGGTGGCATGCAGGTCGCGGTCGATCACGCTGCAGGCATTTTCCTCGCTGTTGAAGCCGATGCTCGGGTTGGCGACATCATTGGCAACGATCAGGTCGAGGTTTTTGTCTTTCAATTTGCGTGCGGCGTAGTCCAGCAAGTGCTCGGTCTCGGCGGCGAAGCCGACACTGAACGGACGGTCCGGACGCGTGGCGATGGTGGCCAGGATGTCCGGGTTGCGCACCATTTGCAGGAGCAGGCCGTCACCGCTCGTAGGGTCTTTCTTGAGCTTTTGCGGGGCGACGACTTCCGGGCGGTAGTCCGCAACCGCCGCCGAGGCGATGAAAAGGTCGCACGGAATGGCTGCCTCACAGGCCGCCAGCATGTCGCGGGCGCTGACCACGTCGATTCGCGTGACCCGATCCGGGGTCGGCAAATGCACCGGACCGGTGATCAGGGTGACGCGTGCGCCTGCCTCGACCGCCGCTTCAGCCAGGGCAAAGCCCATTTTTCCTGAGCTATGGTTGGTGATGTAGCGCACCGGGTCGATGTTTTCCTGGGTCGGGCCGGCAGTGATCAACACGTGCTTGCCAGTGAGGGCCAGGTGCTGAAAGCACTCGGCGGCGCACAACGCCAGGTCGGTGGCTTCAAGCATGCGGCCCATGCCAACGTCGCCGCAGGCCTGGCTGCCGGATGCCGGGCCGAACACCTTGAGGCCTCGGCTTTGCAGAAGCTGGGTGTTGGCCTGAGTCGCAGGGTCGCGCCACATGGCCTGGTTCATGGCCGGGGCGATGGCGACAGTGGCGTCGGTGGCCAGTACCAGCGTGGTCAGCAGGTCATCGGCGATGCCTTGGGCCAGGCGCGCGATCAGGTCGGCGGTGGCCGGAGCGATCAGCACCAGGTCGGCCCATTTGGCCAGTTCGATGTGCCCCATGGCGGCTTCGGCCGCAGGGTCCAGGAGATCCAGGTGAACCGGGTGCCCGGACAAGGCCTGCATGGTCAGCGGGGTAATGAACTCACTACCACCGCGCGTCATGACCACGCGCACTTCGGCGCCCTGGTCCAGGAGCCTGCGGACCAGCTCTGCGCTCTTGTAGGCGGCAATGCCGCCGCCAACGCCGAGAACGATGCGTTTCCGATACAGACGCTGCATTGGTTTGCCTTTCCAGTTCAGTGTTGCCAGTTCAATGACGCCTGCGATGCCCCCTCCCCAGGGGAAATCGCCTGCAAAAAAGAGGGCCTACGATAACACAGCGTCCGCAAGGCAACAGCGGCACGCATGGCATACAGGGAGAGGGAGGAGGGATGAGTATTCGTGATTGGCCGGCGGCAGAGCGGCCGCGAGAGAAGCTTTTGGAGTGGGGGGCGGCGAGTCTGTCGGATGCCGAGTTGCTGGCGATCTTCCTGCGTACCGGGGTTTCCGGCAGGAGCGCGGTGGACCTGGCGCGCCATCTGCTGGCGCAATTCGGCGGCTTGCGCCCGTTGCTGGAGGCCAGCCAGACGCTGTTCAGCCAGCAATTGGGCCTGGGGCCGGCGAAGTTTGCCCAGTTGCAGGCGGTGTTGGAAATGGCCAAGCGTCATATGGCCGAGCGCCTGCGACACGACTCGGTGCTGGAAAGCCCGGTGGCGGTGCGCGATTACCTCAAGGCCATGTTGCGCCATGAGCCCCACGAGATATTCGGCTGTCTGTTCCTTGATTCAAGGCACAGGGTGCTGGGTTTTGAGGCGTTGTCCCAAGGCACCATCGACGCGGCGATGGTGTATCCCCGGCAAGTGGTCAAACGCGCATTGGCCTACAACGCGGCGGCGTTGATCCTGTGCCACAACCATCCTTCCGGGAGCCTGGAGCCGAGCGCCGCTGATCGAAAATTGACCAAGTTGCTGCAGAAGGCCTTGGAGGTGGTGGATGTGCGGGTACTGGATCACATCATTGTGGGGGATGGAGATCCGTTGTCGATGGCGGAGTATGGGTGGATGTAGGGGTGAAGCAGCTGCAAGCCTCAAGCGGGCTTGCAGCTCTCAGCTCAGGGCTTGACGCTGACTTTCGAGAAATCCTGGCGGCCGAACGGGCTCACCTGGTAGCCCTCGACAGTCTTGCGGGCCAGGGCGAACGCCGTCGGGTGCGCCAGCGGCAACCACAAGGCCTGCTGCTGGATCTGCGCCTGGGCCTGCTGGTACAGCTTGCTGCGCACACCTTGCTCGCTGGTGGTCTTGCCTGCGCTGATCAGCTTGTCCAACGCAGGGTCGCAGTAGCGGGCGAAGTTGGTACCCGACTTTACCGCCGCGCAGGAAAACTGCGGGGTCAGGAAGTTATCCGGGTCGCCGTTGTCACCGGCCCAGCCCATGAATAGCAGGTCGTGTTCGCCGGCTTTGGCGCGGCGGATCAACTCGCCCCATTCGATCACGCGGATCTCGGCCTGGATGCCGACCTTGGCCAGGTCAGCCTGCAGCAGTTGTGCACCAAGGTTCGGGTTGGGGTTCAGCAGGCTGCCGGTGGGGCGGGTCCAGAGGGTGGTCTTGAAGCCGTCCTTGAGTCCGGCGCGGTCGAGCAGCACCTTGGCCTTGGCGAGATCCTGTGGATAACCCGGCAGGTCCTTTGCGTAGCTCCAGGTGTTCGGCGGATAAGGGCCGTTGGCGGCCTCGGCGGTGCCTTCAAACACGGCTTTGAGGTAGCTGCCCTTGTCGAACGCCAGGTTGATTGCCTGGCGGACTTCTGGCTTGTCCAGGGGCGGGTGCTGGCTGTTGATGGCCACAAAGGCGGTCATGAAGGCCGCGGTCTTCTCCACCTTGAGCGCCGGGTCCTTTTCGGCCTCGCCTACGTCCAGCGGCTTGGGTGACAGCGCAATCTGGCACTCATCGCGGTGCAGCTTCTGCAGGCGTACGTTGGCGTCGGGAGTGATGGCGAAGATCAAGTTATCCACAGCCGGTTTGCCGGCGAAGTAGTCCGGGTTGGCCTTGTAGCGCACCACGGCATCTTTCTGGAAACGGCTGAAGATGAACGGTCCAGTGCCGATCGGCTGGCTGTTGAGCTTCTCCGGCGTGCCGGCCTTGAGCAGTTTGTCGGCATATTCCGCCGGGTAGATCGACGCGAACCCCATGCTCAACGCGGCGAGGAAGGTGGAGTCGGCGTGATCCAGGGTGAAACGCACGGTCAGTGGGTCGAGAGCGTCGATCTTTTTTACCAGCGTCGGCAGTTGCAGCGACTGAGCGTGAGGGAAGCCGCTCTGGGCGATCTTGTGCCAGGGGTTGGCCGGGTCGAGCATGCGCTCGAAGCTGAAGCGCACGTCTTCGGCGCTCAGGGTGCGGCTTGGGGTGAAGTACTCGGTGCGGTGGAACTTCACATCCGGGTGCAGCTTGAAGGTATAGGTCAGGCCATCCGGCGAGACGTTCCAGCTGTCCGCCAGGCTGGGCACCAGTTGGCCTCTGGTCGCGTCATAGTCCACCAGGCGGTTCATCAGCACATCGGCCGAGGCGTTGGTGGTGGTCAGCGAGTTGTATTGCACCACATCGAACCCTTCGGGGCTGGCCTCGGTGCAGACGCTCAAGTTGCTGGCGGCCGAGGCCAGCGGGGCGATAAATAGAGGGGCTAGCAATAGCGGTAGGGCAGCGAGGCGCATGTTCGGTTTCCTTTGCAGATCGAAGGCCCATCTGCGAGTGCAGTCTGGAAAAGTCCTACCGTAGTGGTCTGATAGGTAAATGACTAGCCCATTTTTGCCTGTGCTTTTGCGCCAAATGCTGTTTTGATGGCGTCTCGGCGCGTTTCGTCGTGCACTTCACTGTGCCCGCGCGCGCTGTAAATCATTCTGTGCGACGAGCGGTCGGCTGTGACAGCGGCCCCTCCTGGCAACGGTTCAGGCGTCTACCGCCAAGATTTACGCCAGTAAAAACACGCGGGCTGTTGTTGCACTGGGGTCTTTCTGGTATAAAGCAGCGCTCTTTTCTAGGGGCCCGGTTCCTTCGCTTGTAGGTGTAGCCGGTAAGACCCTAAAGAAACGCGGCGCCTGGCGCCAAATGACTGAGAGATTAAGCGGCCAACCCATGCCGGGTTGGGCATGTGGTTTTAGAGGGCTGAGGCATGTCGAGAGTCTGTCAAGTTACCGGTAAGGGTCCGGTGACTGGGAATAACATTTCCCACGCAAATAACAAAACCCGTCGTCGTTTCCTGCCGAACCTGCAGCATCACCGCTTCTGGGTTGAAGAAGAGAAACGTTTCGTCCGTCTGCGCGTATCTGCCAAAGGCATGCGCATCATCGACAAGCGTGGCATCACTGTCGTGCTGGCTGAATTGCGCCGCGCTGGCACAATCTAAGGAGCTATATCATGCGTGAATTGATTCGAATGATCTCTAGCGCCGGTACTGGTCACTTCTACACTACCGACAAGAACAAGCGTACTACCCCGGACAAGCTCGAAAAGAAAATGTTCGACCCGCGCGTTCGCAAGCACGTGATCTACAAAGAAGGCAAAATCAAGTAATTGATTTTCCTCCTTGTGAAAAAAAGCCCGTATCTCACGATCCGGGCTTTTTTTTGCCTGTGATTTGGCTGATCAGGCTTTCTGTTCGAACACCACGTAGATCTTGCGGCACGCCTCCAGCACTTCCCAGGTGCCGCTGAAGCCGGCGGGAATCACGAATCGGTCGCCAGCGCGCAAGGTCTTGGCATTGCCGTCGGCGTCACGCAGCACGGATACACCTTGCACAATCTCGCAGTACTCATGTTCGGTGTAATTGACCGTCCACTGTCCGACTTCACCTTCCCACACGCCCGCGCTCATCTGGCCGCAGGGGCTGTTGTAGTGGTTGTAGATCGTTTGCTCGGGATCGCCCTTGAGGATTTTCTCGGCGGCAGGGCGGTAGCGCTCGGCGGCGGTCTTGGCTTGGCTGAAGTCGACGATGTCCTGGATGCTCATGTGCGTGTCCCGTCTGGCCTGCGGTTGGAGAGCCCAAAGTCTATGTTTATTAAAATGAACATCGCAAGGGCGTTTGCCGGCGTTATGTCAAATATATTGAAACACCCCCAGCCGCTGGTTTAGGGTGGCAGCTGCCTTGCGCCGAACCATTGGCTGGCGGGCAAGAATTCTTTAAGGCTGCCGTGGGACATCCCATGGCCCTTGTATTCAATAAGAGGAGGACACTCGCATGACCACCCTGACCCGTGCCGACTGGGAACAACGTGCCAAGGATCTGAAGATCGAAGGCCGCGCCTACATCAATGGCGAGTACACCGCCGCTGTTTCCGGTGACACCTTCGAATGCATCAGCCCGGTCGATGGTCGCCTGCTGGCCACCGTTGCCAGCTGTGACGCCGCCGACGCCCAGCGCGCCGTCGAAAACGCCCGCGCCACCTTCAACTCCGGCGTGTGGTCACGCCTGGCGCCGGCCAAGCGCAAATCCGCCATGATCCGTTTCGCCGCGTTGCTCAAGGCCAATGCCGAAGAGCTGGCGCTGCTCGAAACCCTGGACATGGGCAAGCCGATCAGCGACTCCCAGAACATCGACGTGCCCGGCGCGGCGAATGCCCTGAGCTGGAGCGGCGAAGCGATCGACAAGATCTACGACGAAGTCGCCGCGACCCCGCATGACCAATTGGGCCTGGTGACGCGCGAGCCGGTTGGCGTGGTTGGCGCTATCGTGCCGTGGAACTTCCCGCTGATGATGGCCTGCTGGAAACTGGGCCCTGCGCTGTCCACCGGCAACTCGGTGATCCTCAAGCCGTCCGAAAAATCCCCGCTGACCGCCATCCGCATCGCGGCCCTGGCCGTGGAAGCCGGTATTCCAAAAGGCGTGTTCAACGTACTGCCGGGCTATGGTCATACCGTGGGTAATGCGCTGGCGTTGCACATGGATGTCGACACCCTGGTGTTCACCGGTTCCACCAAGATCGCCAAGCAGCTGTTGATCCGCTCTGGCGAGTCGAACATGAAGCGCGTCTGGCTGGAAGCCGGCGGCAAGAGCCCGAACATCGTGTTCGCCGATGCCCCGGACCTGCAAGCCGCCGCAGAATCCGCCGCCGGCGCCATCGCCTTCAACCAGGGGGAGGTCTGCACCGCCGGTTCGCGCCTGCTGGTGGAGCGTTCCATCAAGGACAAATTCCTGCCGCTGGTGATCGATGCCCTCAAGGGCTGGAAGCCAGGCAACCCGCTGGACCCGGCAACCAATGTGGGCGCACTGGTGGACACCCAGCAGATGAACACTGTGCTGTCGTACATCGAAGCGGGTCACGCAGATGGCGCCAAGTTGGTCGCCGGCGGCAAGCGGACCCTGGAAGAAACCGGTGGCACCTATGTTGAACCGACGATTTTCGACGGTGTGACCAATGCCATGAAGATTGCCCAGGAAGAAATCTTCGGCCCGGTCTTGTCGGTGATCACCTTCGACAGCGCCGAGGAAGCAATTGCCATCGCCAACGACACCCAATACGGCCTGGCTGCAGCGGTGTGGACGGCTGACATCTCCAAGGCCCACCTGACTGCCAAGGCGCTGCGTGCCGGTAGCGTGTGGGTCAACCAGTACGATGGCGGCGACATGACTGCACCGTTTGGTGGCTTCAAGCAGTCGGGCAACGGTCGCGACAAGTCGCTGCATGCGTTCGACAAATACACCGAGCTGAAGGCCACCTGGATCAAGCTCTAAGCAACACCGCAGGCTAAATGTGGGAGGGGGCTTGCCCCCGATAGCAGTGTGTCAGGCGCCAGCGGTGCTCACTGATCCACCGCAATCGGGGGCAAGCCCCCTCCCACACTGTTTTGTGTGTTTTCAAGAATTATCCACAGGAGCGTGGAAATGCGTTGGGCGACTTATTTCGCCGTCCTGGCCTCGGTGCTCAGCGTCGGCCTGGCCCTGGGCGTCAGCATGCCGCTGGTGTCCCTGCGCCTCGAAAGCTGGGGCTACGGCAGTTTCGCTATCGGCGTGATGGCAGCGATGCCGGCCTTTGGCGTGTTGCTCGGCGCGAAGGTCTCCAGTCGCCTGGCCTCATGGCTTGGCACCGCCAACCTCATGCGCCTGTGCCTGTGGGCGGGCGCGGTGTCCATCGGCCTGCTGGCGATCCTGCCCAGCTACCCGGTGTGGCTGGTGCTGCGCCTGATGATCGGGGTGATCCTGACCATTGTGTTTATCCTCGGCGAGAGTTGGATCAACCAGTTGGTGGTGGAGCAGTGGCGTGGTCGGCTGGTGGCGTTGTACGGCTGCAGCTATGCCTTGAGCCAGCTGTCGGGGCCGCTGCTGTTGGGCCTGATCGGCACCGAGCATGACTACGGTTTCTGGGTGGGCGTCGGCCTGTTGATGGTCGCGCCGCTGTTGCTGCTGGGGCGCTCCGGTGCACCGAGCGCCGAGTCCTTCAGCGTGACCTTCGCGCAACTGTGGCGCTTCTGCCGGAGCCTGCCGGCGATTGCCTGGGCGGTTGCGCTGTTTGCTGCGTTCGAGGCGATGATCCTGACATTGTTGCCGGTGTACTGCCTGCAACAAGGGTTCACCGCCGAGATCGCCTTGGCCATGGTCAGCACGGTGGTGGTTGGCGACGCGTTACTGCAATTGCCCATCGGTGCACTGGCCGACTACTTGCCTCGGCGCACGTTGTTCCTGGGGTGTGCGCTGCTGTTGCTGGTGTCGAGCCTGGCGATTCCCCTATTGATGCACACACCAATGATCTGGCCGATCTGGGTCGTGTTCGGCGCGAGTGCCGGCGGCTTGTTCACCCTGTCGTTGATCCTGATCGGCGAGCGTTACCGCGACGACGCGCTGGTGCGCGCCAATGCCCACGTGGCGCAGTTGTGGGGTATTGGCTGCCTGATCGGCCCGCTGGTGGCGGGGGCGGGTAGCCAGTGGATCAGCGGGCATGCGTTGCCGCTGCTGATGGCAGCGGGTGCGCTGGGCCTGGTGATGTTGCTGCTGCGCCAGGGTGCATTCGGCGCGGCGCAGCCGGCCTAGAGCATGCGCTCAAGGCCGACGCTGGTGGCAAACCACGCATTGAACCGTCGCCACCAGCTCCCCGGCTCGCGGGTCAGGGTGTGCAACTGGCCGTTGTCTTCGGTCACCCACACCACTTGGCCGTCCTGCAATTTCGCTTCATAGCTCAGGGGCGGCGCCATGCCTTGCAGTGCAAGGTTGCGCACGTGTTCCGCCAGCTCGGGGCTGTCGACCAGCACACCGACTTCGGTGTTCCACAGTACCGAGCGTGGGTCGAAGTTGAACGAGCCGATAAAGGATTTCTCCCGATCAAAGATCATCGCCTTGCTGTGCAGGCTGGAATCCGAGCCCCGGAAGGCGCCTCGGCGAAACAGGTGCGGGCCACTGCCGCCGCCATCCCCGGGCTGGCGGCGCAACTCATAGAGCTTGACCCCATGCTCCAGCAGCGCCTTGCGGTACGGCGCATAACCCCCGTGCACCGCGGGC
This sequence comes from Pseudomonas sp. FW305-3-2-15-C-LB1, assembly GCF_058787615.1. Lineage (NCBI taxonomy): Bacteria > Pseudomonadati > Pseudomonadota > Gammaproteobacteria > Pseudomonadales > Pseudomonadaceae > Pseudomonas > Pseudomonas sp. FW305-3-2-15-C-LB1. The sequence continues at coordinate 447,410 of NZ_JBYSZX010000004.1, read as the reverse complement.
ACGTCGGTGGCTTCCAGGGAGTTGGTCAGCAGGCTCACCGACACGCCCGCATCGGCACGCCCCGTCAGGTACACCAGGCCTGGCTGTCCCGGCACGAAGTACGCCGAAATCATCATCAGTTCGTGATTGACCCCTTCCAGTTCCGGCGCCAGTTGCGTGGTGAGCAGCAACCTGGGGTCAGGGTCCTCCTTGGCCAGCACCTTGCTCGGCGCATCCCACAGCGCCTGGTTCCAGGCCCAGATCAGCTCGCGGCGCCAGGTGTCCATGCGGGGTTGGGTCTGGTAGGTGCGCAGGCGGTTGTACAGTGCGTGGTTCTGCTGGCGTGACTCGGCCAGGGACGCTTCCAGGCGTACGCGCGCGGCGGCCAGGTCACCCTTGGACGGTGCGTTGGAGACGAAATCATCGATGGGCTTGCTCAGTGCGCTGTTCCAGTACTGGTCGAAACTGTGGCCCAGTTGCTCGGCCACCGGGCCGACGCTGAGCATGTCGATATCGGTGAAGTTCAGGTTGGGCTCGGCATCGAAATACTCATCCCCCAGGTTACGCCCGCCAACGATGGCCACGCTATTGTCCGCCAGCCACAGCTTGTTGTGCATGCGTCGATGTTGCAGCGACAGGTTGAACAAGCGGCCCATGGCCCGCGTTACGCCGGTGCTGCGCCCAAGGTGCAGCGGGTTGAACAGGCGGATCTCGATTTTGGGATGGGCGGCGAGGGTGGCGATGATCTGGTCCAGGCCGTCGCTGGTTGTGTCATCCAGCAAGATGCGCACACGTACGCCACGGTCGGCGGCCTTGAGCAGTTCGTCCACCAGCATGCGGGTGCTGATGCCGTCGTGCACGATGTAGTACTGCAGGTCGAGGCTGGTCTGGGCGTTGCGGATCAACTCGGCACGGGCCATGAATGCCTCGCTGCTGTTGGGCAGCAGGCGAAAGCCCGAGCGCCCTTGATAGGGCGCGGCCTGGGCCTGGATCGAGCGGCCGAACGATGACTGTGCGGCGGGCAGGGCGTCACTGGGGACGCGTGGCGTGCTCACGCTGGCGCAGCCGCCCAGGATCAGGGCTCCCAGCAGGCAAAACGGTAATAGCCGTTGAATCATCAAGGGAGCGGCTTCCAGATCAGGGCGGTTGTCGATATATGACGGCAATTTCCCGTGAAAGGTCAGTCGGCCGTGTCTGCCAGCATCTTGATCGCCGCAGCCCCGACCTTGCGCACGGCTTCTTCAATCTGCGCGGTTGGCTTGGCAGCGTAGTTCATGCGCAGGCAGTTCCTGTACTTGCCCGACGCCGAGAAGATGCTGCCTACGGCCACCTGGACACCTTGTTCTACCAGGACACGGTTGAGCTTCAGCGTATCAAAGCCTTCCGGCAGTTCGATCCACAGCATGAAGCTGCCTTGAGGGCGGCTGGCGCGAGTGCCTGTGGGGAAGTAGCGGCTGACCCAATCGAGCATCAAGTCGCGATTGCGCTGGTATTGGGTACGCATCCTCCGCAAATGCGGTTCGAAGTGACCACCTTTGAGGAATTCCGCAATCGCGATTTGCGGCTGCGTGGCGGTGCTGCCAGTGCTGATGTATTTCATGTGCAGCACTCGCTCCAGGTAACGTCCGGGCGCTACCCAGCCGATGCGCAGGCCGGGCGCCAGGGTCTTCGAGAACGAGCTGCACAGCAGGACGCGTCCGTCTTCGTCGAAAGACTTGATGGTGCGCGGGCGCGGGTAGCTGAAGGCCAGTTCGCCGTAGACATCGTCTTCAATGATCGCCACGTCAAAGCGCTGCGCCAAGGTGAGCAATGCCCGCTTGCGCGCCTCCGGCATGATGTAGCCCAGGGGGTTGTTGCAGTTGGGGGTCAGTTGGATGACTTTGATCGGCCACTGTTCCAGCGCCAGCTCCAAGGCTTCGAGGCTGATGCCGGTGATCGGGTCGGTGGGGATTTCCAGGGCTTTCATGCCCAGGCCCTTGAGGGTCTGCATGGCGCCGTGAAAGCTCGGCGAGTCCACCGCAACGATATCGCCCGGCTCACAGATGGCATGGATGCTGGCGGACAGCGCCTCATGGCAGCCGGTGGTGATCACGATGTCCTCGGCCGTCAGCTGGCAGCCGGAATCCAGGGACAGGCGCGCAATCTGTTCGCGCAGTTCCATACAGCCCAGGATGTTGTCGTAATACAGCCCCGGCAAATCCTGGCGGCGACTCACGCGGGCCAGGCTGCGCAGCAGGGGCTTGAGGGTGGGCGACAATACATCCGGCATGCCGCGGCCCATCTGTATGACATCCTTGCGCGGCGTTGCGCGTATCAATTCCAGCACCTGGTCCCATTGGGAAATTTCTACGGGGCGCTGAGCCGGACGACCGACTTCCGGCAGGGCCGGCAACTCGCGGCCCACCGGAACAAAGTAGCCGGATTTCGGCTTGGGCATCGCCAGGCCGTTGTCCTCCAGCAAGCGATAGGCCTGCTGCACGGTGCTCAAACTGACCCCGTGTTCCACGCTCAACGCCCGTACGGAAGGCAGTCGATCACCGGGGCGATAGAAGCCTTGTTCGATGCGGGTGCCCAGCAATTCGGCGAGGTTCATGTACAGGGTCATGGCGGTCGCTCCAGAGGGACCATTACAGATAGGCAGAAAATACAGGATTCAGTGGTATATAGGCAGTATCTGTATGGATTTAATAAAGGTGGGTTGAATCTGTAATGGTTTTAGCTGCGCGCTCATGCTGGTCACTCAAGGCAACAAGCAACTGAGGGGCAGCAAAATGAACGGCATGGGCGATGTGCGGCTGGCGTTACACAGTCAGGAACTGGTGGCTGGGCAGGAGCGGGCGACGGCGCGGCGCGATATCAGTCGCTGGGGTCTGTTCTGGCGCCGTCGCCACACCCGCAAAGCTTTACTGCACCTGACCCGCGAGCAATTGCGCGATGTCGGGCTGACCGCCGAGCAGGCGCGCCACGAAGGCCTGAAACCGTTCTGGCGCGCTTGATCAGACCAGCTCTTTGAGGCGGTGCCAGAGCATTCCCAGCGCCAACAGCGGCGAGCGCAGGTGCCTGCCGCCGGGGAAGGTGATGTGCGGCACCTGGGCGAACAGGTCGAAGCGCCCGTGTTGCTGGCCGCTGATGGCTTCGGCCAGCAACTTGCCCGCCAGGTGGGTGGCGTTGAGGCCATGGCCGGCGTAGGCCTGGGCGTAATACACGTTGGGCTGGTCGGCCAGGCGGCCTATCTGCGGCAGACGGTTGGCGCCGATGCCGATCATGCCGCCCCATTGGAAGTCGATGTTTACATCGGCCAGTTGTGGGAACACCTGCAGCATCTTCGGGCGCATATAGGCGCCGATGTCCTTCGGGTCTCTACCGGAATAATGACAGGCACCGCCGAACAGCAGGCGACGATCGGCGGACAGTCGGAAGTAGTCCACCGTGACACGCTGGTCGCACACCGCCATGTTCTGCGGCAGCAGGTTGGCGGCCTGGGCTTCGCCCAACGGTTCGGTGGCGATGATGTAGCTGCCGGCAGGCAACACTTTGCCGCTGAGGTGCGGGTTGAGGCCGTTGAGGTAGGCATTGCAGGCCAGCACCAGGGTCTTGGCGCGCACGTTGCCTTGGGCGGTGTGTACGTTGACTTCGGGGCCGTAGTCGATGCGGGTGACTTCGGACTGCTCGAACAGCTTCACGCCCGATTGCTGCGCGGCGGCGGCTTCGCCGAGGGCCAGGTTCAGCGGGTGCAGGTGGCCGGAGCCCATGTCGATCATGCCGCCCACGTAGCGCTCGGAGCCGATGACGCTGCCCATTTCGTTGGCTTGCAGCAGGCGTATGTCGTGACGATAGCCGAGGCTGCGCAGTTCTTCGGCATCTTCGGCCAGGCCGTGCAGGTCGCGGGGTTTGTTGGCGAGGTCGCAGTAGCCCCAGGTCAGGTCGCAGGGGATTTGGTAGCGCGCGACGCGCTCACGCACAATCTCCACCGCTTCCAGGCCCATCAACTTCATCTGGCGTACGCCCTCGGTGCCGATCACGCTGGCGAACTGGTCCAGGCCATGGCCGACACCGCGAATCAGTTGGCCGCCGTTACGCCCGCTGGCGCCCCAGGCGATCTTGCGCGCTTCCAGCAACACTACGCTGAAACCGCGTTCGGCCAACTCCAGCGCGGTGTTCAGCCCGGAAAAACCGCCGCCGACCACGCACACATCCGCCGTCAGTTCGCCGGTCAATACCGGGTAATCAGTTTGCGGCACGCTGCTGGCGGCGTAGTAGGAAGCGGTATGCCGGGCGCTGGCAGTCATGGGGAGCATCCCTGTTTGGAAAATTTGACGCAGGATACAGCGGTCGGACGAAGCTGTCTGCGCGGGGCGTTTTGCGGCAGAATCCACGCCTATTCGCCGTTCGGTACGTGTTTCGATGAGTTGCAACAGTCAGAAAATCAGTGCGCTGCGCCGGCAGATTCCTTCGTTCGAGTGCGTCCCCGGTTGCCATGACTGCTGTGGGCCGGTGACCACCTCGCCCGAGGAAATGTCGCGCCTGCCGCGCAAGACCGCCGCCGAGCAGGACGCGGCCATGGAGGAGCTGAACTGCGTGCACCTGGGGCCGAACGGCTGCACGGTGTACGACGAGCGCCCGTTGATCTGCCGGCTGTTCGGCACCACCAAGACCTTGCCGTGTCCGAATGGGCGGCGCCCGGTGGAGCTGATTCATCCACGGGTGGAGAAGCAGATCCACGAGTACATGGCGAGCACCCGGCAGGTGCTGGTTTAGCGGTTTTACACCGTCCAAATGTGGGAGGGGGCAAGCCCCCTCCCACATGTTGACCCGAGTGTGTCAGGTCAGTCCGGGATCGGCAGGTTCAGGCTCTCTTTCACCTCTTCCATCACGATATAGCTCTTGGACTCCCGCACATGGGGCAGCTTGAGCAGGATGTCGCCGAGCAATTTGCGGTACGACGCCATCTCGGATATCCGCGCTTTCACCAGGTAGTCGAAGTCGCCAGAAACCAGGTGGCACTCGAGCACATGGGGCAGTTTCAGCACCGCGCGGCGGAATTCCTCGAAGGTGTCGCCGGACTTGTAATCCAGGCTGATCTCGACAAATACCAGCAAACTGCCCTTCAAATGCTGGGGGTTGAGCCGCGCGTTGTAGCCCATGATGATCCCTTCACGCTCCAGCCGCCGCACACGCTCGGTACAGGGCGTGGTCGACAGCCCGACCTTTTCCCCCAGCTCCGTAAACGAAATGCGCCCGTCGGTTTGCAGGATGCGCAGGATGTTGCGGTCGATCTTGTCCAGCTCCCGCTTGGTCTGGGTGTTGGTACGCATAGGGGATACGCCTCTGTGAAAAGGGTTTTTGCCGAGAATTGTCGCCAAATATAGGCAGTTATATAGTGAAATGCACTGGTCATTGTTTTTTACACTGCGCTCATCATTGCTCGAACAACACACGTCAGCGGCCATGCCCGCGATGAGGATATAAAAATGCGCGTTCTGGTCTTGGGTAGCGGCGTCATTGGTGTGACCAGTGCCTACTATTTGGCGCGGTCCGGCTTTGAAGTGGTTGTCGTCGACCGTCAGCCTGCCGCTGCCATGGAAACCAGTTTCGCCAACGCCGGGCAGGTGTCTCCAGGCTATGCCTCGCCATGGGCCGCACCGGGTGTGCCGCTCAAGGCCATCAAGTGGTTGCTGCAACGCCATGCGCCGCTGGCGATCAAGGCCACCGCCGACATCGACCAATACCTGTGGATGGCGCAGATGCTGCGCAACTGCACCGCCAGCCGTTATGCGGTGAACAAGGAGCGCATGGTGCGCCTGTCCGAGTACAGCCGCGACTGCCTCGACGAACTGCGCGCCGAGACCGGCATCGCCTACGAAGGCCGTAGCCTTGGGACTACCCAACTGTTCCGCACCCAGGCACAACTCGATGGCGCCGCCAAGGACATCGCCGTGTTGAAGGAGTCCGGCGTGCCGTTCGAGCTGCTCGACCGCGCCGGTATCGCCCGGGTCGAGCCGGCCCTGGCCAGCGTCACGGATATCCTCGCCGGCGCACTGCGCCTGCCGAATGACCAGACCGGCGACTGCCAGATGTTCACCACCCGCCTGGCCGAGATGTGCAAACAGTTGGGTGTGGAATTCCGTTTTGAGCAGGACATCCAGCGCCTCGACTACGCCGGTGATCGCATCAACGGCGTGTGGATCGACGGCAAGCTGGAAACCGCCGACCGCTACGTGCTGGCCCTCGGCAGCTACTCGCCGCAGTTGCTCAAGCCGTTGGGAATCAAGGCGCCGGTGTATCCGCTCAAGGGCTACTCGCTGACCGTGCCGATCACCAACCCGGCGATGGCGCCGACCTCGACCATTCTCGACGAGACCTACAAGGTCGCGATCACTCGTTTCGACAACCGCATCCGCGTCGGTGGCATGGCTGAAATAGCCGGTTTTGACCTGTCGCTGAACCCGCGCCGGCGGGAAACCCTGGAGATGATCGTCAACGACCTTTATCCTCAGGGCGGCGATTTGACCGAAGCTACCTTCTGGACCGGCCTGCGCCCGACTACCCCCGACGGCACGCCGATTGTCGGTGCCACCCCGTTCAAGAACCTGTTCCTGAATACCGGCCACGGCACCCTCGGTTGGACCATGGCCTGTGGCTCCGGTCGTTTGCTGGCCGACCTGATGGCCAAGAAAACGCCGCAGATCAGTGCCGAAGGCCTCGATATTTCCCGTTATGGCAACCACCAGGAGTCTGCAAAACATGTCAATCCAGCGCCAGCTCACCAATGAGCGCATGAGCCAGATCGTTGTCCACAGCGGTACCGTGTATCTGGCCGGGCAAGTCGGCGACGACATGAACGCCGGGATTGAACAGCAGACCCGTGAAACCCTGACCAATATCGAGCGTTTGCTCGACCTGGCCGGTACTGACAAGACCCGGTTGCTGTCGGTGACGATCTACCTGAAGGACATCGACGCAGATTTCGCCGGCATGAATGCGGTGTGGGACAAGTGGCTGCCAAAAGGCGTTGCCCCGGCCCGTGCCACGGTTGAAGCCAAGCTGTGCGAACCGCAAATCCTGGTGGAGCTGTCCGTCGTGGCCGCGCTGCCTTAAACAACGATCCCTCTCCCGGTGCCGAAGCCGTTGGTCGGTGCCGGTTTTTCTTCACTTTGCCGCCTAGAAGCCTGCCGCCATGCGTCCTGCCCGTGCCCTGATCGACCTCCAAGCCCTGCGTCACAACTACCAATTGGCCCGTGAAGTCACGGGTGCCAAGGCCCTTGCCGTGATCAAGGCCGATGCCTACGGCCATGGTGCCGTGCACGTTGCCCAGGCGCTGGAAGCCGAGGCGGACGGGTTTGCCGTGGCTTGCATCGAGGAAGCATTGGAGCTGCGCGCCGCCGGGATTCGTGCGCCGGTGCTGCTGCTGGAAGGTTTCTTCGAGGCGGATGAGCTGCCGCTGATCATCGAACATGATTTCTGGTGCGTGGTGCACTCGCTGTGGCAATTGGAGGCCATCGAGCAGGCCAGACTGAGCAAGCCGCTGACCATCTGGCTCAAGCTCGATTCCGGCATGCACCGTGTCGGCCTGCACCCCAAGGATTATCACGAGGCTTACCAGCGCCTGCTGGCCAGCGGCAAGGTGGCCAAGATCGTGTTGATGAGCCATTTCGCCCGCGCCGATGAGCTCGACTGTGTGCGCAGTGATGAACAGGTGGCTGTGTTTGACGCGGCGCGCCAGGGTTTGTCGGCCGAGGTCAGCCTGCGCAATTCGCCATCGGTGATGGGCTGGCCGGCTGTGTCCAGCGATTGGGTGCGCCCTGGCATCATGCTCTACGGCGCGACGCCGTTTGCCGAGGACCAGGCCGTGGCCGCGCGTTTGCAGCCGGTGATGACCCTGGAATCCAAGGTGATCTGCGTCCGTGAACTGCCGGCCGGTGAGCCGGTGGGTTACGGCGCCAAGTTCATCACGCCCAAACCCATGCGTATCGGTGTGGTTGCCATGGGCTATGCCGATGGCTATCCGCGTCACGCGCCGACGGGTACGCCGGTACTGGTGGCCGGGCAGCGCAGCCAATTGCTGGGCCGTGTATCCATGGACATGCTGTGCATCGACCTCACGGACGTGCCTCAGGCTGTCCTCGGTTCCACCGTGGAGCTATGGGGCAAAAATATCCTCGCCAGTGACGTCGCGGTCGCCGCCGAGACCATTCCGTATCAGCTCTTTTGCAACCTGCGCCGCGTGCCGAGGCTCTATTCCGGCGCTTGACCGCCGGGTACGAACGCAACCGCCCGGGATTTAGGCCCAAGTGTTGTAAATACTGAACGCTGTCGCCATGATAACGCTCAATTACAACAAAGCCTGAATCCTAGGAGGCTCCTGCATTGGACGTCGGCGAACGACTGCAATCCATCCGTAAACTGAAGGGTCTGTCCCAGCGCGAGCTCGCCAAGCGCGCGGGTGTCACCAACAGCACCATTTCGATGATCGAAAAAAACAGCGTCAGCCCCTCGATCAGCTCCTTGCGCAAGGTGCTGGGCGGCATCCCCATGTCGATGGTCGAGTTCTTTTCCGAGGAGATCCTCCAGGAAATACCGACGCAGATCGTCTATAAAGCCAATGAGCTGATCGACATCTCCGACGGCGCCGTCACCATGAAGCTGGTAGGCCGGGCGCACCCCAGCCGGGCCATCGCGTTTCTCAACGAGATCTACCCGCCGGGCGCCGACACAGGCGAAGAAATGCTTACCCACGAAGGTGAAGAAACCGGGATTCTGGTGGAGGGTCGCCTGGAGTTGGTGGTCGGTCTTGAAACTTTTGTGCTCGAAGCTGGCGATAGCTACTACTTTGAAAGCACCAAGCCCCATCGTTTTCGCAATCCGTTCGACGTGCCGGCGCGACTAATCAGCGCAGCCACGCCTGCGAACTTTTAAGAAAAGAGGCGTCCTGCCAGCGTTGCAGAGGCACCCGAGCTGTATTCCGTGGGGTCGAATCTCCCTTTAGTTAATAGGGTTGTTTCGGCCAGGCGGGCTAACCGTTATACTTTCGCCGCCTGCGAAACCGTGGCCGCAGGCGTGAATAGCCACCATTGAGGGTGAACGCGTGAACCTAATTATGAAAATGCTGGCTGCACCAGCAACCGTACTGGCCCTATGGGCTGTCAGCGCTCAAGCTGCGACCAATGATGATATTGCCAAGCGCCTGGAGCCTGTTGGCCAGGTCTGCGTCCAGGGCCAGGAATGCAAGGGCATGGAAGTGGCGGTCGCCGCAAGCGGTGGCGCTGCGAAGACGCCGGATGACATCATCGCCAAGCACTGTAATGCTTGCCACGGCACCGGCCTGTTGGGCGCGCCGAAAATCGGCGATACCGCAGCCTGGAAAGAACGCGCCGATCACCAGGGCGGCCTCGATGGCATCCTGGCCAAGGCGATCACCGGGATCAACGCCATGCCGCCAAAAGGCACCTGCGCCGATTGCTCGGATGATGACCTCAAGGGTGCAATCAAGAAGATGTCCGGCCTCTGATCCGCCGATCTTCGTCAAAAATGCCGCTTACGAGCGGCTTTTTTGTGCCTGGGGTTCGTGTTTCAGCGCTGTTCATTGCAGCAAAGACCCGGCAAGCTCGGTCCAACCCCTAATCATGGAATGTTCAGGAGGGTCGGATGGTGCAGTTGTGTTCAATCGAGCAAGCAGTTGACGACGTACTGGCGCGGTTGCCGGCGCATATCCACATGGGCATGCCCCTCGGGCTGGGCAAGCCGAACCGGTTTGCCAATGCCTTGTACCGGCGCATCGCCAAGTTGCCGGAGCGGGCGCTGACGATCTATACCGCGTTAAGCCTGGGCCGCCCGACGATGGGTGATGGTTTGCAGAAACGCTTTCTCGAACCCTTTATCGAGCGGGTGTTCGGCGATTACCCCGAACTGGATTTCCTCGCCGACCTGCACAACGACAGCCTTCCGAACAATATCCACGTCCAACAGTTTTTCATGCAGCCCGGCAGCCTGCTGCACAGCGAGTCGGCGCAGCAGGATTACGTCAGCAGCAACTACAGCCACGCCGCTCGCGACATAAACGCCGCCGGCCTGAACCTGGTGGCGCAGTTGGTCGCCAGCAGTGCCGAACATCCTGATCGCCTGAGCTTGAGCTGCAACCCGGATATCACCCTCGACCTGCTGCCGATGATTGCCAAGCGCCGCGACGCCGGCGAGACCGTGCTGATCGTCGGGCAAGTCCACACCGATTTGCCCTACATGCCCGGCGACGCTGAGCTGGGCATGGATACCTTCGATTACCTGATCGATGAAAAAGACAGCACCACGCTGTTCTCCACGCCGAACATGCCGGTGGGTTTCCAGGACCACTTCATCGGCCTGCATGCCAGCACCCTGGTACGCGACGGCGGCACCTTGCAGATCGGCATCGGCTCCATGGGCGATGCGCTGACTGCCGCGCTGCTGGCGCGCCAGGCCGACAACGAGTCCTATCGGTCGCTGCTGACGGACCTGGACGTGTACCAGTGGGCGCCGCTGATCAGCCGTGAAGGCGGCGTCGATCCCTTCGTCCGGGGCCTTTACGGGTGCAGCGAAATGTTCGTCAACGGCCTGCTGGTGTTGGCGGACGCGGGGATTATCCGTCGCAAGGTCTACCCGGACGTAGCGACGCAACAGCAGGCCAACGCCGGCACGCTCGACGATGCGGCGCAGCCCGACGGCATTTCGATCCACGGCGGATTTTTTCTTGGCCCGCGCAGTTTCTACCAGCGCCTGCAGGAAATGACCCACGCCAAGCGCCTCGAATTCAACATGACGCGCATCAGCTACATCAACGAGCTGTACGGCCAGGAAGAACTCAAGCGCCTGCAACGCCTGGATGCGCGGTTTATCAACAGCGCGATCATGGTGACGCTGCTCGGCGCGGGTGTGGCCGACCAGTTGGAAGACGGTCGTGTGCTCAGTGGTGTGGGCGGGCAGTACAACTTTGTGGCCCAGGGCCATGCGCTGGAAGGTGCGCGGTCGATCCTGATTCTGCGCAGTTGGCGCGAGTCGGCGGGGGAGGTCAGTTCCAATATCGTCTGGGACTACGGCCACTGCACCATTCCCCGGCATCTGCGGGATATTGTCATCACGGAATACGGCATTGCAGACTTGCGCGGGCAGACGGATGCCAAGGTGATCGAGGCGTTGCTCAATATCACCGACTCACGCTTCCAGGACGATTTGATCAAGCAGGCGCAAAAGGCTGGCAAGTTGCCCAAGGATTTCCAGCTGGATCCGCGCTTTGCCGAGAACACGCCGGAGCGGTTGCAGGGGATTCAGGCACGCCATCGTCGGTTGTTTCCGGAGTATCCGTTGGGAAGCGATTTCACCGATGAAGAGCGGGATTTGTTGCGGGCGCTGAACTGGCTCAAGAGCAAATTCAAGCTGACGGAGATTCTGGAGCTGGGCAAGGCGGCGTTGGATGCGCCGCAGGCGCAGGTGTTTCCCAAGCATCTGGAACGCATGCAGTTGACCAAGCCGGAAGGCTTGAAAGAGGATCTGTACCAGCGGCTCCTGCTCGCCGGCCTGCAGGCCACCGCGCACTAACCGACAACACAGGTTCGATGTGGGAGGGGGCAAGCCCCCTCCCACTTTTACCACCACTTTGAGGCAGGAGTTATTCGATGAAGGTGACGACGCCACCTTCCAGCGACTTGACCCGCGCCAGCGATTCAACCCGATAACCCTGCGCATCCAATTCCGCACGTCCGCCCTGGAACGACTTCTCGATCACGATCCCCAAGCCTGCCACGGTCGCGCCGGCCTGCTTGATGATCGAGATCAGCGCCTGGGACGCCTTGCCGTTGGCCAGGAAGTCATCAATCACCAGCACGCGGTCGCTGCTGGTCAGGTGGCGCGGCGAGATCGCCACGGTGCTTTCGACTTTCTTGGTGAAGGAATACACCGTTGCCGACAGCAGGTTTTCGGTCAGGGTCAGGGACTGTTGCTTACGCGCGAAGATCACCGGTACACCCAGGTTCAGGCCGGTCATGATCGCTGGCGCTATGCCCGACGCTTCGATGGTGACGATCTTGGTGATGCCCGAGTCCTTGAACAGCGCGGCGAATTCGTCGCCGATCAACTTCATCAGTGCCGGGTCGATCTGGTGGTTCAGAAAGGCGTCGACCTTGAGTACCTGATCGGAAAGCACGATGCCTTCTTCGCGAATTTTCTTGTGCAGTGCTTCCACGGAAAGCTTCCTCTAATGGCGCGTTGTGCGCCGAAAGTAGATTGAAAAAGTAGTCGATTCTAGCGCTTTAACATCGCGCGTATGTCCGCCAGGGCTGTGTTGCCGCGAACGGCCTTCACCTCGGTCGGGGTGTCGTCATTGCCTTCCCAGGCCAGGTCGTCCGGCGGCAGTTCATCCAGGAACCGGCTGGGGGCACAATCGATGATTTCGCCGTACTGCTTGCGCTTGGCGGCAAAGGTGAAGGCCAGGGTCTGACGCGCGCGGGTAATGCCCACGTAGGCCAGGCGGCGTTCCTCTTCGATGGTGTCGGCTTCGATGCTGGAACGGTGCGGGAGGATTTCCTCTTCCATGCCCATGATGAACACGTAGGGGAATTCCAGGCCCTTGGAGGCATGCAAGGTCATCATCTGTACACCTTCGGCGCCGTCTTCCTCTTCCTGCTGGCGTTCGAGCATGTCGCGCAGCACCAGCTTGCCGATGGCGTCTTCGACGGTCATCTCGCCGTCTTCGTCTTTTTCCAGGGTGTTCTTCAGCGCTTCGATCAGGAACCAGACGTTGCTCATGCGGTAATCCGCGGCCTTGTCGCTGGAACTGTTGGTGCGCAGCCAGTTCTCGTAGTCGATGTCCATGACCATGCTGCGCAGCGCGCTGATCGGGTCTTCGCCGGCGCACTGCTCGCGCACCTTGTCCATGAAGCGCTTGAAGCGCGACAGGCGATCGGTGAAGCGCGAGTCCAGGTGTTCGCCCAGGCCGATCTCGTCGGTGGCGGCGTACATCGAGATCTTGCGCTCAGTGGCGTAGTTGCCGAGCTTTTCCAGGGTGGTGGAGCCGATCTCGCGACGCGGCACGTTGATCACGCGCAGGAAGGCGTTGTCGTCGTCCGGGTTCACGATCAGGCGGAAGTAGGCCATCAGATCTTTTACTTCCTGGCGTCCGAAAAAGCTGTTGCCGCCCGACAGGCGATACGGCACCTGGTGGTGCTGCAATTTCAGCTCGATCAGCTTGGCCTGGTAGTTGCCGCGATAGAGGATCGCGAAATCGCTGTAAGGCCGGTCGGTGCGCAGGTGCAGGCTGAGGATCTCGACGGCCACGCGTTCGGCTTCGGCGTCTTCGTTGCGGCAGCGGATCACGCGGATCTCGTCGCCGTGGCCCATCTCGCTCCACAGTTGTTTTTCAAACTCATGGGGGTTGTTCGAGATCAACACGTTGGCGCAGCGCAGGATGCGGCTGGTGGAGCGGTAGTTCTGCTCCAGCATCACCACTTTCAGGGACGGGTAGTCGTCCTTGAGCAGCATCAGGTTTTCCGGGCGCGCGCCGCGCCAGGCGTAGATCGACTGGTCATCGTCACCGACCACGGTGAACTGGTTGCGCTTGCCGATCAGCATTTTTACCAGCAGGTACTGGCTGGCGTTGGTGTCCTGGTATTCGTCCACCAGCAGGTAGCGCACCTTGTTCTGCCATTTTTCGAGGATGTCGGCGTGTTCTTCGAACAGCTTTACCGGCAGCAGGATCAGGTCGTCGAAGTCCACTGCGTTGAACGCCTTGAGCGTGCGCTGGTAGTGGGTGTAGACGATGGCGGCAGTCTGTTCCTTGGGGTTGCGTGCGTTTTCCAGGGCCTGGGGCGGCAGGATCAGGTCGTTTTTCCAGGCGCCGATCATGTTCTTGATCTCATCCACGCCGTCGTCGCCTGCGTATTCCTTTTGCATGATGTCGGTCATCAGCGACTTCACGTCGGTCTCGTCGAAGATCGAGAAGCCCGGCTTGTAGCCCAGACGCGCATGCTCCTTGCGGATGATGTTCAGGCCCAGGTTGTGGAAGGTACACACGGTGAGGCCACGGCCTTCGCTACCCTTGAGCAAGGTGCCGACGCGCTCTTTCATCTCCCGCGCGGCCTTGTTGGTGAAGGTCATGGCGACGATGTACTGGGCGCGGATGCCGCAGTGCTGGATCAGGTGCGCGATCTTGCGGGTGATCACGCTGGTCTTGCCGGAGCCTGCGCCGGCGAGCACCAATAGAGGGCCGCCGACGTAGTTCACGGCTTCTTGCTGCCGGGGATTGAGTCGGGACATACAGAATTCAGGGAGTCGTTGTTCAAAAGGGCGGGCATTTTAACAGGCTGGCAGGATTCTGCTCTGTCAGAACGACAGTGTGACGTACCACTCGATCTAAATTTGCCGGTTTTGATACTTTGCCGCAGGATGTGAGGGTTGTTTTGAGGCTAATGTTCACAGTTCGCGTGTTTGAAAACCCCTATCATTGGTGATTCTCAGGCCGCACGTCATAATGCCCGTCGCCACGAATTTTTGCAGAGTCTAGGGAGCTAGCTTGTCTACGCCTGTCGAACCCTTGCGTTTGCTGCTGCTGGCCGATGAGCCCGCGTGGGCAGCGTTATTGCGCGAGTGCCTGGCGCCGATGGGCGATGGGGCTGTGCTGATCAGCGCACCAAACTGGGAATCCGTGAGCCGTCTGTTCGATGACGACCACAGCGCCGTGCTATTGACCACGCCCAGCCTGCAACCCGGGCCTGGCCGTTGCAGCCTGCCGTGCGTGTTGTTGCTGGAACAGGAACCGCTGGTTTCACCGCTTGGCGTCAGCGATTGGCTGGTGCGTGATGTATTGGATGCCGATACAGTGCGCCGCTGCCTGCGCCACGTCCGCGAGCGCGGCGTGCTGGAAAACACCCTGCAACGCCTGGCCGAGCAGGACCCGCTCACCGGCATCGCCAACCGCCAGGGCTTCCAGACCCTGTTGACCGCGCGTCTGGCCGAGAATGAAGGGCGTGGCCTGGCCCTCGGTCACTTGGACCTCGACAACTTCCGCCACGCCAACGATGCCCTCGGCCACCAGGCCGGCGACCGGTTGATCCTGCAAGTGGTGTCACGGCTCAAGAGCCAGCTGGAGGTCGGCGACCAACTGGCGCGCCTGGGCAGCGATGAATTCGCCCTGCTGATCGATACCCGCCGTGCACCCCAGCGTGCCGAGTGGATGGCCGAGCGCATTACCGAGGTCATGGCCGAACCCTATTGGGTGGATGGCGAAAGCCTGCTGATCGGTTGCAGCCTGGGCGTGGCCCATGCCCGCGCTCGCGCCGGTGCCGACCCTTTGATGTGGCACGCTCATATCGCCATGCAGCAGGCCAAGAGCACCCAAGGCTGCACCTTTCATATCTTCAACGAACGTATCAACCGCAACGCGCGCAGCCTGGCCGACCTGGAAAGCGAGCTGCGCCGCGCCTTGCGCCGTGACGAACTGGAGCTGCATTACCAGCCACGCCTGGACCTGGACGACGGCCATATCGTCGGCCTGGAGGCCCTGGTGCGCTGGCGTCATGGCGAGCGCGGCCTGTTGCCGCCAAGTGAATTCGTGCCGTTGGCCGAGCAAAGCGGCCTGATCGTGCCGCTGGGCTACTGGGTGATCTCCCGGGCCCTGCGCGACATGCAGGACCTACGCGAACGCGGCCTGCCGGCGTTGCACATGGCGGTCAACCTGTCGTTCCGCCAGTTCCAGGACAGCCAGTTGCTCTCCACACTCAGCCGGCTGATTGCCGAGCGGGGCGTGGAGGCGCAATGGCTGGAGTTCGAACTGACCGAAACCGCCGTGATGCGCCGCAGTGACCTGGTCAAGCAGACCATGGATGCCCTCGGCCGCCTGGGTGTGCGGTTTTCCCTGGATGACTTCGGTACGGGTTTCTCATCGTTCGTGCACCTCAACAGCCTGCCGATTGCCTTGTTGAAGATCGACAAGAGCTTTGTCGGTGGCATGGAGGAGCGCGAAGAAAACCGCAAGCTGGTGCATGCCATGATCAACCTGGCGCACAACCTCAACCTGGAGGTGGTGGCCGAAGGGGTGGAAACGCCTGAGCAACTGGCGCTGTTGCGTTTGTTTGGCTGCGACCAGGCCCAGGGTTACCTGATCAGCAAGCCGCTGCCGTTGCCGGAGTTGGTGGAGTACCTGACCTTCGGCAAAAGCCAGCAAGCTTTGCTCGGTTAGGAATGTGGGAGGGGGCTTGCCCCCGATGGCGGAGTGTCAGCCAGTTCATCTGCAACTGACCCAACGCTATCGGGGGCAAGCCCCCTCCCACATTTCCTGCCGCGGCGGCTCCTGGCGAATCATCCGCTTCATCTTCGCCTCAAACGCCCAGGTCAGGCTCACTGCCGCGCATGCCAGGCCCAGCGCCAGGCCCCACCACACACCGGTCGGTCCCCAGCCCAGGGTGAAGGCCATCAGCCAGGCCGATGGTGCGCCAATCAACCAATAGCAGCCCGCGCCGATCAGGAAGGTGGTCTTGGCGTCCTTGAGCCCGCGAATGCAGCCCATGGCGATGGTCTGCACGCCATCGAACAGCTCGAACCAGGCGGCGACGGCCAGCAGGCTGACGGCCAGGACGATCACGTCGTGGAACGCCGGGTCGTTGTGGTCGATGAGCAGTCCGATCAGCGGGTCGGAATAGAGCCACAGCACGGCAGCAAATCCCAGCATGATCGCCGCGCCAAAGCCGATGCCGACACGACCGGCCAGGCGCGCCTGCAGCAACTGCCCGGCGCCGTAGTGCTGGCCGATGCGCATGGTCACCGCGTAGGACATTCCCGCAGGCACCATGAACGCCACCGAGACGATCTGCAATGCGATCTGATGCGCCGCCAACTGCGTACTGCCCATGGTGCCCATGCACAGCGCCGCAAACGCAAACAACCCGACCTCCACCGCATAGGTGCCGCCGATCGGCAGGCCCAGGCGCCACAATTCGCGCAGGTACTGGGTGTTGAGGCGAAACAGGCCTGTGCTCAGCGGGTAGGCCGCATAGGTGCGGTTGCTGCGGATGTACCACATCAGCGTCAGCGCCATGCCATTGGCAACGATGGCCGTGACCAGGCCGATACCCATCAGGCCGAGCTTGGGCAGGCCGAACATGCCTTCGATCAGCGCGTGGTTGAGCAGGTAGTTGGCTACCGTGCCGCCAAGGCTGATCACCATCACTGGCGTCGCCTTGCCGATTGCACTGGTGAAGCCGCGCAGGGCCATGAAACTCAGGTAGCCGGGCAGGGCGAACGGCAAGATCGTCAGGAATTGCCCGGCCGAGTGCACGTTGGTCTCGGTCTGGCCAAACATCAGCAGCACTGGCTTGAGATTCCACAGCAGCAAACCGGCCGCCAGGGCCATCAGCCACGCCAGCCATAGCCCGGCCTGGGTCAGGCGGGTGGCGCCGTCGATATCGCCCGCGCCGTGACGGATGGCCACCAGCGTGCCCACGGCGGCAATCACGCCGATGCAGAAAATCGCCACGAACGAGTAGGTCGCCGCGCCCAGGCCGCCACCGGCCAGGGCTTCGGGGCTCAGGCGCGCCATCATCAGGGTGTCGGTCAGCACCATCAGCATGTGTGCCAACTGTGAGGCAATCAACGGCCCTGACAGCCGCAGAATGGCCCAGAGTTCGGTACGTGCCGGATGTTGCATGATCATCACGCTCGACAAGTCAGAGGGTTGGGGAAGGCTTGATTCTCGGCGCTCTGGGTTAATTACACAAAAGGATTAAAGCGATGGTGTACATGACTTAAACTCATGTGTATTGATCTGATAGTGTTGGTGGATCGCTATGCAGGAATTTACCGATGTCTCGTCGCCTTGCTCCGCTGTATGCCTTGCGCGCATTCGAGGCCGCCTCTCGGCACAATTCCTTCACTCGGGCAGCGGAGGAGCTCTCCATCACGCAAAGTGCGGTGAGCCGACATATCCGCACGCTGGAAGAGCATTTCGCCTGTCGCCTGTTCCAGCGCAGTGGCCGCACCTTGCAGCTCACCGAGGCGGCGCGCCTGCTCTTGCCCGGCGTGCGCGAAGGTTTTGCAGCGTTGGAGCGGGCCTGCCATACCTTGAACGCCGAAGACGACATCCTGCGCATGAAGGCACCGTCGACCCTGACCATGCGCTGGCTGCTGGCGCGGCTCAGCCGCTTCCGCGCGTTGCAGCCAGGCAATGAGGTGCAACTGACCAGCGCGTGGATGAGCGTGGACGAGGTGGATTTCAACCAGGAGCCCTTCGACTGCGCGGTGCTGCTGAGCTACGGGCACTTCCCGGCGGACTGGGAGGCCAGCTACCTGTTTCCGGAGCTGCTGATCCCGGTAGGTGCGCCGAACCTGCTGGAGGACGGGCCCTGGGATGCTGCACGCCTGGCCACCGCGGAATTGCTGCACCCCACGCCCGACCGTCGCGATTGGCGCAATTGGTTGGAGCGCATGGGGTTGTCATCCCAGGTGTCGCTCAAGGGCGGGCAGGTATTCGATACCCTCGAACTGGGCATGATCGCCGCTGCGCGGGGCTACGGTGTGTCCATGGGCGATTTGCTGATGGTGGCCGAAGACGTGGCCCAGGGTCGATTGAGCCTGCCCTGGCCAACGGCGGTGGCCAGTGGCGAAAACTACTACCTGGTATGGCCGAAAACCCGCCCCGGCGGTGAGCGTTTGCGGCGCTTGGCGGAGTTTCTGCAGGCGGAAGTCAAGGCGATGGAATTGCCTCAGGTCGAACGCCTCGAGTGAGGGGCGACAGACTGTTTGTGCAATCGTTTGCGTGATACCCCTGCGGATCGCTCAAGTATTGCCTCGGCTCGCCGAAGTAGGTGTGTTGGAACCATCGTACACCAACGTTTCCCACTGGATAATTTGCCGAGCAACGCTATGAGATCAGGATGATCCTGGCCTCGGCCAGGAGCCGTCATGTCTCAACCTCGCGCCCGGATAGCCTCCCAGTTAGGCCTGGCATTAGCCGTGATTCTGGCTGTCGTCATCAGCGGCAGCACCGTGTTTGCCTTGCGTTCCCTCGACTCCGCCAACCTCGCTACCCGCGAGGAGCACCTGGCCAGCGAGGCACGTTTGCTCGCCGACCAACTCAACACCTTCCACAGCACCTTGCGCGAAAGTACCCAGCGTTTGAGCGGGCTGTTTGAAAAGCGCTTCGGCGCCGGCTTGAGCGTGCATGCGGACCAGCCTGTGACCGTGGCCGGTGTGCAGACGCCTAGCCTGTACCTGGGCAATCAGGTGTTGAACAACAACTTCAATGAAGTGGATGAGTTCAAGCAGATGTCCGGCGGCGTGGCCACGGTATTCGTGCGCAGCGGCGAAGACTTTATCCGCATCAGCACCTCGTTGACCAAGCAGGATGGCAACCGGGCCATCGGCACGGTGCTGGATCGCCAGGGCCCGGCTTACCAGCGGGTGCTCGGCGGGCAGACCTATATCGGCCGCGCGGTGCTGTTCGACCGCTCCTACATGACCCAGTACAGCCCGGTGCGCGACAGCAGTGGGCAGGTGATCGCGGTGTTGTTCATCGGGTTCGACTACACCGATGCGCAGAATGCCCAGTTCGAGAACCTCAAGCGTTTCCGCATCGGCCAGACCGGCTCCCTCGCCTTGCTGGATGAGCAGAAGCGCTGGCTTGTACCGCCGGCGGGCGTGCAGGCGCTGGATCAAGCCGTACCCGTGATGCTGGACCTGGCCAAGACGCCGGGCACCGGGCGCTTCTGGGCAGACAAAAACGAAGATTTCTACAGCGTGTCGGTACCCTTCGAGGGCGGGCCATGGGCCGTTGTCGCGAGCATGCCCAAGGCTGAGATCCGCTCGGTGACGTGGGACGTCGGTATCCGCCTGGTCATAGGCAGCGTGCTGGCCATGCTGCTGGCGGTTGGTGCAACGGTGTGGCTGCTGCGCAGCAAGCTGGCGCCGTTGGGCGACCTGGTGCGCCAGGCCGAAGCCCTGGGCGCGGGCGACTTGAGCGCGCGCTTGAATGTGTCCAGTCATGACGAAATCGGCCAACTGGCGCGCAGTTTCAACCAGATGGGTGAAGCGCTGTCGACCATGGTCTCGCATATCCGCAAGGCGGCTGAAGAGGTCAACAGCCGTGCGCAGGCGCTGTCCGGCTTGTCCGGTGGCGCCTATGAAGGCATGGAGCAGCAGTCCGGCGAGATCACCAGCATGGCCGGCGCGGTGGAAGAGTTCAGCGCCACCTCGCTGAACATCGCCGACAACATGGGCAGCACCGAACGCCTGGCCCAGGAAAACGCCCAACAAACCCGCATCGGGCGCAACTCGATGCAAGAGGCGTCGTCATCCCTGGAACACATCGCTGCCGCGCTCAACAGCACAGCCACGGTGATCAACACCCTGGGACAACGCTCCCAAGAGATCGGCGGAATCGTCGGTGTGATCACCTCGATTGCCGAACAGACCAACCTGCTGGCGCTCAACGCCGCCATCGAGGCTGCCCGCGCTGGTGAACAAGGCCGTGGGTTTGCGGTGGTCGCCGATGAGGTGCGCAACCTGGCGTCGCGTACTCGAGAGGCCACTGACGAAATCTCCGGAATGATCCAGAGCATCCAGCAGGAAACCGGCAACGCCATCAGCACTATGGAGCGCGGCAATGTGTTGATGCAGGAAGGCCTGTCGCGTAACGCCGACGTGGCGTCGGCCCTGGCGCGTATCGACGAGCAAAGCCGCTCGGCCGGTCAGCAGTTTGCCGCGATCACCACCGCCACTCAGGAACAGAGCAGCACCGCGACCTTGCTCAGCAGCAACTTGCAGAGCATCGCGCTGGCCAATAGCGAGCAGCGGGAAGTGGTGTCGAACCTGGCGATTACCGCCAAGGAACTGGAGACCCTGGCGGCAGGCTTGCGGCATGAGGTAGATCGGTTTCGTTGAGGCCTAGCGGTCGCCCAGGCCGGGGTCCACGCGCTTGCCGATGTCCTTCAGGCGCGCCAGTTGGTCGACCATGCCGGGGGCTTCGTCCATGCTGGTGACGAAGGTCCACAGGTAAGTCATGACTGCATAGATATGGCCGGCCTTGACCGCGGGTGACTGCGCCAACTGGCTGATGGCGACCACAAACAGCAAGGCGGCCAGCGTGCCAAGAAACAGGTACGCAGCCGCCTCGCGGTCTGACAGCCAGATGCGCAGGCGCGAAAGCACCTGGTAGTGGCGCCGCAGGGTCGGTGCGCCGACCTTTTCCACCAGGCCGATTTCTTTTTCCAGCCGGTTGTTCAGCCGTTCATGCAGCGCTTGGTTGCGCCGGGCAAAGCGTGGCAACAACGTGATGCACAGCACCAGCGCGCCCAGGCACGCCAGGCCTACCCAGGGCTCGATCACGATCAACATCACTGCCGCGCCGATAATCGACACCAGCGCCGTGGCGATGATCGGTACATGCTTTTCAAAGAAGTCGACGAACTCCCGAGCAAGCACCACCCGCGCCGCCGATTTCGACGTGCTGTGGTTCTGCAGGCGTTGGTTGAGGATCACCGGCACCGCCAGATCGGCGTAGATCCGCGTGAAAGTCCGCGTATCCAACGCCCGGCGCGCCGCGCCGACCACCCAGAACGCCAGGACCACGGCGGCGTAGAGCAGCGCGTTACCCGTGTCGCCGCGGATGATCGAGTCCACCGCAAACCCGGCAAACAACGGGTAGGCCAGCAGCAGCGCGTTCTCCAGCGCGACCAGCGACAGCGTGGCGGACAGCTTGCCCGGATAGGCTTTGGCAATGGCCTTGAGCGTCTGGCCGGCGGATTGCTGGCCGATTTTCTGACTTTCTTCGATCAGGATTTGCGGTGTGACGGATGACATGGGGTGCACCAAAGGAGTGGTAGGCGCTATTATTGAGCGACTGCTCAAGTATCCTTGAGCGATCGCTCAAAAAGCAAGCGCCGCTTATCTGCCGGTGCCTGGAAGGAATTGCCCATGTCGCGTATCGACCGTAAAGACCAGATCATCGCCGCCGCCCTGGAACTGTTTCGCAGCAAGGGTTTTGCCGATGTGTCCACCCGCGACCTGGCCGAACATGCAGGCCTGTCCCGCAGCCACGTCTATCACTACTTCAGCGACTGGAAGGAACTGCGCCGCGAAGCCTTCGTGCGATTTGCCAACGAACAACTGGACGAAGTACGCGCGCCCCTGGCAGAAGCAGCGCCCCTGGAAGCCTTTGTGGGTTTCTTGCGCGACTGCCTGCCAAGCACCGCCGATGCGGGGTGGGCGCTGTGGCTGGATGCCTGGGACGAAGCCATGCAGGACCCGGAAATGGCCCAGGCTTACCTGGCGATCAACGCCCAATGGCAAGGCATGCTCGCCGAGGTGATCGAGCGGGGTGTGGCTGCCAACGTCTTGCGTTGTGACTCGCCACAACGCGCTGCCCGCCAGATCTTTGCCGTGGCGATGGGCTATGCCGACGACCTGATGCTCAAACCATCCATGGAGTCGGCCGAAGCGGCCCTGGATGAAGTGATGGAAGTGGCGCGGCTGCTGCTGGACTTCCCAGAGGCGCCCTAGCCGACGGCCGCGGGCCGATATTGCAGCGCTTCCGCCAGGTGCGGTCGAGTGATGTTATCGGCGTGCTCAAGGTCGGCCAGGGTACGCGCCACTTTGAGCAGACGATGGGCCGCGCGCAGGGATAGCGTCAACCGTTCACAGGCGGTTTCCAGCCAGCCTTCATCGGTCTTGGTCAGCTTGCAGTGCTTGCGCAGCCCTGGCAGGTCAAGGAACGCATTCGCACAGCCCTGGCGTTGCTGTTGGCGATCGCGGGCCTGGGCGACCCGTGCCGATGCCTCGGCCGTGTTATCGCCCACCTGCTGGGTTGGATTCAACGCGGTGGTTTCCCGCGCCACAGTGAGGTGCAAGTCGATGCGGTCCAGCAAAGGGCCGGAGAGCTTGTTGCGATAGCGCTGAACCTGCTCCGGCGTGCAGCGACAACGCCCGTTGGGTTCGCCCATGTACCCGCAAGGGCAGGGGTTCATGGCGGCTACCAGTTGGAAGCGGGCCGGGAAGCTGACGCGATCGCGGGCGCGGGAAATGACGATGTGGCCCGATTCCAGAGGCTCGCGCAGCACCTCCAGCACCTTGCGGTCGAACTCCGGCAATTCATCGAGGAACAGTACGCCGTGATGGGCCAGGGTAATCTCCCCAGGCTGCGGTTTCGACCCGCCGCCCACCAATGCCGGACCTGATGCAGAGTGGTGCGGCTGGCGAAACGGTCGGTGTGGCCAGTGACTCAGCGGTGCCAGGCTGACGACCGACTGGATAGCCGCCACTTCCAAGGCTTCCTGCTCGCTCAACGGTGGCAACAAACCCGGCAGGCGACTGGCAAGCAGTGTCTTGCCGGTGCCGGGCGGGCCGCTGAACAGCAGGTTATGTGCGCCCGCCGCCGCGATCAGCAGTGCGCGCTTGGCGGCGAGCTGGCCCTGTACTTCGCTCAGGTCCGGGTATGGCTTGTTCAGGTACAGCAAACCGTCGGACTTGTAGGGCTCTATGGGCTGATGCCCATTCAGGTGCGCCACGACCTGCAGCAAATGATCTACCGCAATCACCTTCAACCCCGAGGCCAGGCACGCCTCCTCGGCATTCGCCCGCGGCACTATCACGGTGCGCCCGGCCTTGCGTGCCGCCAACGCGGCCGGCAGCACGCCTTTCACTGCTCGCACTTCGCCGGACAGCGCCAACTCGCCGAGGCATTCCACCTCATCGAGCATCAGCGCCGGCACTTGAACGCTGGCCGCCAGGATGCCCAGCGCTATCGCCAGGTCAAAGCGTCCGCCGTCCTTGGGCAGGTCGGCGGGTGCCAGGTTGAGGGTGATGCGCCGGGCAGGGTATTGCAGGGCGGAGTTGAGAATGGCGCTGCGCACCCGGTCCTTGCTTTCCTTGACGGCGGTTTCCGGCAAACCCACCAGGGTGAGGGATGGCAAACCGTTGGCCATGTGCACTTCGACGGTGACGGCAGGGGCTTCGACGCCGATCTGGGCGCGGCTGTGGACGATGGCGAGGGACATGCTCGTTCCTTGAAAAGAGGGCCGCTTCCTGCGGTTTTTCAAGGGTAGACGAGGTGGAGAAATGCGAGGCGAGGGAGGTTTTACAGAACGTATCCAGCGTCGTTCGCAGCGCTTTATGTGGGAGCTGGCTTGCCTGCGATAGCATCGCCTGCGTGCAACTGATACACCGAGGCGTCTGCATCGCAGGCAAGCCAGCTCCCACACTGACCGCGTTTATTCAGCAGAGGGCGGTGTCATCTTGGCTTCCAGCTCAGCGACTTTGGCCTCCAGGCTCTCCAGCCGCGCACGTGTGCGGGCCAGCACCACCATCTGGCTATCAAACTCTTCCCGGCTCACCAGGTCGAGTTTGCTGAAGCCGCTTTGCAGCAGCGCCTTGAACTGGCTTTCGATTTCATTGCGGGGCAGCGGGGTGTCGCCGCTGAACAGGCGAGAGGCGTGGCCGCTCAGGGCGTCGAGGAGGTCTTTGGGCGCGAGCATGGGAAATATTCCGGAATACTGTTGGCCGGCAGTGTACCACGCAGCGTCTATAGTCTTTTCCGTGGCGGCGAGCGCACGCTTTTCGCGCAGCGGGTCGGGCGGTGTCGCACTGTTTTTGTGCGCATTGCCGCCATCAAAAAGCCCCGCAGTTGGGCAAAAGTGAGCAAAGGACTGATTTCAGTGATTTTTACGGAGCTGGCAAGGTTTCTGCTTAGACGATCATGACCCATGCACTGATGCAGTCGCTGTGACGAATGCAGTGCGCCGACGGATCAGGGGTACAGGTTTCGTCACCAGTGGTTCGCTGGCGTCGCAACGGCAAATGCCGAGGCGACGACGCGTTACAAAGCCAGGCACTGCGCTTAGACTTGAGACGGGTTTGTTTTCCTGGGGCAAGTCCACCAATTCGGGAGAGAGTTTTCATGAAGCTAGTCACTGCCATCATCAAGCCGTTCAAGTTGGACGATGTACGCGAGTCGTTGTCCGAGATCGGCGTGCAGGGCATTACCGTTACTGAGGTCAAAGGCTTCGGTCGGCAGAAGGGTCACACCGAGCTGTATCGCGGCGCGGAATACGTAGTCGATTTCCTGCCGAAGGTGAAGATTGATGTCGCGATTGACGACAAGGATCTTGACCGGGTTATCGAGGCGATAACCAAGGCCGCCAACACTGGCAAGATCGGTGACGGCAAGATCTTCGTGGTCAATCTGGAACAGGCTATTCGTATCCGTACCGGCGAAACCGATACCGACGCAATCTAAGCCGCCAAACCCCAACGCCCCAGGAGAAAACAATATGACTCTGCGTAAATTCGCAGGGCTCGGAGCCCTGTTGTCCATCGTAATGCCAAGCCTGGCCATGGCGGCAGACGAAGTGGCGGCTCCAGTCCTCAATTCCGGTGACACAGCGTGGATGCTCACATCCACCGCGCTGGTGCTGTTCATGACCATTCCAGGCCTGGCGCTGTTCTACGGCGGCATGGTGCGCTCCAAAAACATTCTTTCCGTGATGATGCAATGCTTCGCCATCACTGGCCTGATCAGCGTGTTGTGGGTCATCTACGGCTACAGCATCGCGTTCGACACGACCGGTATGGAGCAGGGCGTCGTCAACTTCAACTCCTTCTTCGGCGGCATGGGCAAGGCGTTCCTGGCGGGCGTGACCCCGGCCAGCATCACCGGGCCTGCGGCGTTGTTCCCGGAAGCGGTGTTCATCACCTTCCAGATGACCTTCGCCATCATTACCCCGGCGCTGATCGTCGGTGCGTTCGCCGAGCGTATGAAGTTCTCCGCGATGCTGATCTTCATGGCCATCTGGTTCACCCTCGTCTATGCGCCAATCGCACACATGGTCTGGAGCGGTAATGGTGGCTTGCTGTGGGACTGGGGCGTGCTGGACTTCGCCGGTGGCACAGTGGTGCACATCAACGCCGGTGTGGCTGGCCTGGTGGCGTGCATCGTGCTCGGCAAGCGTAAAGGCTTCCCGACCACCCCGATGGCACCGCACAACCTCGGTTACACCCTGATCGGCGCGGCCATGCTGTGGATCGGCTGGTTCGGCTTCAACGCCGGCTCGGCCGCTGCGGCCAACGGCACTGCCGGCATGGCGATGCTGGTCACCCAGATCGCTACTGCTGCTGCGGCGCTGGGCTGGATGTTCGCCGAGTGGATCACCCACGGTAAGCCAAGCGCACTGGGCATCGCCTCGGGTGTGGTGGCTGGCCTGGTAGCCATCACCCCAGCCGCTGGCACCGTCGGGCCGATGGGCGCCCTGGTGATCGGCCTGGTCGCCGGTGTGATCTGCTTCTTCTGCGCCACCAGCCTCAAGCGCAAGCTTGGCTACGACGACTCCCTGGACGCATTCGGCGTGCACGGTATCGGCGGTATCGTCGGCGCGATCCTCACCGGTGTATTCGCAGCCCCTGCGCTGGGCGGCTTCGGCACGGTGACTGACGTGGCTGCACAGGTCTGGATCCAGGCCAAAGGGGTCGGCTTCACGGTGATCTACACCGCTATCGTGACCTTCATCATCCTCAAGGTGCTGGACATGGTCATGGGCCTGCGGGTGACCGAAGAGGAAGAGGCGGTCGGCCTCGACCTGGCGCAACACAACGAGCGCGGCTACAACCTGTAAGTACGCGAAAAAAAGATGCCCGGCTTGCCGGGCATTTTTTTGTCTGTTGTTTGTCAGTCATAACGAGCTGTACCGGTTTTTATCCAGTGTTTGTGATGGGATGCACACGGCACTTTTCCGCATGCCAATGTCTTACAGGCATGTAGGCGTATTCGGCACTTTGTTTTTTCCCTGAGCGCGCTAGAATGCGCGCCGATGGGCGGAGAACTGTATGTGGCAACAGACCCTGATTACCCTGCGGGCCAAGCCCCGGGGCTTTCACCTGGTAACCGATGAGTTGCTGGCCGGCTTGCCTGAATTGAAGGCCTGTCGCGTGGGCTTGTTGCATCTGTGGCTGCAGCACACCTCGGCCTCGTTGACCGTCAACGAGAATGCCGACCCGGCGGTACGCCGTGACTTCGAACGTTATTTCAATTCGCTGGTGCCGCAAGGCCTCGCAGGGTTCGAACACAACGACGAAGGTCCGGACGACCTGCCGGCGCACTTCAAGGCCAGTCTCCTGGGCTGCCAGCTGAGTTTGCCGGTGAAGGCCGGCCGCTTGGCGATGGGGACCTGGCAAGGTGTTTATCTGGGCGAGCACCGTGATCATGGCGGTGCTCGTAAAGTCCTCGCCACCTTGCACGGTGATGGGGCATAAGCCACTGGTTAACCAGTGGATGTTGATTTTTTTCCGGCAGCCGTCGACAGAGGGTGAAGCTGGGCTATAACTAATCTGCTTTTCGCAAGTCATGAGGTAGAACATGAGCGACGATGATCTGGAAAACGACGAACTCGAAGTAGGTGACGAAGACGACACCGAAGAAGGCCTTGAGGCGGCGGAAGACGTTGCCGACGACGACAGTGGCGATGATGCGCCTGTCCCGGCCGCCAAAGGCAAAGCCAAGGCAGCTGTGTCGGTAGATGAATTGCCAAGCGTTGAAGCCAAGAACAAAGAGCGTGATGCCCTGGCCCGTGCGATGGAAGAGTTCCTCGCTAAAGGCGGCAAAGTGCAGGAAGTCGAGGCCAACGTGGTGGCAGACCCACCGAAGAAGCCGGATAACAAGTACGGCAGCCGACCTATTTGAGGTCAGTCACCTGCTTGTTAGAAAAAGCCCGCCGTCGCTGCGGGTTTTTTCATGCCTGGACGTTACCGGCGATAAAAATGTGGGAGGGGGCTTGCCCCCGATAGCGGTGTATCAGCCAACGAATATATTGGCTGACCCACTGTAATCGGGGGCAAGCCCCCTCCCACATGTTGACCTACGGTGTTACTTCCAGCTGCGCAGCAGTTCCGGCAACTCTGTCAGGCTACGAATCTGCGCATCCGGTCGCTTGTCCCCCTCCCATGCCTTACCCGTCGGGTTAAACCACACTGCCCGTAACCCCGCCTGCTGCGCCCCGGCAATGTCATCCCCCGGATGATCGCCAACATGCACCGCCGCACTTGCGTCCACGCCACCACGCTGCAAGGCCTCCTGAAACAACCGCGCATCTGGCTTGGCGATGCCGATATCTTCGGCCCGCAGTGCAAAATGGAAGTAGTCCGCCAGGCCAACACGCTGCACATCGGCATTGCCGTTGGTGATCACACCCAGCAGGAAGTGCTGGCGTAGCGCCTGGAGCATAGGCTCGGCTTCGGGAAACGGAGTGAGCTGGTGGCGCGCATGAATGAATGCTTCGAAGCACACATCGGCCATTTCCGTGGCCTCAGGCTGCGGATAACCAGCCTCTTCAAATGCATGCATCAACACCCGGTGACGCAGGATGCTGATGCGGTGTTTCAGCTCGGGATGGCGCTCCAGCACCTGTTGGCGAAGACTGGCGAAGTGTTCCAGCGGCAAATCGCCGACCTTGGCGGCGTTAAGCGCCAGCCATTCGCGCATCGACGCCTCGGCGCTGATGATGACAGGTACGTTGTCCCAGAGCGTGTCGTCCAGGTCGAAGGTGATCAGCTTGATACTCATGAGTCGCCGTCCTTGATGCGTTTGGCCCTTGGGTGGGCGCTGTCGTATACCGTTGCCAGGTGTTGGAAATCCAGATGGGTATAGATCTGTGTGGTCTTGATATCGGAGTGGCCCAGTAGCTCTTGCACGGCGCGCAGGTCCTGGGACGATTCCAGCAGATGGCTGGCGAAAGAGTGTCGCAGCATATGTGGGTGCAGGTTCTGCCCCAGCTCTCGCTCCCCGGCGGCCTTCACCCGCACCTGAATCGCCCTTGGTCCAAGACGCCGGCCTTGCTGGCTGACGAACACCGCATCGTCCGCCGGGTTGGTCAGCAGGCGCAGCGGCAACCACAGCTGCAATGCTTCCCGTGCCTTGCGGCCTACCGGTAGGACGCGGGTCTTGCTGCCCTTGCCGAGCACTTGCACCAGGCCGTCGGTCAGGTCCAGTTGATCCAGGTTCAGGCCGGTCAGCTCAGAAAGGCGCAGGCCCGAGGAATAGAACAGTTCCAGAATCGCCTGGTCGCGGTGGGCCAGGAAATCATCCTCGACCGCACCGTCCAACAGTTGCAGGGCACGGTCAGTGTCCAGGGTCTTGGGCAGGCGCCGCTCGCCCTTGGGTGGCGACAGGCCGTTGGCCGGGTCGTGGTCGCACAGGCCTTCACGGTTCAGGTAGTGATAGAGCCCACGCACCGCCGAGAGCAGGCGCGACAGGCTGCGCGAGGATTGGCCGGCCTGATGCAGTCGCGCGATCAGGCTGCGCAGGCCCTGGATATCCAGGGCCTGCCAGCTGCTGATCTGTTGTTTTTCGCAGTACGTCAGGACCTTGTTCAAGTCCCGTCGATAGGCTTCCAGGGTATGGGGCGACACCTGGCGCTCGTTGCGCAGGTGAGCGCAGTAAGCGTCCAGTTGCCGATCCATGGCTAGCGCACCGCGCGCAGGGCGGTGGTGAAACGCGGCAAGACGCGGCCCAGTACTTCGGCGATGTAGGTCAGGAACAAGGTACCCACGGAGCTTTTGTAGTGCTGAGGATCGCGGCTGGCGATGGCCAGCACGCCATGCAGGCCTTGATGACTGAGGGCGACGACGGCAGTGGAGCCGATCTGCTTGCGCTGTTCGGCCCCAAACAGGAAGTCCAGCTCATGCTCACGCAAGGTGCCGCTGATGGTCTTGCCTTCGGACAGCAGGCCACCGATGGTGGTTTGTGCGTCGCTGCCGCTGACCCAACGACCCACCGGCATCGGGTTGTCGCTGAACAGGATCAGGCTCACGAACGGCACCTGGAAGTCCTGGCGCAGGCTGTCTTCCACCGCGATCACCGTTTCTTCAAGGCTGGTGGCATCCATCAGGGTCAGGATCAGGCGGCGGGTTTTCTCGAACAGGCGATCGTTGTCGCGGGCGACGTCCATCAGGTGCGAGAGCTTGTGGCGCATTTCAATGTTGCGCTCGCGCAGTATCTTCATCTGCCGCTCTACCAGCGATACGGTATCGCCGCGCTGGTGAGGGATGCGCAGGGCCGGCAACAGCTCTTCGTGTTCGACGAAGAAGTCCGGATTAGCCTCAAGGTACGCCGCGACAGCAGCGGCCTCCAGGCTGTTGCTCGGGGATGCTTGTGCGGGTACTTGAGGCTTATCGGTCATTGGCTTGGCTCACTCATAGACGGACCTGTCCTTCGTATACGCGCGAGGCCGGCCCGGTCATCATCACCGGGTGGCCAGGGCCAGCCCACTCGATGGACAAGCGTCCGCCGGGCAGGTCGATCAGCAGTGGCGAATCCATCCACCCCTGGCTGATCGCGGCCACGGCAGCGGCGCACGCACCGGTGCCGCAGGCCTGGGTTTCTCCGGCGCCGCGTTCCCACACGCGCAATTTCGCGCGGGAACGGTCGATCACCTGCAGGAAGCCCACGTTGACCCGTGCCGGAAAGCGCGGGTGGTGTTCGATCTTCGGCCCCCATTCATGCACGGGCGCATTGTTGATGTCGTCGACCCGCAGCACGGCATGGGGGTTGCCCATGGATACGGCGGCAATATCGATGGTCTTGCCGTCCACGTCCAACGCATAGCTGACAGCCTGCTCGGTGGCCTGGAACGGAATATCCGCCGGCACCAGGCGTGGCGCGCCCATGTTGACGCTGATCTGGCCATCGCTGCGGATATCCAGCTCGATCACGCCGCTCTTGGTCTCGACGCGGATCTGCCGCTTGGCGGTCAGGCGCTTGTCCAGCACAAAGCGCGCGAAGCAGCGTGCACCGTTGCCGCACTGTTCCACTTCGGAGCCGTCGGAGTTGAAGATCCGGTAACGGAAATCCACCTCCGGGTTGCTCGGCGCCTCGACGATCAGCAACTGGTCGAAACCAATGCCGGTGTGACGATCGCCCCACTGTTTAGCGTGCTTGGGCAGGATATGCGCGTGCTGGCTGACCAGGTCGAGGACCATGAAATCATTGCCCAGCCCGTGCATCTTGGTAAAACGCAGCAGCATGGCTTACTCCGGCAGCAGGCTTTCGCCAGCATACAACTCGGCTACCGTCTCGCGGCGACGCACTTCAAACGCTTGATCACCGTCCACCAGCACCTCGGCGGTACGCCCGCGGGTGTTGTAGTTGGAACTCATGACAAACCCATAGGCACCGGCCGAATGCACGGCCAGCAGATCGCCTTCTTCCAGGGCCAGCTGACGATCCTTGGCCAGGAAGTCGCCGGTCTCGCAGATCGGGCCGACGATGTCGTAGGCGCGGGCTTCACTGGCGCGAGGCGTCACGGCGGTGACATTCATCCAGGCCTGGTACAGCGCCGGGCGGATCAGGTCGTTCATCGCCGCATCGACGATTGCGAAGTCCTTATGCTCGGTGTGCTTGAGGTACTCGACCTGGGTCAGCAGCACGCCCGCGTTGGCGACGATATAGCGGCCCGGCTCGAACATCAGCGTCAGGTCGCGGCCTTCGATGCGCTCGCGCACGGCCTGGATATAGTCAGCGATCAGCGGTGGCTCTTCATCGCGGTAACGCACGCCCACGCCACCACCGAGGTCGATGTGGTGCAGGTAGATGCCGCATTCGCCGAGACGGTCGATCAGCGCCAGCAGGCGGTCGAGGGCATCCAGGAACGGAGGCAGGCTGGTCAGTTGCGAGCCGATATGGCAGTCGACGCCCAGCACTTCCAGGTTCGGCAGTTGGGCGGCGCGGATGTACACATCTTCGGCGTCGGCAATGGCAATGCCGAACTTGTTCTCTTTGAGACCGGTGGAAATGTACGGGTGGGTGCCGGCGTCGACGTCCGGGTTGACGCGCAGGGAGATCGGCGCGCGAACGCCCATCTCGGCGGCCACGACCTGCAGGCGCTCGAGTTCATCGGTGGATTCGATGTTGAAGCAATGCACGCCGACTTCCAGGGCGCGGCGCATGTCTTCGCGGGTCTTGCCGACGCCGGAGAACACGATCTTGTCGGCTTTGCCGCCGGCAGCCAGCACACGTTCCAGCTCGCCACGGGAGACGATGTCAAAACCAGCGCCAAGGCGCGCCAGGACATTCAGTACACCCAGGTTGGAGTTGGCCTTGACCGCGTAGCACACCAGGTGCGGCACGCCGTCGAGCGCATCGGTGAACGAGCGGTACTGGGCTTCGATATGCGCACGGGAATACACATAGGTCGGGGTGCCAAAGCGCTCGGCAATCGCGGACAACGCCACGCCTTCCGCGAACAGCTCGCCGTCCCGGTAGTTAAAAGCGTCCATGGAATACCCTTATTCGTAGGTGTCGTGCTTATGCGCTTTGGATGGTTTTTGCGACGATTGCGCCTGTTCATTCGGGTCTTTGCTGTCATCGGGCAGGTACAGCGGGCCTTTTTGACCACAGGCACTAACGAGGCAAGCGACCGCGACGAGCGCAGCAAGGGAAGAGATCAGGCGCTTCATGGCGAAATCCTTGAATATGCATTAATTGCGCCCGAGTATACCGACCACCCGCCAGCTTGCCTATGCGCTGGAATACCCGTCCGGCGGGGGTTTGCCGACACGGAGATGAAGTGGACTACGCTGGCCGTGGATATTTCGTACCGCCAATCGTGATGGAATCGGTATCCTTTGCAATCGGCGGGGCTCGCCCGTATCGTGCGGCGCTCGAGCAAAACCAGACACTTTTGAGGTTGCCACAATGAGTTTGACCGAAGCCCGTTTTCACGACCTGGTGGATTCGACCCAGCAGGCGCTGGAAGATATTTTCGACGACAGCGGCCTGGACGTGGACCTGGAAAACTCGGCCGGTGTACTGACCGTCAAGTTTGAAAACGGCACTCAATTGATCTTCAGCCGCCAGGAACCGCTGCGTCAGTTGTGGCTGGCTGCGCGTTCCGGTGGTTTTCACTTTGATTTCAACGAAGAAGACAACAATTGGCAGTGTGACACCAGCGATGAACTGCTCAGTGAAATGCTCGCGCGCCTGGTCAAGGAACAAGCCGGCGCCGACCTGGATTTCGACGAGATTTGATGGTGACCCAGCCTGCTCCCGTCCGTCCGCCCAAGCCGCTGTTCAGTAATGTCAGCCCGGCGGTGCCGTCACCTTGTATCAGTTTGTGTCGCCTGGACGAGCAGAAAGTCTGCCTCGGCTGTTTCCGCCATGTGGAAGACATCCGTGAATGGCGCTCTGCCGACGATGCACGGCGCCGGATCATCTGCGCCGAGGCCGAGCAGCGCCGGGCCCGCGCCTGAGGCCGTCTTGTTTATTTGTGACGCTGTGGTAGTGTCCGGATACGCCTCAACTCATCGAGGCCCGTGAGAACCCCGCCTTTCCTGGCGGGGTTTTGCTTTTTTGTGCAGAAAAAAGGAGTCTGCCTGAATCATGACCACCGCACCGTCCATCATCCTCACCCGTCTTGACGTGCAGCGTCTGGAGCAACTGATCGACCGCCTGGGCGACGAATCTCCCGGCGTCGAAGCTTTGCAAGCCGAACTCGACCGCGCCGAAGAAGTGGTTGGCCACGATGAAGTGCCTGCGGGTGTCGTGACCATGAACTCCAGCGTGCATTGCCGTGAGCAAGGCAGCGGCAAGGACTACCACCTGACCCTGGTCTACCCGAAAGATGCCAATGCCGATGAAGGCAAGATCTCGATCCTGGCACCGGTAGGCAGTGCTTTGCTTGGCCTGCAGGTTGGCCAGCATATCGACTGGCCGGCCCCTGGCGGCAAGACGCTCAAGCTGGAATTGCTCAGTGTTGAAGGCCAGCCCAAGGACGGCGGTGCCTTCCCTCTTTAAATCCGGCTCAGCGCCTCGTTGAGCGACAGTTCCAGCTCGGCCTTGTAGCGCAGGTACAGGTTGCTGGGGCTTTGCACATCACCGAGCAGGCCGGACAGGTCTAAGTCGGTGATGTAGCAGCGGTAACGTTCGGGCTCCCGGCGTTGCCCGACGATTTCCTGGGCGACCACTGCAAACAGCTGGTCGCCAAATTCCAGCTCGGAAAACTCCCGCTGATTGCAGTACAGGGTGATCCCCACTTGGCCCGGCGCTGCCTTGCCGATAATCGCCTGCACGTCATAGAACGGTTTATTCGCCGGGTTCGACGGCGCAGGGCGAGGCTCGATGCCGCGCGCGCGACCGCTGCCCGACGGCAACAGTTGGTAATACAAGGTTTGCACTGCGCCCAGTGGCTCATGCGTGTCCAGCGGTGACAGCGCGTCGCGGCGATAAATGATCGACTGCAAAAAGCGCTGCAACGGCGCCAGCAGGCTCTGTTCGTCATGGAACGGCAAGCGCTGCTGCCACAACGCGTTGAACTCATCCAGCACATACAACTCGGCGAAGCCTTCGTTGACTCGGTAGAACACCTGCACGCAATCGGCTAGCCCCATCGGCAGCAGCAGCGCCAGGTCATGGTCTTCCAGGGCCATGGCGTCCAGATGCAGCGGGCTGTAGCAGGCCAGTTCTTCGCTGAGGTAGGCGATCAGCGCGTCCTGGGTGGGCAGTGACACGTGGGTCGCCTGGCCCGGTATCAGCTCCATCACGTGATAGTGCTGCTGTACCTGGAGCAGGTAACGGTGATTGCCCTGACCGAGCAGCAGGTTCTGGGCGGTGTCGAAGATTTCTTCCACGCGCTGGGCAATGAACTGTGCGCGGTTGTGACAGAAGCAGCGCACCCGCAGCCGTGGCAGATGGTCCGCCGGCAATTGATTGAGGTAGTCGCGCAGGCAGTCGAGCAGGGCGTGAGGGCCGTCGTAGCGGCTGACCATCACCTCGTTCCAGCTGTTGAGCGTGACCTGGTCCAGGGTCAGCACCAGGTTGTCGCGCACACCGGCATAACTCAGGGAGTCGGTGCGTTCGGTGGTCATCAGGATGTTCAGGTCGCGGTGGTGCTTGAGCGGGTCGACGCCGACGTTGATCAGCAGCAGGACTTCCTCAGGCACCGCCGAGCGCAGCAGGTGCTCTTCATCGACGCTGGCCAGGGGCAGGGCGACGCTCTGTTGCAGGCTGCCCAGCAGGTTGAACAGCTCGAACTCAGTCATGTCGCTGGTGCCGGGGTGCAGGGCCAGGCGGGTGCTGCTGTCGATCACACCGTTGCGATGGCACCAGGTGAGCATCTCCAGCAGGTCGCGGCTGCGCTTGATCGGCGCGAAGTGCTCCCATTCCAGGGCCGTGAGGTTGCCGTTGTACAGGCCCCAGTGGTGTTGGCCCGGCTCCTTGCGATTGGGCGATTGCACCAGGGTCAGGGTGTCTTCGGCCAGGTCCGGGGCGATGCCGGGGTTGATGAACTCGACTTTGCCGGCCTTGCGTTCAAAGGCGGCATACAGGCGCCGGCCCAATACGTTGAGGTCGCGCTTGTTGATCAGGCTGACGGTCTGTTCGGTGCGAGCGAACTGGGTCAGGAAGCGATAGCTGTAATTGAGCTCGTTGACCAATGCGCGGCGCTCGGAGGCGACCTGGCGTACTTTCCATTGGCTGCGACTGTCCAGCAGTGTCAGTTGGCGCTGGTCCCAGCCCCATTCATGGGCCAGGCGCTCCAGCAGCAGGCGTTGCCAGCTGGTGCTGCGCTGGCCGGCGCTGAGCTTGCGGTTGACCTTGAGGTACAGCGCACGCCGCACCAGCTCCAGGCGTTCTGGCTCGTTGCGGGCCTTGAGGTATTCCTCGATACGGCGGTAGACCACGATGTAGGGGTCCAGCTCGTCCAGGTCCATCTGGTTGGCGAATACCGCGCGCTTGAAGCGCAGGCTCAGGCAGTGCACGTTCGGGTGTTCGCTGGCATAGACCTCGGTCAGCAGCAGCTTGAGCACCGACTTGTAGGGCGACTCGATGCCCTTGAACAGCTGCCACAACCCGGCGCCGATGAATTCGCCCGGAGGGATGCGCGCCAGGTGGCCAAGGTCCAGGGTTTCGTCGGCACGGATAAAGCGCTTGGAAATCAGCGTGTGGGTGAACTCGGCATAACGAGTCTCTTCATACACCGGCACCAGCCACCAGATCGGTGTACGCCCGGCGAGCCAGATGGCGGTGCGGTAGAACTCGTCCAGCAACAGGTAATGCTGGGTGGTGCCGCAATCGTCGGAACTCAGTTGTGTGTCGCGCTCACCGAGCACAAAGCGTGTCGGCTCGATCAGGAAGAAGTGCGCCTCGGCACCCATGGTCAGGGCCCAGGCTTCCAGCAGTTGGCATTTCTTGCGCAGTTCGGCCAGTTCCACCTCGCTCAGGTCGGCGGCGTGACACACCCACACATCCATATCGCTCTGGTCGGCCTGGGCCAGCGTCCCAAGGCTGCCCATCAGAAACAGGCCGTGAATCGGTCGCGGTGGGTTGCCGTGGCGTGGCTTGTAGGAGAACGAGCGGGTCAGGCGCTGGGCTTCGGTCAGTGCCTGGGCGTCGGGTTCGAAATTCGACAGGCCGGCCGGTGTACTGCCCGATACATAGCCGGGCAGCAACGGGTGATTGACGTGGAAGAACAGCGGCAACAAGGTCAGCACGCTTTGCTGACGCGGAGTCAGCCCTTCGACAGCCCGGGCCATGCGCCCTTCGTTGAGGGCCATGAAACGCGCGCGCAATTGGGCCAGCACCTTACGGTCGATGCCTTCGTCCAGGTCGGGGCGGATCTCATGGGTGCGGGTCATGTCGAAGTCGGTGGCTCGCAGAGCCCGACGTGGGCGGCCATGTAGGAGTTTACAGCCAGTAGCGTAGGAGGTTTAGAGGGAAATGGATTTTGACGTCAGAATTTTCGCACCTCCAAAGCAATGCCCCCGGAATCCGCCAGTAGCGGACTCCATGGGCGGTGTAGGGAATCAGGCAGCTTCTTTGGTAGTGGCAGTGGTCAGGATGGTCAGCAGGGTCTGGGCTTGTTCGGCAGCGTCCCGGCCAAGGCTGGTCAGGTAGCCCCCGTCCGGTTGGTCGATAAGTCCTTTCGCGTGCAGGCGCTTGGCAGCAGCGATGGCAGTGGGCGCGGCGGTCTGGTGAACTT
This sequence comes from Pseudomonas sp. FW305-3-2-15-C-LB1, assembly GCF_058787615.1. Classification (NCBI taxonomy): domain Bacteria; kingdom Pseudomonadati; phylum Pseudomonadota; class Gammaproteobacteria; order Pseudomonadales; family Pseudomonadaceae; genus Pseudomonas; species Pseudomonas sp. FW305-3-2-15-C-LB1. The sequence continues at coordinate 410,466 of NZ_JBYSZX010000004.1, read as the reverse complement.
TCAGACCTTCCTTGGTGCTGTCCAATGGGAAGAGTACAAGGATTTCCAGTTCGGCAACCAACTCAGGGGTATACGACATAAGGACTCCAGACTTTCTAAGAATTTATTAGAGGCTAGCAGGCCATAAGGTGAACGCACTTTGCCGAACTGTCCAGCGTGTTGCTGCGCCCCTGGATTATTGCTTTTCCGGGGGCAGTTCCGGCAGGGCGCGCAGTGCAGTTTCATACCATTCGGTATTGAACGCACGGTCCTCTTCCAATAGCGCATCAATCTCGACAGCCAGCACGTGGGCCATCAGTTGCAGGATCTCTTCACGCCCGTAACCCACCAGTGTCAGCTTGTTGAACGTGGCTTTGGCCGCCGGCGGGTTTTCGCTTTCAATCTGGTTCTCGATCGCTTCGATCAGGGTGTTTTCGGCGAATTCTTCTTCGTCGTTGTCGATATCGGTCGGCTCGCTCATGGCTGGCTCCTCAAGGAAAGGGCGTCAGTCTACCCCCATTCAGGCGGGTGATGCTGCTGGCAAGGCCGGGCCCTGGGGGCTATAACCCTTGCAGCCAACCCCATTCCCGGCCTGGAGGCACCTGCAATGCTCAAGCTCTACGGATTCTCGGTCAGCAACTACTACAACATGGTCAAGCTGGCGCTGCTGGAGAAGGGACTGCCGTTCGAAGAGGTGCCCTTTTTCTCTGGGCAGACCCCCGATGTCTTTGCGGTGAGCCCACGTGGCAAGGTGCCGGCCCTCGGCGTCAAGCAGGGGTTTATCAACGAAACCAGTGTGATCCTCGAATACATCGAACAGACCCAGGAAGGACCTTCGCTGTTGCCCGCCGAGCCGTTCCAGCGAGCCCAGGTGCTGGCGCTGTGCAGGGAGATCGAGTTGTACATCGAGCTGCCGGCCCGTGCGTGTTACGCCGAAGCGTTTATGGGCATGCCGGTGCCGGAGGCGATCAAGGAGAAGTCCAGGTCCGAGTTGCTGCTGGGGGTCGGTGCGCTGGGCAGGCACGGCAAGTTCGCGCCGTATGTGGCGGGGGAAAGCTTCACGATTGCGGATTTGTACTTCATGTACAGCGTGAACCTCGCCTGTGCGGTGGGCGAAAAACTGTTCGGCCTGGATTTGCTGGCTGAAATGCCGGCGGCCAAGGCGTTGCTGGACATGTTGCATGCGATGCCCAACGCTCAGAAAGTGGCGGAGGACAGGGAGGCGGCGATGCCTGCGTTCAGGGCCATGATTGCGGCCAAGAAATAACCCAGGCTGCACCGCACCTCCCACCTGTTTAGCGGCTTGCGAGCAGGGCCTGGCCGCGTACCACTGCGGCTTTTACCTGCGCCGGGGCGGTCCCGCCCACGTGGTTGCGGGCGTTCACCGAACCTTCCAGGGTCAGCACGGCAAACACGTCCTGTTCGATCTGGTCGCTGAACTGGCGCAGTTCTTCCAGACTCATTTCCGCCAGGTCCTTGCCGGTGTCCACGCCGTACTTCACCGCATGGCCGACGATTTCGTGGCAATCGCGGAACGGCAGGCCACGGCGCACCAGGTAGTCGGCCAGGTCGGTCGCCGTGGAGAACCCGCGCAGCGCCGCTTCACGCATGATCGCGTGCTTGGGCTTGATCGCCGGGATCATGTCGGCAAACGCACGCAGCGAGTCGCGCAGGGTGTCGGCGGCGTCGAACAGCGGCTCCTTGTCTTCCTGGTTGTCCTTGTTGTAGGCCAGGGGTTGGCCTTTCATCAGGGTCAGCAGGCCCATCAAGGCGCCGAACACGCGGCCGCTCTTGCCACGCACCAGCTCGGGCACGTCGGGGTTTTTCTTTTGCGGCATGATCGAGCTGCCGGTGCAGAAGCGGTCCGGCAGGTCGATGAACTGGAATTGCGCGCTGGTCCACAGCACCAGCTCTTCGGAGAAGCGCGACAGGTGCATCATCGCAATACTGGCGGCGGCACAGAATTCGATGGCGAAGTCACGGTCCGACACGCCGTCCAGCGAGTTGCCGCCAACAGCGTCGAAGCCCAGCAATTGTGCGGTGTACTCGCGGTCGATCGGGTAAGTGGTGCCGGCCAGGGCGGCGCTGCCCAGAGGCATGCGGTTGGCACGCTTGCGGCAGTCCACCAGGCGCTCGTAGTCGCGGCTGAGCATTTCGAACCAGGCCAGCAAGTGGTGGCCGAAGGTCACCGGTTGCGCGGTCTGCAGGTGAGTGAAGCCCGGCATGATGGTGTCCGATTCACGCTCGGCCTGCTCCAGCAAACCTTTCTGCAGGCGGGTGATTTCGGACAGGATCAGGTCGATCTCGTCACGCAGCCACAGGCGGATATCGGTGGCCACCTGGTCGTTGCGGCTACGGCCGGTGTGCAGCTTCTTGCCAGTCACACCGATGCGGTCGGTGAGGCGGGCCTCGATGTTCATGTGCACGTCTTCCAGGTCGACGCGCCAGTCGAACGTGCCGGCTTCGATCTCGCCACGGATGGTGGTCAGGCCGTCGATGATGCTATCGCGCTCGGCATCGGTCAGCACGCCGACCTTGGCCAGCATCGTCGCGTGGGCGATGGAGCCCATGATGTCGTGGCGGTACAGGCGCTGGTCGAAGGTGACGGAGGCGGTGAAGCGGGCGACGAAGGCGTCGACGGGTTCACTGAAGCGGCCGCCCCAGGACTGGTTGGTCTTGTCGGTGCTCATGGATTCGCTCGTGATCTGCTTAATAAAGAGGCATGGAAGTGTGCCGGCGATAATAACAGGGTTGCCCGTGGACGCGGTGCTGCGGGTCGTCGGCATTTTTATTTGTGCAAAGGATGGCTAAGTGCCTTGCCGTCGACCGCGTCCAGGACGAGACTGAGGAAAGGGGCTTATTGAAACGATATTTGACGATTGAGCAATGTCGTCTCGGCGAGCGTCTACAGTTGGACTGATAGTGTGTGAATGCACCAAAGTCGGGTAATGCGGTCAGAGCCCAGACTATCCATTAAAAAGGGGGGTATTCGGATTGTGTATCAGCAAACCCTACGACGATGCCCGAAGGCAGCAGGTCTTGGGCGCTATTGAACAGGTCCGGGTAAATATGGGTGCCACTCTCAGGGCACTTTTTGCCGCTCGCGCTAGTCTTAGCGTGGATCGCTGTGACGCAAGTCACCGCACCTGTCTACGCTATCCTTGTGCGAGACTCACGCAGGAATCCAGCGCAATATGAATGTCCTGATCGTTGATGACGAACCCCAAGCCCGCGAGCGACTGAGCCGTCTGGTCAGTGAACTCGAGGGTTACGCAGTATTAGAGCCGAGCGCCACCACGGGCGAAGAGGCGTTGACGCTGATCGACAGCCTCAAGCCGGATGTGGTGTTGCTCGATATCCGTATGCCGGGCCTCGATGGCTTGCAAGTGGCGGCTCGATTGAGCGAGCGAGAGTCGCCACCTGCCGTGGTGTTTTGCGCAACCGGTGAAGAGTTTTCCACGGAAACGCTGGAAGCCAGCGGTGTCAGCTTCCTCATCAAACCGGTGGTGGGCGACGCCTTGCTCAAGGCCCTCAAAAAGGCTGAGCGCCCAACCCGCGTCCAGCTTGCCGCCCTGACTCAGCCTGCCGCCCAGAGTGGTAACGGGCCACGCAGCCATATCAGCGCCCGTACCCGTAAAGGCATCGAACTTATCCCGCTGGGTGAAGTGGTCTATTTTATTGCCGATCACAAGTACGTGACGCTGCGTCACCAGGGCGGCGAAGTGCTGCTCGATGAGCCGCTCAAGGCGCTTGAGGATGAGTTCGGCGACCGCTTCGTGCGTATCCACCGCAACGCGCTGGTGGCCCGTGAGCGCATCGAACGTTTGCAGCGCACGCCCCTGGGGCATTTCCAGCTTTTCCTCAAAGGCCTTAACGGCGATGCGTTGATCGTCAGCCGGCGGCATGTGGCCGGTGTGCGCAAGATGATGCAGCAGCTTTAGCCCAGGGGTTGTAGCGAGGCCTGCATTCCATATCCCGGTGCGAGGTGGCCAGGGAGGCCCCGCACTTGCTGATTCAAATCAAAGCGTATTTGCCTGAGCTGTTATTATCTGCCGTATCTATTCAGTACGGATTGATCCATGTCCTCTCGCGAAATCCGCATCGCCACTCGTAAAAGCGCCCTGGCCTTGTGGCAGGCCGAATACGTCAAAGCACGCCTTGAGCAGGCCCACCCTGGCCTCAAGGTGTCCCTGGTGCCCATGGTCAGTCGTGGCGACAAGCTGCTCGACTCGCCACTGTCGAAGATCGGCGGCAAGGGCCTGTTCGTCAAGGAACTGGAAACCGCGCTGCTGCAAAATGAAGCCGATATCGCCGTGCATTCGATGAAAGACGTACCCATGGACTTTCCAGAAGGCCTGGGCCTGTTTTGCATCTGTGAACGTGAAGACCCGCGTGACGCCTTCGTTTCCAATACTTATGCATCGTTGGATGAGTTGCCTCTGGGCAGCATCGTCGGTACGTCGAGCCTGCGTCGCCAGGCGCAGCTGCTGACTCGTCGTCCGGACCTGCAGATCCGCTTCCTGCGTGGCAACGTCAACACCCGCCTGGCGAAGCTGGATGCCGGTGAATATGACGCGATCATCCTCGCCGCCGCCGGCCTGATCCGTCTCGGTTTTGAAGACCGCATCACCTCGGCCATCAGCGTCGAGGACAGCCTTCCCGCCGGTGGGCAAGGCGCCGTTGGCATCGAATGCCGTACCGCCGACCGAGAAATCCACGCCCTGCTCAAACCTCTTGATCACCAGGACACCGAAGTGCGCGTCACGGCCGAGCGCGCCCTGAACAAGCACCTCAACGGTGGCTGCCAGGTGCCGATCGCCTGCTACGCCGTGCTCGAAGGTGAAAACCTGTGGTTGCGTGGCCTGGTGGGTGATCCGGAGGGTGGCACCCTGCTGACTGCCGAGGTCCGTGGCCCGCAACGTGATGCCACGGCCCTCGGTATCCAGGTGGCTGAAGCGCTGCTGGAGAAGGGCGCCGGTGCCATTCTGCAAAAAGTCTACGGCGAGGCCGGCCCGCAGTGACCGAATGGCGTGTGCTGCTGACGCGGCCTGCCGAGGAATCGATGGCCCTGGCGGCCACGTTGTCCGATGCGGGGGTTTTCAGCAGCAGCTTGCCGTTGCTGGATATTGAGCCGCTGCCGGTCACTCCTGAACAGCAGGCTGTCTTCCATGACCTGAGCCGCTACTGCGCGGTGATCGTGGTAAGCAAGCCGGCGGCGCGACTTGCGGTCGCGCAGTTGGATCGCGCATGGCCGCAGTTGCCATGGTTCAGTGTTGGCGCCGCCACCGCGCAGGTATTGGCTGATCACGGCCTCACCGTTCACTATCCCCCCACTGGCGACGACAGCGAGGCCTTGCTTCAATTGCCTGCGTTGCGCGAGGCTATCGCACGCCCTGATGCCCAGGTCTTGATCCTGCGAGGCGAGGGTGGTCGTGAGCTGCTGGCGGAGCGTTTGCGTGAGCAAGGTGCTAGTGTCGACTACCTGGAGTTGTATCGCCGTTTCCTGCCGGCCTACGACGCCGGGGTACTGATGCAACGCATCCAGTTGGAACGCTTGAACGGCCTGGTGGTCAGCAGTGGGCAGGTTTTTCTACACCTGCAAGCCCTGGCCGGAGCCGATTGGCCGCAAGTGGCACAGCTACCGTTGTTCGTGCCGAGCCCGCGAGTCCAGGAGATGGCGCGGGCCGCCGGTGCAGAAAAAGTTGTGGATTGTCGTGGTGCGAGTGCCGCGGCTTTGTTAGTGGCGATACGGAGCTATACCGTTCCCACTCTCTGAAACGCAAAGGACGGATACGTGAGCGAAACAGCCTTGCCTAAAGATGAAACCCAACCCGCACTTGATGCGCCGGTTGAGTCACCGGTCACCGCGCCGCGCCGTGGCAATGGCCTGGCAATCGTCGCCCTGCTGCTCGGCGCCGCCGGTGTTGCCGCCGGCGGTTGGGGGATCTGGCAGGTCCGCGCCCTGCAGGCCAGCAGCCTACAGCAGTTGGGCCAGGTGCAGACCCTCGATGACCAGTCCCAGTCCCTCAAGCAAAGCCAGCAGCAACTGGCGGCGCGCCTGGCGCAGTTGCCGGGTGCGGATGAGCTTGAGGAGCGCCGTCGTCTGGTGGCCCAGTTGCAGGGCGACCAGCAACGTCTGAGCCAGCGCCTGGAAACCGTGCTGGGCGCCAGCCGCAAGGACTGGCGTCTGGCCGAGGCCGAACACTTGATTCGCCTGGCGAGCCTGCGTCTGTCTGCCCTGCAGGACATCAACAGTGCGCAGGCGCTGGTGCAGGGTGCCGACGAGATTCTTCGCGAGCAAAGCGATCCCGGCTCCTACGCGGCACGCGAGCAATTGGCCAAGAGCCTTGCCGCGCTGCGTAGCACCGAGCAGCCGGACCGCACCGGGCTGTACCTGCAATTGGCGGCCTTGCGCGACCAGGTCGTGCAATTGGCGGCCATCGCCCCCGAATATCAGTTGACCGAGCCGGCCTCCCAAGGCCGCCCGACCACCGACACCGAAAGCCGCTGGAGCCAATGGTGGGAGCAGATTTCCCGCTACTTCCGCATCGACTTCAACCCGGATGACAACATCCGCCCGCTGCTGGCCGGCCAAGGCTTGAACCAGGTGCGCCTGGCCCTGAGCCTGGCCCTGGAGCAAGCACAATGGGCCGCTCTCAATGGCGAGTCGGCAGTCTATAGCCGCTCCCTGGGCGAGGCGCGCAGCGTCTTGCAGGACAACTTCAACCAGGACAACCCACAGAGCAAGGCGATGCTGGCGCGTATTGCAGAGCTTGAGCCCAAGGCGGTGTCGGTGGTGACGCCGGACCTGGCTGCGAGCCTGGCGGCTGTGCAGGCGTACCTTGAGCGGCGTCATCTGTCTGCCGACGAAGCCAAGGCGGCGGCGACGCCGGCGAAGCAGGAGTAGAGCTGATGAAACGTTTCTATGTGGTCCTGGTGCTGGCGATTGCCATCGCGCTGGCGCTGGCGGTGGGCATTTCGAAACACACCGGTTACGTGCTGGTCACCTACCCGCACGTGCTGCATTACGAGTCAAGCCTGTGGGCGACCGTGGTGGCGGTGTTTGCCATCGGTTTGGCGATTTACCTGATCCGCGTGCTCCTGAGCCTGGTCACCACTTCCGGTGGCGTGGTCAACCCGTGGTCGCGGCGCAACCGCAGCCGCCGCGTGCAGATCGCCATCGAACAAGGCCAGATGGACCTCGCCGAAGGCCGCTGGGCCAGCGCCGAGCGCCACCTGCACCGCGCTGCCGAAGCCGAGCGTCAGCCACTGCTGTACTACCTCGGCGCGGCCCGTGCTGCCAATGAGCAGGGGCGCTACGAAGAGTCCGATGGTTTGCTGGAGCGTGCCCTGGAGCGTCAGCCCCAGGCCGAGCTGGCGGTTGCCTTGAGCCATGCCCAACTGCAACTGGACCGTGGTGATACGGAGGGTGCGCTGACCACCTTGCAGGCGATGCACGAACGCCATCCCCATAACGCGCAGGTGCTGCGCCAATTGCAGCGCTTGCATCAGCAGCGGGGCGACTGGTCATCGGTGATCCGCCTGTTGCCGGAATTGCGCAAGGACAAAGTCCTGCCCGCCAGTGAACTGGCCGAGCTTGAGCGTCGTGCGTGGGGCGAGAACCTCAGCCTCGCAGCCCAACGTGAAGAACAGGGCGAGGCCGGCTTGCAGTCCCTTGAACGGGCTTGGCAACAACTGACATCCGCTCAGCGTCAGGAGCCGCAATTGGTCCTGGCCTATGCCGAGCAATTGCGTCAACTGGGCGCCGACGCCAAGGCTGAGGAAGCATTGCGCGGCGCCATCAAGCGTGGTTACGACAGCCACCTGATCCGGCTGTATGGTCTGTTGCGTGGCAGCGATCCGGCCCGGCAGCTGAAGTTTGCCGAAGGTTGGCTGAAGGATCATCCTGGCGATGCCAGCCTGCTGCTGACGTTGGGCCGTCTGTGCCTGCAAAACAGTTTGTGGGGCAAGGCACGAGACTATCTGGAAAGCAGCCTGCAAGTGCAGCGTAACCCTGAGGCCTGCGCCGAGCTGGCGCGCTTGTTGGCCCAACTGGGTGACACCGAGCGCAGTAACCAATTGTTCCAGGAAGGGCTGGGTTTGCTGGATAACCGTTTGCTGGCCTCACCGTTACCCGTCCCGGCTCGGGTTTGAGGTAGGAAGACAGGCGAGGGTTGGCTCGGATATATCTGGCAGCCAATCCCTCAGGACCTCGGAAAGCAGCTATCAGCGCGATTGTAGGTAAAGTCCGACCCTCTGTTGTCTAAAGTCTTCCATCTTCTGGCGGGATCTCCTTACCCTCTCGCGGAATCGTCTGCTCCAGCATGTATTGAAAGCGGTCAGGCCTTTCCTCTACCGTAGCGACCTATCTTTCGCGATGCGGATAAAGCATGTCTTTGGCCCCTTCACGCTCCTTGTATGTCCTTGCGTTCCTGGCGGGTGCGCTGACATTGGGCGCCTCGTTTTACCTCGAGTTCGGGGTCTCGTTGCGTCCTTGCTTCCTGTGCCAGATGCAGCGGGGTTTCCTGGCCGGTTTCACATTAGTCAATCTGGTCGCCGCCCTTCATAACCCCAAGCGCTCGGTTATCTGCCTGTATGGGCTGGCGAGCATGGGCTTCGCACTGCTGGGTGCCATTACCGCCGTACGCCAGGTACTGCTGCAAAACGCCGCACCGGGACAGTCGGCTGATTGCTGGCCCAGCCTGCATTACATGATCGAAAACCTGTCGTTTTGGCAGGCTCTGCAATTGACCGTCAAAGGCACCGTCGACTGCGTTGAGATCAACTGGACGCTGTTTGACTTGAGCCTGCCGGAGTGGAGCCTGCTGTTCTTCATTGGGATGTTGATACTGGGCGTCATGCAATTTTCACAGCTGTTTTTGAGCCAGCGTTTGCGCCCGGCGAGGCGCTGATATCGGGTCGCAGTTTGTAGGACGGGATTAAACACTTGTATGAACTTTCTCTCCTGCGTACCTTGAAGCCATAGTCATGCGGGCATAATCTGGCCCGCACGTGTAGTTCAAACCGTTTGTCAGATGCGGCCTTGTCCGGCTGCTGCTTTATCCTTGAAGTGTTGCGCGGGCACCAGGCGGCAGCGCCCCTATTAGGGAAGAGAGATCATCATGCTGGAAAGTTGTCAGAATGCTCAGGAACGCTGGGGTGGGGTGCACAAGCTGATCGACAGCTGGCTGAAGGCACGTCACGAACTGGTTCGGGCCTTTGATGCTCTTGGCGCCAAGCCTGAAGCACTGGCCGAGAACCGTGAACCGTTGCAGGACTTTTGTGGTGTCTTGGTGGACTACGTGTCAGCCGGCCATTTCGGTGTCTACGAGCAACTGACCAAGGAGGCGGAGGCCTTTGACGATCAGCGTGGCCTGGATTTGGCGGAGACCCTCTACCCGCGCATCGATGTCATCACTGAGAAGCTGCTCGAGTTCACCGACCTGTGCGATGCCGGTAACTGTGTGGCGGATAAATTCAAAGAATTGGGCGCGTTGCTTCACGAACGATTCGAGCTGGAAGACTGCTTGATCGAAGTGCTGCACAACGCTCACAAGGAAGAGTCTGCTACCCAGGCTTGATCCTCGATAATAGGGGTACAAAAAACGGTGCGCATGGCGCACCGTTTTTTGTTGCCTCAGTGTCGGGTACCGAGCAATTCGATCTCGAACACCAGGGGTGTATAGGGCGGGATCAATTCGCCGGCACCGTCGGCGCCATAGGCCTGGGACGATGGAATCACCAGGCGCCATTTGGCGCCCACCGGCATCTGTTGCAACGCGTTGCTCCAACCGCTGATCACACTGTCCAGGCGAAACCATTGAGGTTGCGCGCTCTGGTCGAACACTGTCCCATCGGGTAGCCGTCCCACGTACTTCACTTGAACCTGATCGCTGGCCTTCGGCTTGTCGCCAGTGCCTGGGGTGAGCTCGGTAAGCAGGATTCCATCCGCCAACTCGCGCACACCCTTTGCGGCTTTTTCTTTGCTCAGGAATTGTTGTTCGGCCGCGAGTGCTTTTTCGCTTTGAGGTGCCTGCGCGTCAGCTTCGCTTTGTGCTTCGTGCTGGGCAAGAATCTGTTCGATGCGTGCGTTGTCCAGCGCCAGGGGTTTGCCTTGATAGGCTTGTTTGAGGCCTTCGACCAGCGCCTGGATCTGCAAGTCGGGAACCTCTTGGCGCAGGCGTTCGCCGAGGCTGGCGCCCAGGCTGTAGGCGAGGTCGTGCTGGTTCTGGTCGGTGTTTTTTACCGGCGATTGTTCGCTCGCATTGGCCACCGAAATCGCCAGGCCAAGCACAAGAAAAAAGTAACGCGACATGGGCATCCTCCCGCCGAAAGTGCGACGGATTATGCCAGTGTGGTGACGTAAAAAGTGCCGCGTATTTTCGTTATCTCGATAAGAATTTTCTCACGGTGCAACGCCAGGCAAACGATACTGTCAACATGCCCTAGCGGCGGTAAGAGCAGAGGGCTAGTATGAGCCGCACCCACGTCAGCCAGGAGGTAAACCATGTCGGCCAAACAGAAGCCTGTTAATACCCCGTTGCATTTACTCCAACAACTCTCGGGCAGCTTGCTCGAACATCTGGAAAGCGCTTGTTCCCAAGCGTTGGCCGATGCAGAAAAACTGCTCGCCAAGCTGGAAAAACAACGCGGTAAAGCGCAAGAGAAGCTGCACAAATCCCGCACCAAACTGCAAGACGCCGCTACTGCCGGCAAGGCCAAGGCACAAGCCAAAGCCAAAGACGCTGTCAAAGAACTTGAGGATCTGCTGGACGCCCTCAAGGATCGCCAAGCTGAAACCCGCGCCTACATTTCCCAACTTAAAAAAGATGCTCAGGAAAGCCTGAAGCTGGCCCAGGGCGTTGGTCGTGTGAAGGAAGCCGTGGCTAAGGTGCTGGGCGCTCGTACCCCAGCTAAAGCTGTTGCAGCGAGCGCGAAGAAGCCGGCGAGCAAAGCTGTTGCTGCCAAGGCACCCGCTAAAGCCGTAGCAAAACCTGCTGCTGCCAAGCCAGCCGCTAAAACCGCTGCTGCAAAACCAGCCGCCAAGCCAGCCGCTAAAACCGCTGCTGCGAAACCAGCCGCCAAGCCAGCCGCTAAAACCGCTGCTGCAAAACCAGCCGCTAAAACCGCTGCTGCAAAACCAGCCGCCAAGCCAGCCGCTAAAACCGCTGCTGCGAAACCAGCCGCCAAG
>NZ_JBYSZX010000004.1:399061-399197 GCF_058787615.1 Pseudomonas sp. FW305-3-2-15-C-LB1 | reverse complement strand
GCCAGCCGCTAAAACCGCTGCTGCAAAACCAGCCGCCAAGCCAGCCGCTAAAACCGCTGCTGCAAAACCAGCCGCCAAGCCAGCCGCTAAAACCGTTGCTGCGAAACCAGCCGCCAAGCCAGCCGCTAAAACCACT